>CAZCLJ010000229.1:0-7481 GCA_964499465.1 uncultured Hyphomicrobiales bacterium
TATTAGTATTTGTTATACATATAGTTACGTGCTAAAAAAAACGAAGTGGTTCATTAGGAACGAAGTGAGGAATCTCAAGCTCTGTGGTAGCAATGAGTTGTGAGATTCTTCACTTCGTTTCAGAATGACAAGACTGCGAAATAGCAAACTACGAGGCATAAGGAGTTCTTAATTTTGTTTGTAGCTTTTTGCTACCTTACGAAATTTCCATTTTCGTAAATCAATTGCTTCTATTATTGAGGGCTATTTTTTTCGCCCTATTAGTATAATTGAAATCTTCCTTCTATAATTCCTTTTATAGTAATGTCTTCGTCTAATTCCTCCCATCTTAATGCCAATCCATTAAGGCGCAGTTCAACTTTTTGAAGCTGGTCATCAGTTGCATCCTTTAATAACCGGAACCTGTCAGCAGGAAAAGCAATTATCCTAAAATCTGTTAATTCGATGTACACCATTCGATTTTTAACCCACGCATTGATAGCAGTAGGTTCAGTTGTAATGACTCTATCTATTACAGTGGAATTCATAATATTGAACCTTTAAAAACAAAAAAACTCCTCTTTCTCTTACTTTTAAACTATTTATTACTCACATCTTTAAAACGTTCTGCTATTCTACTTATTCCGTAGGGATTTGATATTTGTAACAATGCTTTCTTTTCGAGTTTTTTTATTCCGTAGGAATTAAATATATAAATGCTTTTAATATAGAATCCCTAACGGGATAAGGACAGTCAAGGGCTGTTTCTGTTACAAATATATAATTCCTACGGAATAAATTTCAAAGACAGTAAATGATTTCTACTTCTATTATTAGAAATAATACTAATGTAATAATTCGTTAAAAGACTTATTATATTATGTCATTTCGAACCCCAAAATGAAGTAAGTGCTTTATTGAAATAGAGATGACATAAGATAAAGATGTCCTACATCTGCAAAATGTAGGACATCTGGTTCAAGAAGTTCTGCAGAGTAAAAGTAGCGATGTCATTGGTAATCGCAGCGAGAAATCTCACAAGTCATTGCTACCACTAAACTTGAGATTCCTCACTTCGTTTCGGAATGATAATATTAATTGAATATTTAGAACTCTTCTTTATTAATTCAGCGTATCGCTGCCGGCTTCCCAGTTGCAGGGAGTTTGCTTTCCAGTTTGCAATGCCTGTAGTACTCTCAATACTTCTTTGGAATTTCTACCAACTGCTTCAGGGTGAATGATAGTGTATTGCAAAATTCCAATTGGGTCAATAATGTAAAGTCCCCGAAGAGCGTAACCGGTTTCTTCTTTTAAAATTTCGTAAGCTTTCGCAGTTTCGCGGGTAAAGTCGGCAAGTATTGGGTAGGGCAGTTTCCTTAAACCGGGGTGGCTGCTTCTCCATGCAAGATGAGAGAATTGGCTGTCAGTAGAGCAGGCAATTACCTCGCAATTTAACTTTTTGAATTCTTCATAATTTTTTCCGAATTCTTCTAATTCTGTTGGGCAAACGAAAGTAAAATCAAGAGGATAGAAGAAAAGAACTACCCATTTGCCTTTATAATCGTCTAATGAAATTTCTTTGAACGCATTTGCCGGCGAAAAAGAAGTTGCATCTCCGCCAAGAAGTGCTGCCCCTTTGAATTTAGGTGCGGTTTGACCTACTAATAATCCCATAAAAACTCCATAAACTAATGAAAGAAAAATAAAAAATTTTTTAAAAAAAATGTTATTTTTAAAAGTTTTGACGTTACATTTTTCAAAATAGTATAAAAATTTCATTTAACAATTTATAATAAGTAATAATAAAAAATGGCAAAAAAGAAATTAGTAGTAGTAGAATCACCATCAAAAGCAAAAACAATAAATAAATATCTTGGAAAAGACTACATTGTAGAAGCATCTGTTGGACACATAAAAGACTTGGTTAAATTCGGACTTGGCGTTGATATAAACAAAGATTTTGAACCGAAGTATCAGGTGATTCGCGGGAAATCAGAAATAGTTAAGCGATTGAAAACACAAGCAGAAAATGCAGAAGAGGTGCTAATCGCAACCGACCCAGACCGCGAAGGTGAAGCAATTGCTTGGCATATCGCTCAGGAAGTAAAACCAAAAAATTCAAATATAAAACGACTTATTTTTAATGAAATTACAAAAAATGGCATTAACAACGGACTGAAAAGTTTACGCGATATAGATAACAATCTTTTTCAGGCACAGCAGGCAAGACGCGTTTTAGACAGGTTAATCGGATTTCAGGTTTCTCCTTTCGTTTCTAAGGCAATGCTCGACAAGACAAGCGAAGCTCTTTCGGCTGGGCGCGTCCAGTCAGTTGCACTGCGTCTGATTTGCGAACGCGAAAGTGAAATTCAAGCTTTCGTTCCCATTGAGTATTGGTCTGTTCTCGGAACTTTCCTTACTGAAAAAAATTCTGTTATAAATGCTAAGTTAGTAAGTTTTGACGGCAATTCTATAAAAAATCCTGAAGGTTCTGCCAGTGCAACAAACGATGCTGCACAAAAGCAAATTGACAAAAAACTTGCTGCATTGAATTTTATAAAAAATGAAAGCCAGGCAAAGGATTTAATCGAAAGGATTCAAAAAGAAAAATATTCTATTGAATCAATTCAAAAGAAGCAAATCAAACGCAATCCTCTCGCACCTTTTACTACGAGCAGTTTGCAGCAGGAGGCAGCAAAGCGTCTTGGCTTTCCAAACAAAAAGACAATGTCGCTTGCCCAAACGCTTTACGAAGGTGTTAATATCGGAGATGAAGGTTCAGTCGGTTTGATTACTTATATGAGAACGGATTCGGTGCGTATTTCTCCTGATGCCCAAAGCAGTGCAAGAGAGTTTATTCAAACCACTTACGGTAAAGAATACCTTCCTGCAAAAGCACCGGTATATTCTTCAAAATCATCTAATGTGCAAGATGCTCACGAAGCCGTTCGCCCAACTTCAGTTGAATATACTCCCAAAGAGATGAAGAAGTATTTGGATAAAGATGCTGCTAAACTTTATGAATTGATTTACAACCGCTTCCTTGCCTCTCAAATGGCGCCAGCTCTTTTAGACCAAACAACTGTAAATATTTCTAGCAATAATTTTGTGTTCAGAGCAACCGGCTCAATCGTTAAATTTCAAGGTTTTCTAATCGTTTATGCCGATTTGAAAGAAGACGTTCAAGCCGAAAAAGATGAAAACGGAATTCTTCCAGCCGACATAAAAGAAAAAGCTCCAATGGATTTAGATGAAGTAAAATACCAAAAGCATCAGACAAAACCAAAACCACGTTTCAACGAGGCAAGCATTGTCAAAGAACTTGATGAGCTGGGTATTGGGCGCCCAAGCACTTACGCAACAATTATCAGCACCTTGATTGATAGAAAATATGTTTATTTGGAAAGCAAGGCATTTTTTCCAACAGAATTAGGTATTGGAGTCGTTGAAGTGTTAATCAAGTATTTTCCGGAACTTTTCAATGTGGATTTTACTGCTGAAATGGAAACCAAATTAGATACAATTGCCGAAGGAAATAGTAGCTATCTTAAAGTTGTTAAGGATTTTTACGGACCTTTTAAAGAATCATTAGATAAAGCAGAAGGGAAAAATGATATTCCGGAAATAATTTGTGACAAATGCGGCGCTCCAATGGTTATTAAAGTTAGCAAAAGAGGACGTTTCCTCGGATGCTCACGCTACCCTGATTGCACGAACACAAAGCCATTGCCCAAAAATGGTCTGGAAGAAAAGAAAGAGCCCGAAATTGCTGAAGGAATTACCTGCGATATTTGTGGAAAACCAATGGTCATTCGCGATAGCAAATACGGGAAATTCTACGGCTGTATTGATTATCCAAAATGCAAAGGAATTAAACAGATTTCGAGCAATGTAAAATGTCCGAAGTGCAAAGAAGGGCATTTGAACGAACGCTATAGCCCAAAATCCAAGAAGAAATTCTGGGGCTGCTCGAATTATCCAAAATGCGACTATTTGACTAACTACGAGCCAATCAATAAGGAATGTCCTAATTGCCATCATTACTATATAGAAGCTCGCTTCAGAAAAAAAGGCGGCGAGTGGGAAAAATACTTGAAATGTCCTAATTGTAACACTGAATTTGAGGTTTAAAGTGATTGGATTTAATAAAATAACTCCATATAAGGAAAAAAAAATTAAACAAAATCTTAAAAATTTTTGCAGAGACCAACTCAATAAAGAGTATTATAATTTATGTGATGATTTGTTTTTTGATATCGTACTAGAAAATTGGACTTTTGATATGGAGAAATATGAATCAAATCTTTGGTGCGCCTCAATTGTTTATGCTGTCGGTTCTATTAATTTTCTATTCGATAATAGTTTCAAGCCGTTCATTTCACAAAAGGATTTGAGTGATTATTTTGAAGTAGATATTAAACTAATGAAGATAAACGGACGTTTTATTAAAAATGAATTAGATATTAAATATTTTGACGATTTATACACAACAAAATATTTAAATGAAAGGAATCCTTTTCACAAATATATTTATTATAATGATGTTTTAACTCCATTAGATGAATTTCCTGAAGATATAATTGAAAAAGTCAAAGATAAAAGGAAAGACGGGGCAGAAGTTTTTTTAATTAGCAAAAAAAAGAATCCTAATAAAATAAAAATTGAATATTCTTTTGTAAAGCCATACTACGTATATAAGAAATTTATTAATCCAAATGATTTGAAAGCAACAAGACTTGAAGAATTTATTTCAAATTTGAGTAAATCATTAGAAGAAAAAATGAAACCAAAAAATATAAAAGAAATATTAATTTAATGGAAATAAATGATAAATATCCCGAAAAAGTAGAGCAAATGCTTGCTTCAATTAAGCTTTTTTGCAAGAAAAAACTTAATAGAGAATATTATGATCTTTGTGATGATTTGCTGTATGATATCTTAATAGAAGATTGGCCTTATGATATAGAGGAAGAAGAATCAAATCTATTGTGTGCTTCAATTATTTATATAGTTGGTTCTATTAATTTTCTGTTTGATGATAGCTTTAAACCATATATTTCACTCGAAGAATTAAGCGAATACTTTTCAATAGATATAATATCTTTTAAAAGAACTGGAGATTTTATTAAAGAACAATTATTTATAATGTATTTTGACAACTTATACTCAACATCATATATATTGAATAGGAACCCTTTTCACAAATATGTTTATTATAATGATGTTTTTACTCCATTAGATGAATTTCCGGAAGATATAATTGAAAAAGTTAAAGAGAAAAGAAAATTTGGTTCGGAAGTTTATTTAGAAAACTACAAAAATAACCCACGTAAAGTAAAAATTAAAATTTATATGGAAAAACCATTCTACTTATATCAGCACTTTTTTAATAAAAATGATTTGAAAGCAACAAGCATTGAAGAATTTATTTCTAATTTGAGTAAATCATTAGAAGAAAAAATGAAACCGAAGAATATAAAAGAAATATTAATTTAATGGAAAATAATAATAAAAATCCGAATAAAGTAGAACAAATGCTTGCTTCTTTAAAGATTTTTTGCAAAAAGAAACTTAATAGAGAGTACTATGATTTGTGTAAGTTCTTGTTAGATGAATTATTAGATGTCAGACGTTTTAATTTGGAAAAAGAGGACAGTAAGCTATTGTCTGCTTCAATAGTATTAGCTATCTGCACAATAAATTTTACATTTGATAAAAATTATAAGCCATTTATAATTCAAGATGATATATTTGATTATTTTAAAGTTGATAGTTCAACAGCTTTAAATAAAGAAAAGCAAATACGGGAGTTATTGGATATTCATTATTTAAATTCTTTTTACTCTATTGAAAGAATAATTAAGAATAGTCCATTAAAAGATTTAGTTATATTAGATGATGAACTTATTCATTTATCTAATTTACCAACTAAGATTCAACAAAAAATTCAATTTGAAAGAGAATGTTATACAGATGTAATATTAAAAAGGGGTAAAAAAGACCCTAAAATAATAAAGATTTTACCCATTGTAACAGAACCACATAAAACTTATAAGAAATTTTTTGATTTTGATTCTTTTAAAACTACTTCTTTTGATGTATTTTGCTTTAAAATTACTACTTCATTAATTGTAAATATATTATCACAAGAAAATTAAAACAAAAATATTATGGGAAAAGAATTTGATTTTTATCCGGATAAAGTAGAGCAAATGCTTGAATCTATAAAAGTTTTTTGCAAGAAAAAACTTAATAGAGAATATTACAAGTTATGCAAGTTCTTACTAAATGAAATGTATTTAGACAATGATTTCAACTTAGAAAAAGGAAATCAGAATATTTGGGCTGCTGCTATTATTAGTGCTATTGGAGCAATAAATTATCTTTTTGACAAAGGATTTAAGCCATATATTTCTTTAGATGAATTATGTGAATATTTTAAAGTCAACAAATCTACTGTTACAAATAAAAGTATAAATATTAGAAAAACTTTTAATATACATATCTTTAGCAGTTTATATTCAACCGATTATGTGTTAAAAAAGAATCCTTTTAAAGAATATATTTTAGTTGACAATTCATTAATGTTTTTGGAAGCTTTCTCAGAAGAACAGCAGGAACAAATCAAGGAAGCTCGCGAAATGTATTCTGATGTTATTCTTAAAAAAGATAAAAAGAAAGAGAAGTTATACTATTTAGACCTTGCTGTAGGCGAAATTTATGATTTGTATAAAGAATATATTGACCCATGGGACAAAAATTTTAAAACTCTTGATGCAGTTATTTCTAATATCAAAATGTCAATTATGTCAAAGATGCTTATGGATAACATCAATATATTAAAAAATTTTACTCAAAAATAATAAGTGAAGTTTTAAAATTCAATTTATCTCAATATCAGAACACCAGACTGCATAATGAAAATAAAAGAGTTATGAGATTATGCTCGTAAAGAACAATTGCGCAAATTATCCAGAAAAGTTGTCATTCCGAACCCCCTTATAAAGCAAGTGTTTCATTTTAATGGAGATGAGATATATTAATAAGTTCTTATGAAAATAGAATTGAAGAAATCCCCCCTACCCCCCTTTTTCAAAGGGGGGAGAAGAATTTTCTTTGTAATTTCCCCCTTTGAAAAAGGGGGGTAGGGGGGGGGCTTAGTGCTGTTCTGTATTTCATTGGTTTTATAAAAAAGATGTCATTCCTAAACGAAGTGAGAAATCTCACAAGACGTTGTAACTACAATACTTGATAAAAAGAAAAAGATGTCCTACATCCCCGAGATGTAGCACATCTATATTTTATTATACATGTTTAGGTGGTAACAAGAGTTTCAGAACTCCTGATGCCACGTAGTTTGCTATTTCGCATATTTTACTAATGAAGTTATATTTAATGTAAATATTTCAAATAGGTCATTCGTTATTAGTAGTTACAAACTAATGACCAATAATTAATCTCTAACTCTCCCAATTTTACGTAATATTATTTAATATATTTTC
>CAZCLJ010000230.1:0-7466 GCA_964499465.1 uncultured Hyphomicrobiales bacterium
AAGCAAGACAGGTGCTGACATACGCCAGAATGACTAAAAAGATGTCATTGGTAACGAAGTGAGGAATCTCACAACTCATTGTTTCCACATAACTTGAGATTTCTCACTTCGTTTCGAAATGACACCTTTTCTATGTAATTTGCGCAATTGTTCTTTTCGAAGCAAACCAACTAACTCCTTTATTTTGTTCAGAGAGTTAGGAGTTCAATAATTTTCGATTTATTTCTTCAGAAATATTTCTATTCTATCGAAAGCTTTATTAATAGTGTCTTCGGAAACGCAAAAAGATAATCTGATATGGCTTTCACCAGTTGGGCCGAATGCAACTCCGGGAGTAGCAGAAACTTTTACTTCTGCTAATAACTTTTTGCAAAAATCTAATGAATCCTCGCCTTGCTTACCAAGAATTTTAGGAAACATCAAATATGAACCTTCTGGCTTAACATATTGAAAATGAGAATCCAAAAGGTTTAATCTTTCGCACATTAAATTTCTAGATTTTAAATAACTTAGCCGAAATTCTTCAATACATTCCGGACTACCTTTAAGAGCAGCAATAGATGCGTATTGCGAAGCCACTGGGGCGCATATAACAATAGGAATATGAGCTTTTTTTATTTGTAAAATATTTTGCTCGGAAGTATGCAAATATCCTGTCCGCCAACCTGTCATTGCATAAGTTTTTGTAAAAGTATAATTTGTAATAACGTTGTCTTTTATTTCCGGTATTGAAGCGATACTAAAATGCTTTATTCCGTCAAAAGTAAAATATTCGTAAGCTTCGTCAGTAATTATTGTCAAATTATTTTCCAAAGCTAATTTCGATAATTCACGCAATTCAATTTCTGAAAAAACAGTTCCGGTGGGATTGTTAGGATTACAATACATTATAGCTTTTGTCTTTTTAGTAATTGCTTTTCTTATTCCGTCAATGTCTAATTTGTAATTATTTTCTTCAAGCAAGGGAACAAATACCGGAGTGCCAGACGCAATTATAACTTGTGCAATATGAGTAGAATAGGTAGGAGTTGGCAAAATAACTTCATCGCCGGGGTCAATTATACTAAGAACCGAAGCAAGAAGTCCTTCGACTGCTCCTACTGTAACCAATAATTCTTCCGGCTTTGCAATAATATTGTTGTCCCGTTTAAGTTTTTTGACAATTTCTTCTCTTAATTCAGGTAATCCTTCACTTTGAGAATATCCGCCGGTTAATCCTTTTTCAATTGCTGAAATTACTGCATCGTTAATATGCTTTGGAGTTCCGGTTGTTGGTTTTGCCCAGGACAGAAATGCAACATCATCGTATTGTTTCGATAATCTTGTCATTTCGTGAATTGCTGATTTTTCGATTTGTCCTACCCGATTTGATATATTCATAATTATTCTCTTTTTATTTTTGTTGAAAAATTATTTTATTTATATAAATTCAAAACACCTGATGCCAAGTAGTTTGATATTTCGCATATTTTATAATAAGATGTTAAATTTAAATGTAAATATTTCCAACAGGTCATTAGTTATTCGTCATTCGTTATTAGTAGTTATATACTAATGACGAATGACGAATGACCAATAACTAATAGAAGGATATTTGCTAACTGCGAAAATATTCTTTACAAAATTGTTATGTAAAAGATTTATCGTTCTATCACAAATTTCTTTGAGATTCTATTGTCAATGATTACAAAATAAATTCCGGTAGCAAATTCTCCTGTTCCGAATGAAAATTTCTGATTAGAATTAAAATCATTGATTTCAGCAATTGAAAATTCCTTTACAGTTTCACCAAAAATATTCATTATTCTTAGATTACTTATTGGCTCTGGAAGATTCATATAAACCATTTCGCTTGCTGGATTTGGAAAAATCAGATAATCGTCAATAGTATAAAATAAGTTTTCATTTACATAAGTATCACTTCCTTCACAAAATATATCACCAGTAAAACCTTGGACTATGCAAGCATGATATTTCTCTTGCTTACGAATATTAATTAGCCAATAGGGTTCGTCAACATTAACTTCTTCAAAAAGCGAATTAATAAAAAAATCAATACCGAGATAATCAAATGGTTGATTTTTGTTATAGAAATCCATAAAGTCCTGATTTGCTCTTAATACATTTGCAAAAGTATCGCTATCAAATACATAATCTTCAGGTATTGCTTTATACTCCGACATTTTGTCTTTTAAATCAAGATTATATTCTTCTCTTTTTATGAAAAAATATCCTACATCTTTTTGTTTAAAAACAAAAGTACTAGCAAAATGAGTAGTATCTACAGAATCAACCGATATAAAAGCCCAAGCTTCAGAAGCACCAGTATTTATATCAAAAGAGACATTTACAGGTAAACCACCAAGATTAACATATCCGTTTACTGTTTGTAATAGTACAAATTTTGAATTTGATATAATTTCTTTGTTGGCAACAATTGCCTCATTCCATACTTCTCCGACTTTAATTTTTTCGAAAATCTGAGCGTTTGAACTTATTACAAAAAGTAGAACTGAAATAAAAACTGAAAAGAAAAAGCGTTTCATTTTACCTCCTCAAGTAAATGAATATTTTAATTAATTTTTATTCAGACACAAATTAATAAATTTTAGTTACAAATAAAACGAAAAAATAAATTTATTTATTTATTCATCTTACGCATTCCCCTCTTGAGATTAATGTCACTTGAATAGATAAAATAATAAAGAACGAGGATAAATTGTTTACTTAGAACAAATTAAAATAAAATAATTTTATCTGTCATTTCGAAACGAAGTGAGAAATCTCAAGTTTCGTGGTAGCAATGAGTTGTGAGATTCCTCACTTCGTTTCGGAATGACACTCTAATAAATATATATTTTTGTCATTATGAAGTAAAACACAAATAATTTCCTCTATTCAAGTGCCATTACTCTTGAGATGAGCAGGTGTGTTCTTGGTTGTTTATTGCTTATTTTATGCAAAATACTTGTTATAAATTTTATAGTAAGTACTTTTAAGTTGAGAAGTATTGCTTTTTAAAATATTCCTTTTTGTGTTCTTAGTGAAATACTTTGTGCCCTTTGTGTTAAAAAAAATAACCACAAAGAACACAAAGTATTTCACTAAGAACACTAAGAATTATATTTTAAAAATTAACAAGAGATTTTAATATTAAATCGCCAAAGCGTAAGGTGAGTTATTCATTTTGATGTAAGTTAAGATATTAAACATTTATTACAAATTTCAAAAAGAAAACAAATTTGAAGATAGTAAGACAAATTAAAGTTTTTTCCAAAATCTTTTTGTAATTTTGAATTATTTTTAAAAACATATTTAAAAAAGAAATGAATGAAATAAATGTATTGGCAGTAGATGATGAATTTGGGATGCGAACTGGTATAGCCCGAACTCTAAGTCATTTTAAACTACAATTGCCAGATGTAGAAGATGTCATTAATTTCAATGTAGAAATAGCAGAATCTGCAGAAGAAGCTTATGAAAAAATTACAGCAAATCAATACGACTTATTGCTGTTAGATTATAAATTGCCCGGAATGAGTGGTTTAGAACTTCTTGAAAAAGTTGGTTCAAAATCTGAATCAATGCTAACGATAATGATTACCGCATTTGCTTCTCTTGAAACCGCAGTAAGTGCAGTTAAATCGGGTGCATTCGATTTTCTTGCCAAACCTTTTACTCCTGCTGAACTTAGAAAATCAGTAACCAAAGCAGCCCAGAACGTCATTTTAGCACGTCAGTTAAAAAAGTTAAGTGAAGAACGCAAGCAAATCCGCTTCCAGTTCATTTCTGTTCTGGGACACGAGCTAAAAGCTCCGTTGAGCTCTATTGATGGCTATCTTTATATGCTAAAAGACCGCTCCGCAGGCGAAAACATTGCCGATTATGAGCAAATGGTCGATAGAATGATTATCCGCACCGAGCAAATGAGAAAGCTTATTTATGATTTACTTGAAATGACAAAGATTGAATCAGGTCAAAGACAACGTGAACTAAAAACTATTGATATTGTTGCAATTATTAAAAATTCTCTTGATGTTCTGAAAAATGATGCTGAAAAAAAGAATGTTACTTTAAATCTTAATTGCGAACCATCTATTGAATTTGAAGCTGATAACTTAGAAATGGAAATTATTTTAAACAATTTAATCTCTAATTCAATAAAATATAACCGCGATAACGGGCAAGTTGATATTTATATTAACAAAGAAGACAATAAACTGATAATTCAAGTGAAAGATACCGGTATTGGTATGTCCGCAGAAGAAATTACTAAGCTCTTTAAAGAATTTGTCAGAATAAAGAATCCAAAAACCAAAGATATTCTGGGTAGTGGGCTTGGGCTTTCCACCGTTAAAAAAATTGCTGAGCTTTACAATGGCACTTGCAGCGTTCAAAGTCAGCCAGATGTTGGCTCTACTTTTACTGTTACTATGTTTGAAAAATAATTATTGGAAAAATAAAAAACTTTTTTCAGAAGTTTAACATTAAGCAAGTGCTTTATTTAGATGGAGATGACATAAGGTTTAGAAAGATTAGAAGGTTTAGATTTTTTTGAACTTTCGCAAAGTTTGGTAGGGTAAAAGCAAAGATGTCATTGGTAACCCCAGATAAAGTAAGACCTTTATTTAAATGGAGATGACATTAATTAATAAGGGCTTATGAAAATAGAAAGTCAAAATCCCCCCTACCCCCCAGGGTTGATACGTTCTTTGAAATACTCTTTCCAGCCATACGATCAACAAGTTGATAGTATGGCTTTTGGCAATTTCTTACTGCTTTTTAGAAAATAATTTAAATTTTGATGCTACTTATAAAATATTTTCACTTATTCAATCATTCTATTAATCGAACATCATATAATTATTTCTTTAAAAATAAAGCACATAAAACTTAAAGCCATACTATCAACTTGTTGATCGTATGGCAATAAAGAACGTATCAGCCCTGGGGGCAGGGGTGTGTTCTTTTTTTCTTATCTAAAAAGTACTTTCTGAATAAATAGAAAATTTATGCTTATAATAGTATATCTCCTTGATATTGCTTCAGATGTAACAAGAAAGAAAGAACACACCCCTTTGTCCCCTCTCAAGAGGGGAATAAGAATTGTGGTATAAAATATAAGAACGTATCATCCCTGCCCTACCCCCCTTTGAAAAAGGGGGGTAGGGGGGATTTCTTAGTGCTGTTCTGTATTTCATTAGTTTTCATAAAAAAGATGTCAGATTCCATCTTGGAAAAAAAGCGAACTTGCTCGCTTTTACATTTGTGCAAACCCAAATGCATTCGTCTGTAAGTCATACTATCAGCAAGTTGAAAGCATGACTAATTTTCTTCCACTTTCGTAAAGTTACTTAACTTTGCGAAAGTTTAGTATCAGAAGTCCTGACCCCATAACGAAAATAAAGGTGTTAGAAGATTTGCCTCGTAAAGAACAATTGCGCAAATTACCCGGATAATGTGTCATTTCGAAACGAAGTGAGAAATCTCAAGTTCTGTGGTAGCAATTAGTTGTGAGATTCCTCACTTCGTTTCGGAATGACAAGACTGCGAAAAAAAACTACGAGGTTGCAGGAGTTCTGAAGTTTTAAATTATATTATATAGCAGCAGCTTAAAGAACAGATTTATTAGCAATCATTATGAAAAGAACATACATTTTATATTTCGTTTTACTTACATTTCTTATATCAAATACCTTATTTCAATGGAATGGAAATGCTACTCCTCCTGCTTTAAAAAAGAACAATATTGAAAAAAATAGTATTTCACTTCCCCAATTAAGTGAAGATATAAACAAGATATTATCAAATAAATACTTAAGTAAAACCAAATATGCAATTGGAATTTATTCTCCGAAGCTAAATAAATATCTATATAAAAAGAATATAGAACAATCGCTTGTCCCGGCATCGAATTCCAAGTTGGTAACAACATATACACTACTCAAAAACTTCGGACAGGATTACACTTTAAATACAGATATATATACAGATGCAGATACAATCACAAAAATATTAAATGGTAACATTTATTTATTCGGGAAAGGAGATGGGCTTCTTTCTATAAATGATTTGGAAGTATTGGCAGAACAAATATATAAACTTGGTGTTAAAGAAATTAAAGGAAATATTTACAGCGACCCTACTTTTTTTGATTACGAAACTGAAAGAATACAATACAGTTCCGATAAAGACATCGTCCAATCAACTCCACCGATAACCAGCATTAGTTTAGAAAAAAACATTGCCACAGTTCTGGTTAAAGCAAGTTCAAAAGTAGGAAATAAAGTAACAGCTCAGGTATTCCCCAATTCACCTGCTTTTCAAGTCGTGATTAAGGCAAAAACAGTTGGACAAAGTACCACAACAAGAGGAAAAAAGAAGAAAAAGAAGGTGATTACCCGTAATGTAAATACCATAAGTGTTTCTACAAAAATTAATAAAGATGGGACTCAAATTTTTTATGTAAGTGGCAATTTAACCAAAAATCAATCTACATCTTATTCTCATTATATAAAAAATCCTTCCCTTGTTGCTGCAGGAAGTTTAAAAGACAGATTAAAAGCATTGGGTATAAAAGTAAACGGAAGCTATTCAGTTAAGGAAATGGACAATCTAAAGCATAGTTTTACTAAAGTAGCA
Source organism: uncultured Hyphomicrobiales bacterium (assembly GCA_964499465.1). Taxonomy (GTDB): domain Bacteria; phylum Bacteroidota; class Ignavibacteria; order Kapaibacteriales; family UBA2268; genus JAAYJM01. The sequence continues at coordinate 6,643 of CAZCLJ010000230.1, forward strand.
TCAGTAAAAAGAGATATTTTTGAAGTAATTAATATAGTTAATAAAGACAGCGACAACTGGCTTGCAGAAACTCTTTTTAAAACTATTGGTGCTGTTAGCAACAGGGATATAAAAAATATAATTTCTGCACAGGAACTTATTGCAACAACAATGAAAAACAACCATATTCCTTTTGATAACTGTGCTATTAACGATGGCTCTGGCTTAGCAAGGCAAACAAAAGTAACAGCTGATATGCTTGTTCATCTTCTAATAGATGCCAATAAATCTTCTTTTTCTGAAAAATTCTTCAATTCATTGGCAGTTGCTGGTGTTGATGGCACAATTAAAAGACGGCTTGCAAAATCTTCTGCTTCAAACAGAGTATTAGCAAAAACAGGTACTCATAGAAATGTTAGCTCTCTTTCAGGTAGAGTTATACTTTTAAATGGAGAATATTTATTTTTCTCTTTTATTTTTAATGGACCTAACGTTGGATTTTATAAAGGAGTTGAAAATTCACTTTTAGAGGTATTAACTAATTTTGAATATGAATAAAAGATAAAGCAAAGATTTACAATAATTGAGATGACATAATTTTAGAAAGATTAGAAAATTGGGATAGTTTGATTTTTTAACTTTTGCAAAGTTAAGAAACTTTATAAAAGTATAAAATCTTACAAAACTTTGCGAAAGTTTCTTAACTTTCGTAAAGTTTGCAGTATAAAAGTAAAGATGTCATTTTTAAAACGAAGTGAGGAATCTGACAAGTCTTTTCTAACACGAAACTTGAGATTTCTCACTTCGTTACCAATGACATCGTAGTTTGTCATTCTGACGGATGT
>CAZCLJ010000231.1:0-7425 GCA_964499465.1 uncultured Hyphomicrobiales bacterium
AAACGTCTTCGTTTATATTCGCCTCAGAATGACTGACAAAAGTAAAGATGTCATTACGAAACGAAGTGAAGAATCTCACAAGTCATTGCTACCACAGAGTTTGAGATTCTTCACTTCGTTCAGAATGACATACTTTTTGTTATAATTTGCGGAATCATTCTTTACAAAGCAAACATTCTAACTCTTTTTTTTTCGTTATGTGTCCAGTAGTTCTGGACTTATACCCATTCGGTAAATGAAGCATCACTAGGCATCCGCCAGTCTCCCCGCGGAGAAAGTGAAACAGAACCTATTTTTACTCCGTCTGGCAAACAGGAACGCTTAAACTGTTGCGTAAAAAATCGTTTGTAAAATTGAGTAAGCCAGTTTGTGATTTCACTTGTTTTATATATATTTTCAAAAGCAATTTCAGCAAGGAATTGTATTTTTTCCGTAGAAAATCCAAAACGGAAAAAGTAGTATAAAAAGAAGTCATTTAAAATGTAATCCCCAATTTCTTTTTCAGTTTTTTGAACTATTTCACCATTTTCAGTTGGAAGAAGTTCTGGAGAAATCGGAGTTTCAATTATATTGAGCAAAATATCGGCAATATTTTTTTCAAATTCTTCGAGAGCAGCCCATTCAATAATATATTTAATCAATGTTTTCGGAATGCCAGAATTTACGCCATACATCGAAATATGGTCGCCATTATAAGTGCACCACCCGAGAGCAAGTTCGGAAAGGCCGCCAGTACCCAATACGAAACCATTGTACTTATTAGCTAAATCCATTAAAATCTGCGTTCTCTCTCGTGCCTGTGCGTTTTCATAAACAATGTCTTTTAGTTCCGGATTATGTCCAATATCTTCAAAATGCTGCTTGACAGCTTTTTCAATTGGAATCACAAGTAATTTTACGCCAAGAAGTTTTGATATTTCTTCTGCATTGGTTTTAGTTCGTTTGCTTGTTCCAAATCCGGGCATTGTAACAGCTATTAAGTTTTTCTTATCTAATCCGAGCATTTCAAAAGTTTTGAAAGCAACAATCAGTGCTAGAGTTGAATCTAAACCACCGGAAACGCCCAGCACTATTGTTTTTGATTGTGTATGCTGAATTCGCTTTGCCAGTGCCGTTGACTGCATATTGAATATTTCCTTACAAACTGCTGCTCTATCACTTTCCTGTGGAATAAAAGGAGTAGGGCTAACTTTTCTATATAACTTAATTTTATTTTGAGATGAAACTATAGTGTCAATTTTATCTACTTTTTTTCGTAGTTTTAATTTAATTGAAACTTCTCTGAATAATTTGTTTCTTGGAGCAGCAGCGAATGAAGAGTTTTTTAGCCGCTCGCTGTTAAGTTTTTCAAAATCAATATCAGCTATTTCCATTTGTGAATTGAAATTAAACCTTTTCCCTTCATTTAATAGAATTCCATTTTCAGCGATAAGCAAGCTGCCTGAAAAGCATAAATCGGTTGAGGATTCTCCAGTTCCGGCAGAAGCATATATATATGCTGATAGAGTCCGTGCCGATTGAGAAATAACTAATTGCTTACGATATTGATGCTTTCCCAGAACTTCATTGCTTGCTGAAAGATTAAATATTAGGTTTGCTCCAGTCAGTGAAAGTTGGCTGCTTGGCGGCTCTACAGCCCATAAATCCTCGCATATTTCAACGCCAAATTTTAAGTTTGAAATATTTTCTATAGAAAAGCATAAATCAGCTCCAAAAGGTATTTTTTTATTTCCTGAATAAATCTCATCTGATATTCTTCCAAATTCTGAAGAAAACCATCTTTTTTCATAAAATTCATTTGTGTTGGGAATGTATGTTTTTGGAACAATTCCTTGTATTTCTCCATTTGCCAGAACAAAAGCACAATTAAACAGCATATTATTAGCGACAAGTGGAGCTCCCAAAATTACTATACAGTTCAACTTTTCAGTTACTAATGCGATTTCTTCAACAGCTGCTAATGACTTTTTGAGCAAAGTGTTTTGAAAGAATAAATCACCGCAGGTATAGCTTGTAACAGCCAGTTCAGGAAACAGAACTATTTGGCACTGCTTTTTATATGCAATCTTTATTTGCTCAATTATTTCAATTTTATTAAATGTGATATCAGCAACTTTTACCTCTGGTGAAACTGCTGCAATCCGAATAAATCCAAGTTCGTTGTGTATTTGCATTGAATTCTTTTATAATAATCAAATTTAAATTTTATTTAAATGTAAATTCCTGAAGAGTAATTGATAGAATTATATCAGGCCAAGTCTCATAGCTCATTAATTTTTCCTTAACTGGAATAACAGAAGTTGCCACCCATTTATTATGCTTCAATAAAAAAATCATCGCTTTGCACTCTAATTTATAATATAATTGCTGATAGTGCAGGCAGTTATAATGCAAGACAATAAGATTAAATAAATTATTAGTGTTTTCATAAATTTAGTTTAATAAGTTTCTAAAGAAGGTAAAAAACCTTTATCTCCAAGATTTTTATATATTCCTCGTAAAAGATAATTATTATCAAATCTAATTACATATTTGCGTGAATTTTCTTTTTCTGGAGTTAGCATATTTTTTTCAACCAATTTTTTTATTTCTCTTGAAATCATTGAATTAGATTTTGTTTGAAAAATACTTTTTAAATCTGCTGCCTGGATAAGTTGCTTTTCAATGCATAGTTTCAGAATGCTTGCTTCGCTATCAGTAATAAACTTTCTTTCAATAGAATATTTTATAGTAGGCAATAAAATTTCCTTTTTTAAATATTCATAATCAGTTAACTTATCAATTTTTTCTAATTCTAATTTTAAACCCGATAAAACATATTCAGTCCAGGCAAGAATCCCATTTTCATTGCCAGTATCTGCTTTTGCTAAATTTAAATAATATTGATTTCTATTATTACAAAAAACAGCAGTTGGATTTATTATTCTACCTGTATATGAGCTAAAATCATTCTTAATGAGCATTGCATAAGTTAAAAGACGAACTGTTCTACCATTTCCATTGCTAAAAGGATGTATCCAAACAAAGCGATGATGAGCTATAGCTGCTTTTAGTAAATCATATTTAGGTTTGTCTTCTTTGTTAATAAAACTGAATAGCTCTTCCATATAGCTATCTACAGATGTAAAATCCGGTGGAAGATGAGTAGAATGAGCAATAATTGGGTTTTGCATTCTATAAACACCGGGCGTCCTGTCGCCTTCTCCTTCAGGTGGAGTTGTTAATCCTTCCACAATTAGTTTATGAAGATGACTTATGTATGCTTTATTAATTGGGTTTTCTTTTATTGTTTCCTCAATAAAAGTCATAGCATTTTCAATATTCTGAATTTCTTTTATGCTTTGTGGCTTATTTTCATTGTTTTTAATTTTTGTTTCGATATATTCAGCTATAGTAGTATTATTTCCTTCAATTCTTGCTGAAGATATACTTTCTAATGTATGAAAAATATGTTTTAACTGATAAAATACTTTAGGGTGTGTAGTTCCTCTAAGATGCTTTTTTCTAAGATAATCCAGTTCAATTATCAAATCAGTAAGGTTAGAACCAAAAGCTGGCTCTATTAATTTTAAATCATAATGAACAAATTTCGGTTCCATCATTATATGAATTTTATTTCAACATTTGACATCTCGGTTTTTAACATTTGACTTTTTCAAATATTAATTATCGTTATATCAATTAATTACAAATATAATAATTATTTCAACATTTGACATAACGATTAAAAATATTTTTAAAAATTATTCGTAACATTTTATTTTGAATTTTAGAACTTATTACCTTTTAATTATATTTTTCAATGTGTTATGATTTTTCATATAATATATATTCCATAATTACGTTTACATCAAAAAAATATGCAAAAGAATAATCTGAACTTTTTTTTGTTGTATTCGTATTATACATAAATTAGTTTTTTTTCGAGGAGGATATGAAAAACAAGTTTATTTTAGTATGTTCATTAATTTTTCTAATTTCATTCCAATTTTTAATAAGCAAAGAAAATCTATCGTCAAATTCATCATCAATAAGTGGATTCGTAAGTGATGAAGAAACAGGAGAAACCCTAATCGGAGCAACAGTCTCAATCAAAAATGCCCGGCTTGGTGCCTATACCAATAAAAGTGGGTTCTATTCTATTTCCGGCTTAGAGCAAGGTGATTATGAAATTCTCATTTCCTGTATTGGCTATGAAACTAAATTAGAAAAAATAAAATTTAACAATAAAAACATAAGACGAGACTTCAAATTAAAGGTAAGTTCAGTAGAAACTGAAGAAGTATCAGTAGAAGCAAATAAAGACGTTGAACAGCGTGAAATAATGGTGAGTAAAGTCAATATTCCAGTTCAGCAGATTAAAAAAATAAAGATTGGTGGTGAATCTGATGTATTTCGTGCTTTACAGTATTTACCCGGTGTCCTTACATCTTCTCAAATATCAAGTGGATTGTTTGTCCGCGGTGGCTCTCCAGACCAAAATTTAGTTCTTCTTGATGGAACAAGCGTTTATAACCCTTCGCACATATTTGGATTTATTTCAACTTTCAACAGCGAAGCTATAAAAGATGTTGAATTAATTAAAGGTGGCTTTCCGGCAGAATTTGGAGGCAGGTTATCTGCTGTGCTTAATTTGACTCAAAAAGACGGTAATCAAAGCAAAGTTGAAGGATTGGGTTCAATCGGACTAATTTCCTCACGATTATCGCTTGACGGACCTCTTGGAAATGGCTCATGGTTCATTGGCGGTCGCCGAACTTACCTTGAACTTATAAAAGCATTCATACCAGATGACCCTGAAAGCCCCTTCCCGGATTTCAATTTCTATGATATTAATGCAAAAATCACTCAAAATCTTTCCGATGACGACAAGGTTTCTTTAAGTGGATTCCTAAGTGCTGATAATTTCAGTATTGAAAGTTATGGAATGAAAATGGAACTTGAAGTCGGTAATCGTTTGGCAACTGGTAAGTGGACACACTTATTTTCCAATTCTTTATTTTCTACTCTTAACATTAGCGCTAGTCAATATATTAACACATTTAAAGGAGATAACTCCGGTTACGAATTTTTAATAGATAATTCAATAACTGACTATACGTTTAAAGGAGCTTTGGAATGGTTTGCATCAGAGGAGCTAACAGCTAAATTTGGTTTTGAATCAACTGGATTTACTTTTAAATATCTACAAAACTTCACTGGAAATACAGATTCCACAAAAACCGGCAGTAGTGGCGGAACAATTAATCTAAAAGTAAATGACTGGAATCATAGTTTATTTGCTCAAACAAACTATCGGATTACTGAACTATTATCTTTACAAGCCGGACTTAGAGCAAGTTACTGGACATTATCAGAAAAGTATTCTTTTGACCCAAGATTAGCACTGCGTTTTCAGGTTCAAGATAATATTGCAATTAAAGCTGCATTTGGGATTTTCCATCAGAGCTTAAGATTAGCTTCTCAACCAGATTTTTCATTCTTCGATACCTGGCTACCAACCGATAGCTCAATTGATGTTAGCAGGTCAATTCACTATATCCTTTCTTTAGAAACGAAGCCCATCGAAGGATATGATTTGAATTTCGATTTTTATTATAAAAGATTTTTTAATATTAACGAAATCAATATGAATGCCATAACGGTTGATGTTGTAAAAGATGTTTTCTATGTAGGGAACGCAAATGCTTATGGAGCAGAAGTTTTTCTGCAAAAGAAAACGGGCAAACTAAACGGCTGGATTGGCTATGCAATTGGTTATATATTTGCTACTTTTAAAGAAGTTAATAATGGCAAGGAATTCAGACCTAAATACGACAGGTTACACGATTTAAAAATTGTTCTGCAATATACAATTAACGATGACTGGGATATTGGTGCATCATTTACTTTTCAGTCCGGACAATCTTATACCGGCGCTACTTCACGTTTCCAAAGCAGATTACCCGGCGATAATTACGGCAGAGGGAAAATTGTGCCTTCTCAAAGATATGGCTTGCGGCTCCCACCTTCTCATCAATTGAATGTTAATGCAAGCTACTCATTCGAAACATTTGGATTAAATTCTAAATTGATTTTTGATATTTACAACGTTTACAACAGACAAGATATTTGGTTTAGATATTACAACACTCAGGAACTTGATACTAAAGTAGAAGATGTTCGCCTGTTACCAATTATTCCTTCAATTTCTTATGAAATAAAATTTTAAGGTGAGAGTATGAAACAGACAATTTTTAAATATAACAGCAATTCAATGATTTTTTCAGAAGAAAATAAAAGCAATAACTGTTCAAATAATTGCTTAATTGCTGAAACTAATTCAATACAAGAAAGAATTAACTATATTAATTTATTTTTTAAATATTTAATTCCAATTACATTTCTAACGTTTTTTCTTTCATCTTGCGAGGACCCAATCCCATCTGATTACATTCCGGCTACTTTTGTTGAGGCAGTTTTAATAGTTGACAAGCCAATCGAAAAAATTATTGTAATGCAAACACAACCGCTAAATAAACCATTCGATTATAATGCAAGTTTGATTGATGATGCAGAAGTTACAATCAGAACTGAAGGAAAAGAATACAATTTAGTATTTCGTAACGATAATAATCTGGGATATTATTTCCCCGATACTTCAGAAAAAGTAAAACCAGAAACTACATATACTTTAGAAATCAAATTAAAAGACGGAAGCATAATCACGGGGAAAACCACTACGCCAAAGAAAACTAACTGGATTTATACTCCGGGCGATACTGTCTACTATCCTAAAGATACCTTAAAACTTGCTCCAGTCGATTCACTGAGAATTGAGTACGCTCCTGTTCCTAATAATATGTTCTATTTATTAAGCGTCGTTTGCAACGATACTTTAGATTATGGAAAATATTTAAATCCGCCGACTGAAGAGAAAAACAGGAGAATTATCAGACCATGGAACGAAGATAACGACCACTACTTTTATAATTTAACGAACTGGACTTTTTTACCAACAACTAAAACTCCTATTGTATGGACTGTTTTTAAATGGTTTGGAAAGCACACTGTAAACATCTATGTTCCAGATGCTAATTATTTGAATTGGTTTTTACAGTATATAATAAAGGGGAGTTATGACCCACAACTTTCAAGCGTTAATGGTGCAATTGGTGTTTTTGGCTCTGTATCGGAAATTAGCCATAGCTTCTTTTTAATAAAGAATCAAAAATAATCTGTTGTATTCGTTTGATATTATAACTACAGAACTCCTGATGCCACGTTGTTTGCTATTTCGCATATTTTGAAATATGAAGTTAAATTTGAATGTAAATATTTCCAATAGGTCATTCGTTATTAGTCATTCGTTATTAGTAGTTACAAACCCCAGATAAAGCAATTGCTTCATTTAAATGGAAATGACATATATTAATAAGTTCTTAT
>CAZCLJ010000232.1:0-7353 GCA_964499465.1 uncultured Hyphomicrobiales bacterium
CGAGGCAATTCTCCTAACTCCTTTATTTTCGTTATGGGGTCAGGAGTTCTGAAATATTATCTTATTAGTCATTAGTCATTAGTCATTAGTCATTAGTTTGTAACTACTTATAACTAATGACCAATGACGAATAACGAATAACCTATTGGAAATATTTACATTCAAATTTAACTTCTTATAATAAAAAATGCGAAACAACAAACTACGAGGCATCTGGAGTTCTGAAATTATACTTTCGTAAAGTTTTGTAGAGTAAATTTAAAGATGTCATTGGTAACGAAGTGAGGAATCTCACAACTCATTGCTAACACGAAACTTGAGATTCCTCACTTCGTTTCGAAATGACACCTTTTCTAGGTAATTTGCGCAATTGTTCTTTACGAGATAAATCTCCTAACTCCTTTATTTTCCTTTTGGAGTCAGGAGTTCTGAAGTTAAGAAACTTTACGAAAATATTAAATCTTCTTACTTTGCGAAAGTTTAAAATCTGTTAAAAGTATTTGAACTTACCGTGGAAAGAGTTTTGAAAACTTAAAATACTTTTTCTACAAACAGGAAGCAACTACGTTGCTTTTTCTTGCACTTTGCGAAAGTTTCTTAACTTTCGTAAAGTTTTGTGGGTTATAAGTAGTGATGTCATTGGCAATATACAATAAATTGAAAAAAAATTGCTCTTATAAAGAAATTTAATATTGAGAAAAATAAATGAAAAATAGATTAACGAGCGAACTGAGTCCTTATTTACAGCAACATTCAAATAATCCTGTTGATTGGTATCCTTGGAGCGAAGAAGCTTTCGAAAAAGCAAAAGCGGAAAACAAGCCAATTTTTTTATCAATTGGTTATTCTACCTGCCACTGGTGCCACGTTATGGAAAAAGAATCTTTTGAAGATTTGGAAATTGCTAATCTTTTGAATGAATATTTTGTTTCAATCAAAGTTGACCGTGAAGAACGACCGGATATTGATTCTGTTTATATGCATACCTGTAACGTTCTGACTGGAAGTGGTGGCTGGCCTCTTACACTCTTTTTAACTCCGGATAAGTTCCCTTTTTTCGCTGGAACGTATTTCCCGAAAGACACAAAATACAATAGAATTGGCTTAACGGAACTTTTACAAAAAATAATTATTACCTGGCATGAAAAACATTCAGATATCTTAGAATCAGCTCAGGAAATAACCAATCATATCAAGCAAACTCTTGCTCAAAGAAGTTCCACTGAAATCGGAGAAGATATTTTGCATAAGTGCTTTGAGCAATTAAAATTCTCTTTCGATAGCATTAACGGTGGTTTCAGTCCTGCTCCAAAATTCCCTATGCCACATCAAATTTCATTTCTACTGAATTATTATGAGTATTACAAAGATGAAGATGCCTTAAAAATGGCAGAACTTACTTTAGAGAAAATGTATTTCGGTGGAATTTTCGACCATATCGGCAACGGTTTCCACCGCTATTCTACTGATGAAAAGTGGCTGCTTCCACATTTTGAGAAAATGCTTTATGACCAGGCACTTTTGATTTACACCTATACAGAAGCATATCAAGCAACAAAGAAAGAGCTGTATCTGGAAGTAGCAAAAAAGACGGCTGACTATTGCATAGAAAACCTTCTGAGTGAAAACGGAATGTTCTGTTCTGCTGAAGATGCAGACAGCGATGGCTTGGAAGGGAAATTCTATGTTTGGGATTTTGATGAAATCAAAAGTGTATTAATAGAAAATTTCAATGAATTTCTAGAATATTTTAATCTGCAGGAAAATGGCAATTTTTCTTCTTATGAAAAAGAGCATACTGGAAAAAATATTCTTCATTTGAAAAAAGATATAACTCAAAATGAAAAAATCCAGAATTGTTTGATTAAGCTAAATAAAGAACGCAATAAAAGAAACAGACCATTTAAAGATACAAAATGCTTAACTGATTGGAATGGACTTATCATTGCGGCATTTGGAAAATTAAGTCAAGTTAATGGATGTGAAAAATATCTTGATTACGCTGAAAGATGCACTAAATTTATATTAAATAATATGTTTGATAATAATGGATTACTTTTACACAGAAATATAGCTGGTAACTCAGATATAAATGCAAAACTTGATGATTATAGCTTTTTAATTTGGGGTTTGGTTGAACTTTATGAATCAACTTTAAATATTGAATATTTAATCAAAGCTAAAGAATTGAGCTATCAGGCAATTGAATTATTTTATGATAAGGAAAATGGTGGCTTTTTTATCTCTTCAAATAAAGAAAAGGACTTAATATTTAGAAAAAAAGAAATTTATGATGGAGCAGTTCCATCAGGCAACACAATTTTGATTATTTATTTATTGATTTTATCTAAATACTTTGAAGACAAAGAACTTAAAAAAATAGCAGAAAAAAGTTTTCAAATTTTTTCTGCTAATATAAAAGAATACCCAATTGGATATACTAAATTAATCGAAAGCATATATTATTTATATGATAAATTAGATGAATTTACGGTTGTCTATCAAACCCATTCAGAACAAATTGATGAAATTATTGACTTAATAAGAACCAAAGGGCAGAAATATAAAATTATACATAAGTTCCCACTTGATTCAAAAATCAAAAGTCAATATATAGAAGTATTTCCGCAATTGCAAAAAAAACAATTGCATAATAATATATTTACTATATATTATTGTAGAGATAATGTCTGCTATAATGCTATAACAGACATTTTAACACTAAAAGAAATACTTACTTAATTGCTTCTACAAAAAGGTTGCGGGCTATTTCGTAGCTAATCAATCTTTTTTCTTTATTGTAAACGATAGTTAAAGGTCCTTGAAACGGAGCTATTTCAAGAACTTCAACTTTTACATTAGGTAGAAGTTCAATTTGTTCTAAATATGCGAGTAATTCTGGGTTGTGGTCTTCAAGACGTCTAATAACGACATTTTGTCCGGGTGTAATATCACACATAGGAATATCGTTTGAAGTATCTTCAATTACACCGCTTTTAGTTGGAATTGGATGTCCATGTGGGTCGTATTTGGGATGCTTAAGAATTTCATCAATCTTGTTGCTCAAATGGTCAGAAATGTAATGCTCAAGCATACAAGCTTCATCGTGAATTTTATCTAAAGAATATCCGAGAACATTCTTAAAATAAGTTTCTAATAAACGATGATTTCGAATGATGCCTATTGCGGTTTTGTTACCTAAATCTGATAAAGTAACTCCCTTATATGAATTGTAGTTAACTAATGCTAACTGGTCTAAACGCTTTAGCATTCCTGTTACAGATGCGCTGGAAAGATTTAACTCGTTGGCTAAATCGGTAGTTGACACTGGACCATCTTTCTGTAGGTGGAAGATTGTCTTTAAGTAATCCTGAACTGCTTGGCTCAACATATTACTCCTAATAAATAATTCAATAAATTGTTATTTAATCTTATTGAAAAATCAATGTTTTCCAATTTCAAAAATACAAATTATTTAATTTTTCTTAAAAAAAAAAATATATTTTACATTTTTTTATATTTTAGACAAATTTTTTTTTAATTTTTAAATTTTTTAATAATTCTTTTGATTATTTTTAAATTTTTGGTTTATGAACTTATGTTATTTTGTAGATATAAGGTTATTTTCAAATCTCACATCTGCCTTCAATTGCACGGGTAATGGTTGCTTCATCTGTGAACTCAAGTTCCGCTCCCATTGGGATTCCACGGGCTATTCGTGTTATTTTTATTCCTATTGGTTTTATTATTCTTGCAATGTATTGAATTGTTGCTTCACCTTCAATACTTGGATTGATTGCTAAAATTACTTCATTTACTTCTTGTAGTCGCTCAATTAGTTCCTTGATTTTAATATCCGTTGGACCAATGTTCTCTAATGGATTTAAAACACCATGCAAGACATGGTATAGCCCAAAAAACTCATTTGTTTTTTCTATTGCCATAACATCGCTTGGTTGCTCTACTACACAAATAATACTTTTATCTCTTTTGTGTGAAGAACAAATTGGGCAGGGGTCTGTATCTGTAAAATTATGGCAAACGGAACAATACTTTACATTTTTTTTAAGCTCAAGCATAGCATTTGCAAATTGCTCTACGAAACCATTGCTTTGGCGAAGCAGGTGAAATGTTAAACGCTGTGCAGTTTTTCGCCCAATAGTTGGCAACGAGGAAAACAACTCAACTAACTTTTCAATAGATTCAGAGGTATATTGCATAAATTATCCTTGCAAGCCGGGAAGATTAGGCAACATATTTGAAACTTTACTCATTTCAGACGATACCATTTGCTGAGCTTCGTGAGTTGCTTTATTTACTGCCGCTACTACTAAATCTTCAAGCATTTCTATATCATCTGGGTTAACAATTTCATTTGATATTTTTATTTTAATTATTTCATTGCCACCAGTCATTGTAACTTGCACCAAACCACCACCGGATTCTGCTGTTACGAGTTTTTGATTTACTTCAGTTTTAATTCTTTCAATTTCCTGTTGAACTTTCTTTGCTTGTTCCAACATATTTTGCATACTAAACTTCATAATATTCCTAAAAAAATTTATAACAAATTTATTATTTATAACGTATTTTAACAGAATGAATTTTGAATTTATCAAAATAAAATGTAAATTTACAAAATTTTTGAATAAAAATATATTTTAAAATAAATATACAAATAATGGAGATTTTATGGGAATATTTAGTAGAATAGCAGATATTTTCAAAGCTAATGTAAATGATACATTAGACAAAGCCGAAGACCCGGAGAAAATGCTAAAACAGATGGTGATTGAAATGGAGCAATCTGTTAACAAAGCTACATTAGCAGTCGCTAATGCAATCGCTAACGAAAAGAATTTGGAAAGAAAACTGGAAAAAGCCAGAAACGAAAAAACTGATTGGGAACAGAAAGCTGTTCAGGCACTTAACGTTGGAAGAGATGACCTCGCCAAAGCTGCTCTCGAAAAGAAAGTCATTTCTGAAAGAAATTATCTTGATTTGCAGCCAATTTACGAGCAAGCAAAAACTACTTCAGACAAAATGAGGACACAGCTTAATTCTTTAAAAGCTAAATTAGACGAGGCAAGAAGCCGTCAAAGCACGCTTATAGCCCGCTCACAAGCTGCAAAAGCACAAAAGCAAATAGCACAGTCTTTCAGTGGAGTTGGCTCTGATGCGTTTAGCAAATTTGATAAATACGAGACTAAAATTGAGCAACTTGAATCTCAGGCAGAAGCTTTTGAAACTCTTGCAGGCGAAAATACTAAACTTGATGACGAATTCAAAATGCTCGGAACAAGCTCTTCGGTTGATGCAGAATTGCTTGCATTAAAAGAAAAAATGGGTATGCTTCCACCAAGTAATAATCCACAGTAATTTAATAATTCAAATGGAGAAAAATATGATGATTGACAAATTTTTAAAAAAACAGCATAGTAAAGAAGATTTTGATACTCCACAAGAGTTGTTAAATAAAACTACTGAAAAAGTTACTACTTTTCTTAACAGTTATTATCCCGATAATTTAAATTTTGGTAATGGTAGTTTTACAATTTCTTCCGGCTCTACTCAAGTAATGATTATTATACGCCCGTTCACTTCTACCGAAACCTGCGTTGAACTTATATCAAACGTAGTTACAGGGGCTCTTATTAATGATGAATTACTTCGCTTCCTAATGCACAAAAATGCAGAACTTCATTTCGGTTCTTTCGGACTTTTATTCGATGGAACGATTACTTTTTCTTATTCGCTTACTGGCTCTTGTCTCGAAGAAAACCAATTTGTTACTGCTCTTCAAGCCGTTTCAATAATTTCAGACCACTACGATGACATTATTGTTAAAATAGCTGGCGGAAAACGTGCCAGCGACGATATAGACAGCTTAGAATAGACTTTTAATCACTTTTTAAATTTCCTTCCCAGATTGAAACTGGGAAGGAGATTTTCTTTATTAGAGTAAAGATGGACTCCACTTTCCAAGCATTGAGTCCATCTAAATCTACTTTGTTTTTCATTTTATTTTGTTTTTCTTTTGCTAACAAGATAACACATCTTCGATGTTTTTCTTTTACCAAGCTCAACTTGAGAAGGAGTTAAAAGAAATTCCATATCTTGAAGATAGGGAATTTTTAAAAAAATAAATTAAATTTGCTTTGCGATTTTATAAAATAATTAATTTAAAATATTGAAAAAACATAATTTTGTATAATTAACTAATTTCCATTAAAAGAAATTTTAAATAATGAAAATAAAAGAGATTATCAAATTAGTTGAAAAAGATGGTTGGTATTTAAAACGAACGAAAGGAAGCCATAGACAATACAAGCACAATATAAAATCTGGATTAGTTACTATAGCAGGACATCCTAATGAAGATTTAGCCATAAAAACACAAAAAAGTATTTTAAAACAAGCTGGTTTAGAAAATGAATAAATATCTTATAATATACGAAAAAACACAAAGTGGTTATTCCGCTTATGCTCCTGATTTACCTGGTTGCGTTGCAGCAGCTTCTACTATAAAAGAAACAGAAATTTTAATGAGAGAAGCCATTGAATTTCATATTGAAGGAATGCTCGAAGAAGGTTTAGAAATTCCGGAACAAACAATATTTGGTATTGATTACTATCAAATTCCAAACACAAATTATAAACGTGTAGAACTTGAATTAGCATAGAATAATTTTCTTCAATAAAATTTTTTAAAAGGAAAATATTCAGTTATACAAGCAGCAAGTTGTTCGTATGACTGAGAAAAAGCAACGTAGTTGCGTTATCGTAATAGGAATGAAAATGGACAAGATAACACATCTACGATGTTTTTTTCTAACATCTTCTTCCAAAATACAATTAAGAAAAAGTGGAAAGCCAGAAAATTTTACTACATCACTACTTTCTGAATCAATTTTATCTGTCTTCTCAAAAATTGATTAACAGACCTTGAGTTTTCAAAATATTGAGCAATATCAGCATCTAACTGGACAGTTAATTTATTTTTCTGTTCTCTCAAACGTTTAGCGTAAGGATTAGGTTTCCATTCACTTTTACTTAAATCATATTCAGGTGCTAAATCATCATCAAGGTCTACTTGTCTTCCTTCATAAATTGTAACTTTATCGCCATCAATTATTTTTGATATTTTTTTCATAAAATAACCTTTCATTTTTTGTTGTTTTTCTTGCTGAAATAATTCTGATTATTTCATTTGTTTCCGTATATGAAATAAATAATATTCTGTTACTTTTTGAATAACCAATAATTGAAAATCTTTCTTCAGTTATTGAATGTTCAACATCTAATACCAAGTTGCTTTTAAAGATAAAATATGATTGTCTGTCATTCCGAAAC
>CAZCLJ010000233.1:0-7329 GCA_964499465.1 uncultured Hyphomicrobiales bacterium
AAAGATGATTTTCAAAAGAAGAAAGATGTCCAACACTTTCCCAAGTGTTGGACATTTTTATATTTCATTTCCTCCTTCCCAAATTGAATTTGGAAAAAAAGAAAAAATAAATCATTATCTTTGTTTGATTTTTCTACAATAATGCAATCCCTGTCGGGATAAAAGAAAAGAATTTAAGATGTGCCACACTTTCTTAAGTGTGGCACATCTAAGTGATTAATGATTTTCTTTTCTTAATCATCTTCATCATTCAAATCACAAAAATCACAGTTAAAAAACAAATAATCCAAACTATCCCGCCAGGGTAAAAGAAAAGATGTGCCACACTTAAGAAAGTGTGGCACATCAATACGATTTGTTGATTTTCATAAGAAGAAAGATGTCCAACACTTTCCCAAGTGTTGGACATCTTTATATTTCATTTCCTCCTTCCCAAATTGAATTTGGAAAAAAAGAAAAAATAAATCATTATCTTTGTTTGATTTTTCTACAATAATGCAATCCCTGTCGGGATAAAAGAAAAGAATTTAAGATGTGCCACACTTTCTTAAGTGTGGCACATCTGTCAAGCAAATCAAAAACAAAAAATCCAATCTATCCCGACTGTGTTTAAAAAAGAAAAGATGTGCCACACTTTCTTAAGTGTGGCACATCTATGCAAACCAATTTTCCCAAAAAAATAAAAAAAATATTTGCATTTTAATCTTTTTTTGCTATATTTGTACAGAATTTAATTATTATAGAAATGCAATTAAAGAACATTTAACGATGAAACATAATCACCAAACGAATGCAAACCATTATTTTAATTATGCTGGTAATGTTTTGACGATTTCTTAAGTTAATTTGATAACTTCAAACGGTTATCAAAAGAGTTCAGACGGTCATCAAAAGAGTTCAAACGGTCATCAAAAGAGTTCAAACGGTCATCAAAAGGGTTCAAACGGTCATCAAAAGGGTTCAAACGGTTATCAAAAGAGTTCAGACGGTCATCAAAAGAGTTCAAACGGTCATCAAAAGAGTTCAAACGGTCATCAAAAAGGTTTTATTTCAATTTGAATTATCTTGATTTATAAAATAATTCCTTTTTTCTCGGTATTCATCACATTTTTCTGAAATGAACTCTATAAAATATTAATTTTTACTGTAATGTTATATATAAATTCTTATTATTAAATAAATTTTATTTATTGTTTTATTTTGAATATTTCTTTCACACAATTATAATTGTTTTTTTAGTTCAAATTTTTATTAATTATTTATAAAGGAACGTTATGGCTTTATCAGACACAGTAAGAGATTACAATATGTCAAATGCAGAATTGTGTATGTTTGTATCGAATCTTTGTAATACAATTACAAGAGATACAATTGAGTTCACTGATTATTCAGTTGATGCCACTACTGTAAGCGATTTGAAGACGCTTTGCGATGATTTCGTGGATTTTCCAACCGATAAAGAGCTTTTGGCTGATGTTGGGATTGCTGCAGGTGAAAAAAATCTGAAAGCAACTGAATTGCGCAATGCTATGAAAAACATTTTGGTTAGGGCGACAAACAAGTGGGGAATTGATTCTCCTCACTACAAAAAGTTTGGAGTTGGTGCTGTGTCCCGCCTGAACGACAAGGATTTGCTTTTGAGTGCAAGACGGGTCAATCGTGTTGCAAAGGATTATTTGACTGAACTCACTCCGTTTGGGCTGACTACGGCTATTTTGAACGATTTTCTTGTTTTGATTGACGATTTTGAAGAAACGTTGAACGGCTTGGACGATGCGATTGCCGAGCGTGATATCAAGCGGGAGGAAAGAGCGAAGAAAGGCAACGAGCTTTACGGATTGGCTGTAAAATATTGCAATATCGGCAAGCAGCTTTGGGCAAACGTAAATCCAGCAAAATATGACGATTACGTGATTTATTCGCCTGATGCTGGTGCTTTAAAGCAACCTGAAAACTTTTTCTTCGATTTTTATTTCAAAACATTTTGGTGGGACGAAGTCAGGAACGCCACGAGCTACCAGTTGCAAATGGCTGATGGCGAAACTTTTATCGAAATCTACTCTGGCAGCGACACGAGTTTTCAGTTCAATCCGCCGGACGGCAAAGGACTTTATCGCGTAAGGGCTCGAAACGATAATGGTTTCGGTCCATTCGGTGAAATATTAGAACAGTGGTATTTTGCTGTTCTTCCACCTGCTTCAAATTTGCAAATTAGCGAAACCGAAATAGAGCCGGGTAAATACAATTTGACTTGGGATGCCGTTCCCACAGCTACGGAATATTCAGTTTACCGTTCAGTAGTGGATAACGGACAGCCATTTGCGGACTTTTCTCTTCAGGGCAAAACCGCAGATGCAAGTTTCATAATCAATGTTGAAAGCGGAAAGAGAAATTATTTTCGTGTGAACACGAAGAACCAGACGCAGTATGCGTTGCCCAGCGTGGAGGTGTGGAAAGAAATTTAATTGTTAATTATTAATTATTAATTGTTAATTGTTATAGGGGATTAGGGATTGGGGGCTGGGGATTGGGGATTTGTCATTTGTTATTGGTTATTGGTAAAAATACTAATGACTAATTACAAATGACCAATGATTAATTACCAATGACTAATGGCTAATGACCATAAACCATAAACCACAAACCATAAACCACAAACCATAAACTATAAACCATAAACTATAAACCAATGACTAAAAACTGATAGCTGACAGCTCTGGTTGTTCTCTGGATTCTTTGCTTATGTTTCATTTGAAAAAATATATCCAACTCCAGAAATTGTTTTTAGGTATTTTGGTTTAGAAGGTTCGTCTTCAATTTTTTTTCTAATTTGTCCGATAAAAACGCGTAAATATTGTATTTCTTCAGAAAAAGAATTTCCCCAAATGCTTTCAAGGATTTGTTTGTGAGTTATAACCTTATTGCTGTTATTAATCAATAGCTTAATAATAGCATATTCGGTTGAAGTTAAATTTATGATTTTATTATTTTTCTTTAGTGAGCGAGAAGCAAAATTAATTTCAAATTCCCCAAAAGTTTGGGTAACTGTTTCCTGAACAACATCTTTATGCCGCAAAGCAACTCTGATTCTTGCTAATAATTCACCTGAGTGAAACGGCTTGGTAATATAATCGTCTGCTCCGGCATCAAGCAGTTTGATTTTGTCATTTTCAGAGCATCTAACTGATAGAATAATTATTTGGGCAGTACTCCATTCTTTGATTTGTTCCAAAATACTTAATCCATTATAATCCGGAAGATTTAAATCAAGTAAAATTAGCTCTGGATTTTGCGATGCAGCAAGTTGTAGCCCAATTTTACCATTTTCAGCAGTTAGAACATCAAATTCGTTTGCTTCTAAAGTTAATTTTAGCAGCTTTCGTATTTGAGGTTCGTCGTCAATAACCAATATTTTTGTTTTTTTACTCATATAAAGGTAAAATTATATTAAAAATTAAGCCATTCGGTATATTCTTTTTTACAATGATATTCCCCTTATGTGCTTCAATAAAACCTTTTGAGATTGACAAACCTAAACCAGTGCCACCAGCTTTTGTTCCTTTTACTCTATAAAATTTTTCAAATAAATGCTCTAAGTTTTCATCACTTAGTCCTGAACCATTGTCTGAAATTGAAACACACAATTCATTATTTTTATTATATGTAGTTATTTTTATATTAGTTCCATCAGGAGTATAAGTAAACTCGTTATGCAAAATATTAAAAAATGCTTGAGCAATTAAAGTGTAATCCGCTAATATTCTATGGTTTGAAGCTTGATATTCTATTTGAACATTATAATTTTTGCTTTTTTCTTTTAATGAGATAAGAACGTCATTGATAATATCTTTTAAATCATATACTTCTAAATTAAGATTAAGTTTACCATGCTCAAGTCTTGTAATATCTAAAAAATTTTCAACAAGTAAATCCAATCTCTTTGAAGCAATATATATTTCGTTAGCTAAGTTTTGGACTAAGCCGGTATTTTGTGCGATATTGTTTTCTAATAAACTGGTTGAAGAACCGGCAATAATTGCAATGGGGGTACGAAATTCGTGAGAAATTGAATCAAACAACGTGTCGTAAAGCCGTTTTGTTTCAGTATCAATTGTTAATTGCTTGATTTTTTCCTCAGCTTCTTCTTTTTCATAAACACTAATTAGTTGTTCAATAATATTTATAATTAAATTTTCTTCTTCAATCATTAACTTGTTTTTTAATAAAATACAAATAACACCAATTTTAGATTTTTTTGAAATAACAGGAAAAAACATTCCTATCGAATCAGGTAGGTTATTTGTATATTTTCCACCGACTTTGTTATTTTCCAATACCCATTTAACAATTGCAGTTTCTTTATTGTTAAAACTGAATAGCTCTTCTGAACTTATTATAGGTTCAGAATTATCATCAAAAAACGTTACTGACGAAGAGGTGTGAAATTCAATATGATTAAGAGCAATATTGATAGCAGCGTATTTGCTAGTGCAATTAGATAGTTCTTTAGTGTAGTTTAATAATGCTAATGAATTTTTTTCTCTAACATTAACAAGTGCTTGCTGTTTCCTAATCCTAGATACAAGAAAGCCAGCAGAAATAGCAATAAAAAAGTTTAACATTAAAGTTAAAACATCATGCAGTTTTCCTATTTCAAAAGTAAAAAGAGGTGGAATATAAAAGAAATTCCAAATTAAAGTATTAAGAATAGCACTCGCAATAATAGCGCCCCTTCCTGCATAAAATGGAATAATTAACAGATTTAATAACTGAATTAAGCCAATAGATTGATAACCTATATATTTCGTAAATGGATAGCAAACAAATGAAACTAATAAAACAGATAAACAAGCAAAAATGTATTCTTTTGAAGTTGTTTCAAAAATGAATTTTGTTTTATTTTTTACTGCTTCTTGCTTAATTTGATTAGGTCTGATTATATAAATATCAATATTTCCACTTTCGGCAATTAATCTATCAACATAATTATCTTTCATAAAATAATTTAAAAGATTATACCTGGCTGGTTTTCCAATAATAATTTGACTAACATTATTTTTTCTTGCAAATTGAAGCAAACCATTAACAAGGTCGGTATCGGCAGTAGTGATTACTTCAGCACCAAGTTCTTTTGCTAATCTTAAATTATTTTCTAATTGTTCTAATTGCTTTTCAGTTTCTTTTATTCCAGTTTTTACATAAACAGCGTACCAATGTGTTTTTAAAGCATAAGCCATTCGTCTGGTCCATCTGACAAGCTCAGCAGAAAAAGGACTTGGTCCCAAAGCAACCATTAATTTATCGCCAGCTTTCCATGGACCGGGAATGTTCCTCTCGCTCATATAATTCACTAAATCACTTTCAACTTTTTCAGCAGTAAAGCGAAGAGCCATTTCTCTTAAAGAAATTAAATTTCCAGTTTTAAAGAAGTTTTGAAAAGCAGTTTTTGCTTTTTCTGGAACATAAACTTTGCCATCTTTTAGTCTTTGAAGAAGTTCCTCAATAGGTAAGTCAATCAATTCAACAATTTCAGCAATTTCAACTATGGAATCTGGGACTGTTTCGTTTATTTTTACTCCGGTAATCTGCTCTACTGTTTTGCTTCTGCTTTCAATGTGCTGGACGTTTAAAGTTGTTAATACATTAATTCCATTTTCTAACAAATCAAGAACATCTTGGTATCTTTTAGGATGTTTCATACTTTGTATGTTAGAATGAGCAAGTTCATCAACTAAAATATAATCGGGCTTTAGCTCAATAGCTTTTTCTAAGTCAAATTCTTCAATTTCAATACCTTTATAATCAATTTTTTTTTGGGGGATTAGCTCTAAACCATTAAGTAAATCTGCAGTCTCTTGTCTGCCATGCGTTTCAATGTAACCTACTTTAACGCTAAATCCAGATTTCATTAACTCTTTTGCATAAAGCAGCATAGAATAAGTTTTACCTACACCGGCGCTCATTCCAAAGAAAATTTTGAGCTTTCCTTTTCCTTTAGAAAGTTCTTTTTTATTTATGTTGTTTAATATTTCATTTGGAGTATTCATTGTTATAATTCCAATAGCTGTAGGTTTAAATTCATAAGATTAACTCTTGGTTCACCAAAAATAAATAAATCTCTGTTTTCTATTGACGAATTAATCAGTTGTTTTAATTTTAATATTTGATTTTCATCGAAATTTCTAAATTTAGCTATTCTTTGCACTTGAAAATATGCTGTTTCCGGAGAAATATGTGGGTCAACTCCACTTGCAGAAGCAAATAGCAGTTCCTTAGGAATTTGAATAATTGTTAAGTTACCGTGATATTTTCTTATGCTGTCCATTCTTATTTGAATTTGATTTTTTAATTTTTCTCCAATTGGGTTTAGGTTGCTTCCACCTGAAGGCATTGGATTATTATTGATTGCAGAAGGTCTTCCCCAGAAAAATTCTGGCTTTATAAATTGCTGACCTATTAAGTTTGAACCTATCAAACGTTTATCTTTTATTATCAAAGAACCATTTGCTTTTTCTGAAAATGCAAACTGGCTTAATGCAAAAATCAATAAGGGATAAACCACTCCACATATTACAGTTAGCATAAAGAATATTTTTATTGATTTAAAGAAATTTTTCATAAAGCACCTATATTGTATTATTCATAAATTTAATATTATTATTAATTAGTAGTTGATATTAAATGATTTCCTCGAAATATTGAAAAAAACTTTGTTTTGAACTCCTTCCCAAAAAAGAATTTTTTAAAATAGAGATTGCATAAGAAATTGTCCCCCGCTGGCGGGGCAGGGCTGATAAGTTCTTAAAATCTAATTTTCTAATTCCCCTCTTGAGAGTAATGGCACGGAAATAGTGCATTATATTAAATAATTCATTATATTTGTATAATTGTTAAATTGACAAATTAAAAAGGTGAATTATGAAAGAGAATTATTCTTTAGTTTTAACAAATAAGATTAATGAACAAATGCAATTGGACTTATCTGGAGCATTTTATGAGTTATTTCCTTTTCAAAAGTTAAAATGTTTTATCATTGAAAAATCAAGGGATAGAGTATATAATCAAACAAATACACTATTAACAATGCTATTAACAATGGTAGAAAAAGATAAAAGTCAGCAAACATCAGTAAATCTTTTTTCACAAATTCACGAAAAGAATAGAAAAGAACTTGATGAGTTAGACAGACAGATAAAGGCAGAATATGAAAATCCGAGTCAACCAAGGAAACCTGGTCGCCCACGAGAATCTATAGGTAGAGTAGCAAAGAGTAAAACAAAAGAAATATCATTTGATACATCAGGGTACTCAAAAGCTCGTCAGCGGATA
>CAZCLJ010000234.1:0-7277 GCA_964499465.1 uncultured Hyphomicrobiales bacterium
GCAATTGTTCTTTACGAGGCAAATCTCCTAACTCCTTTATTTTCGTTTTGGGGTCTGGAGTTCTGTACTTCCAAAACTTAACGAAAGCTAAGAAACTTTCGCAAAGTATAGAAAGAAGCAACGTAGTTGCTTCCTGTTTGTAGAAAAAGTATTTTAATTTTGCAAAACTCCGTAGGAGTGTTATGTTTGTAGTAAAGATAGTTGCCAATGACATCGTAGTTTGTCATTCTGACGGATGTCAGAATCCATCTTGGTTTTCCCTAAAGAGAATGGACAAAGAAATATTTTAGTCATTAGGCATTGGTCATTAGTCATTAGTTGTTAGTAAAATACTAATGACTAATAACAAATGACTAATGACCTATAAAAACTATTTTTAAGACGGATCCTGACATCCGCCAGCATTATACTTTTACTTATGTCATCTTCATTTAAATAAAGCTCTTCCTTTATCTGGGGGTTTGAAATGACAAGCATACGAAATAGCAAACTACGTGGCATCAGGAGTTCTGAATCTCTACTTTACTATCACAAGTGATTTATTAACAATTTTCCCAATACCTTTTAACTGGATAAAATATAAGCCGCTTGGAATATCTCTTAAATCAATTTTTATTTTATTTTCATTTCTGTTAAGAGTATTAGAATATATTTCATTTTGAGAAAATGGAGATAAAATCTTAATTTCATTAAATTGATTTTGATTAAATTCAACGAAAACAAAATCGTTTGCCGGCACTGGATAAACTGATATTTCATTATTTTCACTTATATCTTGAACATCAGAACTGCTTGTATCGCTTGCTTTTTTTATGTATTCAACAGCTTTATCGTAGTTTTGAGAGCAACAAGTATAAAGTGAAAAAGTTCTTTGTTCATTCGGAAGAATAGGATTAGCAAACCTTGCACCAACTATTGCACCAATATCAGCATTGTAATCAACTATTTTGCTGGTTCCGGAATTCATTAATTCAATTTTATCCTGTTTAGTAACCCCATTTTGATTATAAGTTGAATTATCGAAAGCGGCAAGTTGAATTTCAATAGTATTTTTGCTATCAACGTAGTGAGCAACAACAGGGTAATCACCATTCCTTGTAATAGCTAAAATATTATTCTCTTCATTGAATATAGCAAAATTATCATTACCGCTCAGTCCGATGTCCCAGTCAAAATAATAGCCGGCAGCAACTTTTTGCATAGCTTTATCAGAATTATTTTTAATTGTAATGTCAAACCGAACGCAAGGATACTCATTTTTATAAGTAGTTATTTTGTTTAGGAGTTCAATATTTAGCCGCTGGTCTTCTGGTGCAGAGTTGTCGGCAAAAATACCAAGTGAATCCTCTGGAGCTAAGAATTTTTTAATAGAAACAAAATCGTCATCAGCATCACCATTACTTGCATTTCTTGCATTATTTACAATTTTACTCATATTTTCAGTTACAATTAAACTCCCTTCAAAAAGCATACTGCAGTTATTATCAAAAGAAAAGCCAATACCCTGTGAATTATTTGGAGTATCATAAAAACCAATTCTTCCGTTATCGCAGGCACTAAATTTGATAGAATCTGAAGATATATTTGTAAAATGAATAGGCGCATTAAAAGAAAATAAGAAAAAATCTTTATAATTATTTTCATCATTTAAATCAACACGAAAGAAAAATTTCTTTATGCTTACTTCATTTAATAAAAATTTAAAATCAGCTATTTGAACATAATTGTTTTGCAGAACATTAGGAATAACTAAAGTAGAATCAATAATTTCTATTTCATTATTTTCATCATTTAAAACTGATAGTTTGCAAGTTAAATTTGAAGACGCACCAAGATAATTAAAACAATTTAATCTCAAAATTACAGTATCCCCATCTTTAAATCTCTCTATCTCCAGATTATTTGAATTAAAGTATTTTGTGCTTTCTAAAGCAATGGAAGAAGTAGAAAACGGGTCTTTGGTTACAGCTTTCAGAAAATTAATTCTACCGGGAAGATAGTCTTTATTATTCGGATTGATTGAAGTAATATCGTCAGTAGATTGTCGGGCAAGTTCAAGTGATTGTCTGGCATTCAATTCAGGATGTTTTGCACGAATAAGAGCAACAGCAGCAGCAACGATTGGCGATGCTCCTGAAGTGCAGCAAAAACCAGCATAAGCACCATTGTTCCAAGTAGTCCAGGTGCCAGTTCCCGGAGCAACTATTTTGCAATGAGTGCCGTAAGAAGACATAGCTTCTAAGGTATCCATATAGTTAGTAACACCAACGCCGAGAACACCATTATAACCTGCTGGATAGAAAGTAATTGAGGCACCGTGGTTACCGGAACCACCAACAATAGCAACATCACGGCTTACAGCATAATCAATAATTGATTGAGCAACGCAGGAATATGAAGTGCTGCCCCAACTGCAATTTACTACGTCAAATCCCATCATTGCAGCATAAAGAAGAGATTGATAACCATAAATAATACCTCCTCTTCCATTGATAGAGGTCTTCATCGGAAAAAATCGGCAATTAAAAGCTAAGCCGGAAATTCCAATTCCATTATTTGTTGTAGCTGCGGCTATTCCGGCAACAGCAGTTCCATGTCCATTATCGCTAAAAGTATTTCCTGGAGCAGTTGTATCATCTTGCCACGAAAAATTTACTCCGTTCCAATCATCAATATAGCCGTTTCCATCATCATCAAGACCATTTTCAGGTATTTCTAAATTATTTTTCCAAATAGAATTGAGTAAATCCTCGTGACCCTGCATAACTCCGGTATCTGAAATTCCAATTACAACATTTGTATCACCTTTAAAAACATCAAATGCCTCAAATACCTGCATCGTTTCAAACATCATTTGTTGATTTAACATCGGGTCATTTGGTATAAATTCACCCAGCGGCGTCTGAACGTAGTATGGTTCTGCAAGTTCAATATCAGAGCAAGCTGAAGAGATTTTAGAGCAAAAAAGTTCAGGAGAAATATCATCATCAAACTGAACAATATAAGTTCTCAAAAGTGATTCTTCTGCTTTTAAAATTTGCTCAATATTCTGATTTTTGTCAGAAAGAACTTTATCTTTTATTTTCTTATTAAATCTTACTGAATAAGCAGCTGAAAGCAGAGGAGATATAACTTTTGCTTTATAGATAGAAGTAAAATCGTTTAAAACTTTGTCATTTTTCAAATCTGATTTAATTCTGATAAAAGCAATGTTTGAAAGGACTGGAGTTTGACGGTTTACCTGGTCTGCTTCTAATATTTTTGAATTTTCAAAAAATGCAAAAACAATATGAAAATTCAAAATAAAACAAATAACTATTAAATATTTCATTGTTTTCATAAATATCTTTATAAAATAACTAAAAATAGTAAAAAAAAAGCAAATATTCTTTATAATTGTATTTAAAATATTTGAAAAATATAATAATAAATCTTAACTTTGTAAATATTAGATATTTATGAAATATTTTTAGAATTATTATGAAAAAAGAAAAAATAGCTGACCAACAATTTAACCTTCCACTAAGCAATCCTCTTTCGATATTAACAGGTAAAGAGCCAAAAGATTTTACACGAGAAGATTTATTGAAAGTGATTGTAGAAAAACAAATAGAACGTATAACGTTTCATCATACTGCTCTTGATGGAAAAATCAAGGAGTTGAAAATACCAGTCTCATCTATCAAGCAGGCAGAATTAGTTTTGTCCGAAGGCGAACGTGTTGATGGCTCTTCACTTTTTAGAGGAATAATTGATGCAGGCAGCTCAGACCTATATATAATTCCGGATTACAAAACAGCTTTTATAAGCCCATTTGACCCAACAAGTTTAGATTTTATTTGCCGTTACTTGACTCCAACTGGTGAACTTGCTCAATTTACTCCAGATAATATTTTAGCAAGGGCAAGCGATTTGATAAAAAAGACATCAGGACTAAATCTTTATGCACTTGGAGAATTAGAATTTTTCCTAATAGGTGATTTTGGTAATGATGATTTTCCACTCCCAAAGCAACGTGGTTACCATTCTTCGTCTCCTTTTGCCAAATCCGGTATGATTTTAAATGAAATGCTCAAATACATTACGCAACTATGTGGAAATGTGAAATATGCCCACCAGGAAGTTGGCTGCTTGGATACCGTTTACAGCGACCTTGCAGAACTTGATGGGAAAAGAGCAGAGCAGGTAGAAATTGAATTCCTTCCAACTCCAATAGAAGATACTGGCGATATTTTAGTGCTTTCTAAATGGATTATTAGAAATGTTGCATATAAGCACGGTTTCGTTGCTACTTTTGCTCCAAAATTGGAAATTGGTCACGCCGGAAGCGGTATGCACGTCCATCTTGCATTAATGAAAAATAATAAAAACGTAATGACTACTGAAAAAGGCGAACTTTCCGAAAATGCAAGGAGATTAATCGGCGGTTTGTGTCGCTATGCTCCAAGTTTAACCGCTTTCGGAAATATGGTGTCTTCTTCCTATCTACGACTTGTTCCACATCAGGAAGCACCTACAAAGGTATGTTGGAGCGAGATGAATCGAAGCACTTTAGTCAGAGTGCCACTCGGCTGGACAAATGCAAAAAACCTTTCCAACATTGTCAATACTCAGCAAAAAACAAAGCTAACTGACATTCCAGTGCGTCAAACAGTAGAAATTAGGAGTCCGGACGGAAGCGCCCAAACCCACCTTCTGCTTGCTGGTATTTCTATGGCTGCTGAATGGGGATTGCGAAATAAAAAAGAATCACTCGAAATTGCGAAAAATACCTATGTCCAGGAAAATATTCATAATTCCGATAAATATAAAGAATTAGCCGAACTTGCTACAAGCTGCGCCGAATCCGCTGATATTTTAGTCAAAGAACGTGATTTATACCAAAGAGAAGGTATTTTTCCACCTTTAGTAATTGAAGAAGTGAAAAAAATTCTTCAAAATGAAACTGACCGTAATCTCGAAAAACGTCTAAAAGCTCTTCCAGAAGAAGAAAAAATTAAGGAATCTCGCAGAATTATGCACTCTAAAATACATACGCATTAACAGAAGGCAGAAGTCAGAAGGCAGAAATTCAGAACTCCTGAAGCCTCGTAGTTTGTTGTTTCGCATTTTTTATTATAAGAAGTTAAATTTGAATGTAAATATTTCCAATAGGTCATTCGTTATTCGTCATTCGTTATTAGTAGTTACAAACTAATGACCGATGACTAATGACAAATAACTAATAAGATATTAATCGCTAACTGCGAATTTGTTCTTTACGAAACAATTCTCCTAACTCCTTTATTTTGGTTATGGAGTCAAGAGTTCTGAAATTAGAAGAAAGAGAAAGAATAAGAAAGAAAGTATAAATCAAAAACCACTATTAAACCTTCCGAAGATTTCAAATTTCGGAAGGTTTTTTTGGCTTTGGAAGTTACCAATGACATCTTTACGTTTGTCTGTCATTCTGAGCCCCAAGATAAAGTAAGACCTTTATTTAAATGGAGATGACATAAATTTACCCTGTCATTCTGACGGATGTCAGAATCTATCTTAAAAATAGTATTTATAGGTCATTAGTTATTAGTCATTGGTATTCTTAATAAGAACCAATGACTAATGACTAAAATATTCCTTTGTCCATTCTCTTTAGAGAAAAAAAGATGGATTCTGACATCCGTCAGAATGACAAACTACGATGTCATTGGCAACCGCCAGATAAAGTAAGACCTTTATTTAAATGGAGATGACATAATTCTTATCAAATATTTGTGTAAAAGAAAATTTATAATAAGGTAATAAGGTTTATTGATTTTTGGTGCTTTTTTTCTACTAAAGTTATTAAGAAAAATAAGGTTTCTTTAAAAAAATAATACTTCATTTCAATAGTAAACCTTAGTAGAAAAAAGAAATACCGGTTTCAAAACCTTATTAGCTTATTTCAGATAGAAATATTTAAAATCGTTTAATTTGTAATTAAGCGTTTTTTTCCTAAAATCCATCTTGGGAAAAAGAAGAGTTTTCTTGCAATGACAGATTATATTACCATTTTTGTTAGCGGTTTGGTATAACAATCAACAATTTTTTTCTTTCTCCAATTTCTTTGCTCTTATATGTAAATTATACAGCCAGAAAAAAAGCATAGAAAAAGCAATAATTGAAATACCAAACCCAATTTGCATTGTAGGATTGAGCATATCGCTTTTTGTCGCTAAAACTGGTCCTAAAGTTTCTTCACTGCTTGAACCGGGATGCAAACCTGAAGCAATTCTTGGCAAAATGAAAATAAAGAAAGGAACTGTAACAAATGCTATAATAGAATATACTGCACTCAATCTTGCTTTCAAATCATCTTTTTCAATGGAAGAGCGTAAAATAAAGTAAGCGAAATAAATTAGAAGTAAAACGAAAATTGAAGTTTGTCTGGGGTCCCAATTCCAGTAGCTGCCCCAGTTATATTTTGCCCAAACAGCGCCGGTTAAAGTTGCCAATACGCAGAAAATCGTCCCAAGATAAGCTGCGGATGATGCTTTAATATCATTATAAATATTCTGTTTTATCAAATATTTTATTGAATAAATCATTGAAATCAAATAGGCAAGGACAGTGAGCCAAGCCAATGGAACGTGGAAATTCATTATTTTAATTCGTTCTTCAAGCTGTGGAAGATATGGAATTGAAAAAATTGGATTTTCACTAATTATTGAATAAAAAACAAATCCGGCTATTTTTTCTTCATACTTTAGTTTGATTATATACTCATTATTTTCTTTTAAATCAAGTTTTTCTTTACTAAATAATTTAAAAGATTTTTTGTTCGTTTCACTGCTTTTTATGAAATAAAGCCACATCTTATTTTCTTCATCAAAAGCTGGAGTGTTACTATTTAAAACGAGAGTAGAGTTAATCGGATAATCAAAAATCTTTGAAGTAATTATTTTTGCATTTTCAAGATTGGTTGCAACAGGTGGAATAATATTAATCATAATTGCAATAACCATTATCAATATCGCAGATAATTTCCATATTGTTGATTTGGGCTTATCAATTTTAGGGAAAAAACCGAGTAAAATTGAAATTAAAAACGCAACTGAAATAATTAGGAATTTCATTTAAATTCAATCAAAATTAAAAAAGCAAATATAGAAAAAATATTTGAATGTTTTTTTATTATTCAGAAATATAGACCCCATAACGAAAATAAAAGATTTAGAAGATTTGGCTCGTAAATAACATTTGTGCAAATTATCCGAATAAAGTGTCATTCTGAACGAAGTGAAGAATCTCAAACTCTG
>CAZCLJ010000235.1:0-7271 GCA_964499465.1 uncultured Hyphomicrobiales bacterium
ATTTAAATGAAGCAATTGCTTTATCTTGGGGTTCGAAGTGAGAAATCTCACAAGTCATTGTTTCCACAGAACTTGAGATTCTACGCTCCGCTCAGAATGACAGGGTATTATAGTCTGGTTTTCAAAGGGATATTACACTAAACAAATTATCAATTATCAATTATCAATTATCAATTATCAATTTTCAATTTTCAATTATCAATTGTCAATTGTCAATTATCAATTATCAATTATCAATTTTCAATTGTCAATTATCAATTGTCAATTATCAATTATCTGGTGGGTTTTTTGGAAGAATTATACTAAAAGTACTTCCTTTTCCCAACTGGCTTTCAACGCTTATTTTTCCATTATTTTTTTCGATGAATTCTTTGCAAAGAATGAGTCCTAATCCGGTACCTCTTTCTTCATTAGTTCCACGTTTGGATTGATGTGAATCAATACGGAAAAGTCTGCTAACTTCTTCTTCGCTCATTCCGGTTCCATTATCTTTAATGGATATTTTTACGAAGTTAATCAAGTCTTCTGAATATACAACTATTTTCCCATCAGGATAAGTGAATTTTATTGCATTCGAAATTAGGTTTCTGATAACTGTTGAAAACATATCAGCATCAACAAAAGCGATTTCTTTTGGAGGAATATTTAACTCGAAAGAAATATTTTTTTGCTTAAAACTCATTTCTAATACATTAAATACATTTTCTATTAAAATATTAATATAAAAAATATTAGGTTGATGGACAATTTTACCGGTTTGTATTCTTGACCAGTTCAGAAGATTTTCTAAAAGATTATACAGATTTTTTGCAGAAGTATTAATGTCGTTAATAAAAGAAAGAATTTCTTCTTTATTAAGCGAATCGAACATTGTAATTAAAAGTTCAGAAATATTGAGAAAGATAGAGAGGGGATTTTTTATATCGTGAGCGATAATAGAAAAGAATTTATCTTTAGTAGCAACGAGTTCTTTCAATTGTTTTTCGGATTCCATTAAACTTCTTTCAGCGACCCTTCTTTGTTCAACTTCTTCGAGAGCTTGGTCACGCATAACTTTATAACTCTTAATTCTCATTGCAAGTTCAGTTACGTCCTTAACAGAAAATACTGCAGTCCTTGTATTTTCATCTAAACCGGGTCCGGAGTTTATTGTAATATAAAAAACTTTTTTTTCATTTGTTGGAGCAATTGAGTAAAATAATTCTTTATGGAACTGCGGAGAAAAAATCACAGGAGGACCTCCAGAGAATATACTGTCAATTCTGCTCCTGTAAATAAATCTATTGAAACTTGGATAATAAGTAAATAAGCTATTACCAATAATATCATTTTTATTTATTTTAGTCCAGTCTTCAAGATGAGTATTCCAGAACAATACGTTGTAATCTTTATCTATAATACAAATACCAATGGGGACATTATCAAAGATGGAATACTTATTTAAAACTGAGTCATTATTCATATTAATTACCTTGAAATTGATTTTTCAGGAATTGTTCTACAAGTTCTAAGAACACATAAGACGATTCAACTTCGAGCAAAAGGATAAAATCACCGATAATTTCCAGTTCTTCTATAACAAATCGAGTTTGAGCTAAAAGATGGGCAGATTCGGTCATAGATGCGTAATGAGATAGCAAATCATTAAGAATTCCTTCCTGATAGCTTGGAATAGAATAGTTTAAAGGAAGACTTAATGTATTGCTGATAGTTCCGACTAAAGAATTAAGGACAATATTTCCAATTTCAGAAAGAGTAGCCACCTTGATTTCGTCCATATCATCATCACCGCTGTTATCATCAGTAAAAAGTGCAACTAATTTCGCTGCACTGTCGGTCGGGAAAATTAGTTTTGCCGTCCCAACAAGGAGACCCTTAAAACTTAAATTTACAGATGAAAGCTCATCTTCAGGGCTATGGTTAATTATATTTATGATTTTGTCAACTTTTGTGAACTCAACATACGGAACCTGAAGCTTAATATGTTTATTAATCATTTTATTCAGAATTGCTGCTGATTTCCCAACACCAATATTAATTATTTCTCTGATAGCATCAATTTGGTCTTCAGTCAAATTCATATTAACCTCCAAATTTATGTCTTATTGCATCTTTGACAGCTTTTATTAACTCATTTTTTTTGGGTGGTTTATTTAAAAATCCACAAGCTCCCATACCTTCTACGCGTTTCCTAGTAGTTTCCTGAATATCGGCTGAAATCACAATAGAAGGAATTTCTAAACCATTCTTTTGAATATATTCAAGAACCTGAAATCCATCAATTTCCGGCATTAATAAATCAAGTAAAAGGCAATCTACCTGAATATCAGATATTATTTCTATTGCATCTTTTCCACTTTTCCCAAAAATAATGCGAAAGTCCTCTCCATTTAATAACTCTGCTATCAATTTCCGGGATAGCATTGAATCATCAACTATTAATACTGTCGGATTAAATCCTGTGGTAACATTATCACTCATTATACTTACTTTCTATTTTTTTTACAATGCTACTTAAACAAATTTAGTAATTTTAATTGATTGTTACTAATCAATTTTTTTTTAATTTACAAAACTTTTTTGAATGAAAATTGGAAATTTATGTCAGAAATAAAAGAAATTGAAAAAAGTAATGTTTTACCGGTGCTTTTAAGAATTTTCGGATTTTTAAAACCATTTATTCATCTGTTCCTATTAGCTTTTTTGCTGAATACTGTTTTCTCATTTTTTAGCACAATATCAATTGCAGTTATAAAACCTATTTTTCAAATCATTTTTAATGAAGATGTAGCTGAAACTGTTGCATCAACTCAACCTAATTTTTTTGATGGAATAAAAGACAGTTTTTATTCCTTTATAAATTCATTAATTTATGACGCTAGTATTTTCAATACACTAATAAAACTAAGCATCGTTATTATTATTCTTTTTCTTCTAAAAAATATTTTTAAATATTTATCTTCTGTTTATACTGTTACTTTAGAGGAAAATATAATTAAGCATATTCGCGATAAAGTATTTGAAAAACTTACATCTTTTTCTGTTGATTTCTTTAACAAACAAAGAGAAGGCACATTGATTTCAATAATATCAAACGATATTACTACATTAAATGCTACTACTATTTGCTCTTTAAACATAGTATTAAGAGAAGGAACGCAGGTGCTTCTTTTCCTCTTTCTTTTATTTACAATTTCTGTTAAGCTAACGCTTATTGCATTCGCAACAAGCATTATTAGCATTTTATTAGTTAAATATTCTATGCAGTATTTAAGGCGTTATGCTACAAGGATGCAGGTTGCATTGGCAGATTGGACTTCGGTGCTTCACGAAGCAATTTCCGGAATAAAAGTAATTAAATCTTTTGGTATAGAAAAAGCAATCAATAATAAATTTAAAGAACAAACTCAAAAATATGTCCGTTCTTCTATAAAACATCAAAAAATATTAACTATAATTCCTTCAGTTAATGAAATGTTTGCTATTATTGCCTTATCTGTTGTATTGCTCGTTGGTGGTCTTGAAGTTATTAATAAAACAATGCCAGCTGACGAGTTAATGCTGTTTCTTTTCTCACTTTTTGCAATAATGTCTCCAATTACTACTGTAATAAATAATATTTCTCAATTCCAGCGCGGTGTCGTTACAGGAGAAAGAGTTTTCTCTATTTTAGACCACCCGGAAACAGTTAAGCAAGGGACTTCTGAAATTGATAATTTTGAAAATATTATTGAAATAAAAAATCTCAGTTTTAAATATGAACAGGATTATGTTTTAAAAGATATAAATTTTTCAATCAAAAAATGCCAGAAAATTGCCTTTGTTGGGGCAAGCGGAAGCGGAAAATCAACTATGATAGATTTACTATTAAGGTTTTATGACCCAGAAAATGGTGAAATTATTATCGACGGGAAAAATATCAAAGATTTTAAAATAAATTCATATAGAAATTTATTTGGCGTTGTCCCTCAGGAATGTATATTATTTAACGATACATTAAGGGGAAATATATTATTTGGGAATGAAAAAAGTGAAGAAGAACTATTAAACGCAGCTAAGATTTCTAACTCATTTAATTTTATTCAGAAATTTCCAGACCAGTTTGATACTTTTATAGGAGATAGAGGTGTAAAGCTTTCTGGTGGAGAAAGGCAGCGGATTTCAATTGCACGGGCATTAATCAAGAATCCTCAGATTTTGGTGTTTGATGAGGCAACTTCTGCCCTTGATTCTGAATCTGAAAAAATTGTGCAGCAAGCTATTAATCAGTCATTGAAAGATAGGACTGCTATAATAGTCGCTCATCGTTTGGCAACTATTATTGATTGCGATAAAATATTTGTTTTTGATAATGGAAGAATTGTTGAGCAAGGTACTCATAAAGAGTTAATAAGCAAAGCTGGAATATACAAAAAGCTTTATGATATTCAATTTTCTGAAGGAGAATAACGGGAAAAAATAGAGGTTTTACTTTATCACCTATTAAATTATTTTAATTAGGAATTTTATTTGCCCATAGCAGATAAAAAAATGGGCTATCTTCTCTTCCAACCCACGAAGATAGCCCAATTAGCAAAGGAGATGAGGAGGCATGACCCTTTACTTTATTGATATGACTTGTAAAACTTCTACTTTTTTCCCTGTATTTAAAGAAATAAAATATGTTCCCTGAGGTAGATTCAAATTACTTAGTGAGTAGGAATAAATACCTTGATTAAGAAAACTGCTGACTAATTCAGTAACTTCATTTCCTTTCGAATCAGCAACTTTAACGCTGACCATTGATGGCTCATCAATATTTAGAACAACAGTATTTTCATTGCTGAAAGGATTAGGATAGCTTTGTATAGATGCAGTTTTGTCTTCTGTTACCGGTTCTACAGAACTGGCAATAGTATAATCATATGCAAATTTTTCGTTAAAGTTCCACTTCCCATCACTATACATATATTTGCTATAATTTGAGATTAATGCATTTTTATCATAATCTATTTGTATATGATATAAATCGTTCCATTTTGAATAAACTATATAATAAGTAAAGATTTTATATACTTTACCTAAATTAGTATAAGTATATTCGGATTTATTTTGATTAGTCCAGTTAAGATTTAGTGTGTCCCAATTTTGAGTAATTTCAGTAATAACCTGCCCTAAATCATTATACGCATAGCAGTATTTTTTCTTAGGTGATTCAGCCCCATCAACATTATACTGATAATTATTATAATTAATAAGTCTTTTGTTTTCATCATAAGTTGCAATATCTTTGGAAGTAATAATCCAGTTTCCATTATACATAGCTTTATTAATTCTTGTTAGCAAATTATGCTCAAAGCTATATGTTCTAATTTCACAGGAATTATCAACCCATTGGGAGCCGTCCCAAACCTGAACGATGCAATTAGTTAAGTAATTACTTTTGTCATATTCATAGATATAATTGGAGGAATTGCTCCAATTTTCGCCATCCCAGACCTGATTTGTCAGTTCTGTCATCAACTCAGTTTCGCAGTCATAGCATCTTGAGCTTTTAGAGTAATTTACCCAGCCATCATTTTCCCATTTTTGATAAATCTGACACTGCATCGCACCATTTTCGCACCAGGTATAAAGGTACTTTGTAGTGTTTAGCCATTTGTCGTAATCCCACTTTTGTATTTTAACTGATTCTAATAAATCGTTTGAATCATACTTGTAAGAATACTTTAAATCATTTCTCCAATTTGGGTCGGAGAAGTTTTCCTGAAGAAATTCAGATTTTTTCATTGAAGGAGTATACTTAATCGTCCTCCTTTGGTAGTCATGCCATTGGTCTAATACGCCATAATATGTCATAGCAGTAGAATATTTCCCAATGTCATTTGCTATTCCTGCCTCAAGTTCTGTATTGTTAAGTGGCTGGGCAGTAGATGTTGCAAGTGTTATGCTCAGAAGAGCTATTGCAATGCAGAATGGGAGTAGTAATTTCATAATTACACCATTATGAATATTTTTTAATTTAGTTACTTACTAATAATTACTACGATATATTTTTCGTTTGTTTCAAAATATTTATACTTATTTCATTTTTTTTTCTTAATTTTATTCGTTATAAAAATATTGTTTAGAATTACTGTTCTTTAAAGAAAGATTAGTTTTTTAATTTGAGGTTTATATGAAATTATATCTTTACTTTTTTGGTATAATTATACTGTTTTTATCTTTTGGATGCAATCAAAAGGAAGTATCTGTTGATAGTAAAAAAATGAATGATTTATTGGATAAATATCAGATGATTACTGATTCACTTCTATTTTCGATTTGGGATTACAGCGATTTGCAAATTGATGAAATTGCAAGTGCCGGCTTTAATGAAAATGAGATTAGATTCGCTATAAATAACATTTTAAACAGATTTTCTCAAATCCATGAAGTAGTTTATGTCAATAGTAATGGTATGTTGAAATACGCTGTTCCAACTGGTTACCGCTTTTCCGAAGGAACTGATATTAGCAAACAAGCCCATGTATTAAAACTTTTTGAAACCAAGCAAAGAGTTTTCAGTAATATTTTCAAATTAGTTGAAGGATATTACGCAAACATTATGGAAGCACCAATTGTTAAAGATGGTAATTGTATCGGCTCAATTTCTTCTTTATTCAAACCAGATGTTTTAATTTCCTCTATCATAGAAAATACTGAAAAAGATGGAATTGATGAGTTTTTCATTTTAGAATCAACTGGAACTCTTGTTTATGATACAGATTTATCCCAAATTGGTAAAAATGTGCTTACTGATACTCTTTACTCAAGCGATGAACAGTTATTTATGCTAACAAATACTATAATTAAAGAAAATTCCGGCGAAAAGGATTATTTCTTTTTAGATAAAGAGAAAAAGCATAAAATTAAAAAGAGAGTTTGGTGGCAAACAAGTAATTATTATGGAAATGAATGGAAATTCTGTATCTCAAAAAATTTAGAATGAAATAAATAGATTGTTTATTAAGGTCTTTCTATAAATTCTGAAATCCAGTTCCCATATCGAAAGTAAAGGAGTTAGGAGATTTGCATTGTAAATAAAAATTGCGCAAATTATACAGAAAAGGTGTCATTCCGAACCACACGATAAAGGAAGACCTTTATTTTAATGGAGATGACATAAGTTAACACAGTCATTCTGAACGAAGTGAAGAATCCAGAAAAATTTCTTTTAACCACTAAACTCTGGATTCTTCACTTCGTTCCTAATGAACCACTTCGTTTTTTTTAGCACGTAACTATATGTA
>CAZCLJ010000236.1:0-7228 GCA_964499465.1 uncultured Hyphomicrobiales bacterium
CCACAGAGTTTGAGATTCTTCACTTCGTTCCTAATGAACCACTTTGGCTTTTATAGCGCGTAAATATATGTATAGCTAATACTTATACAAGTCATACGATAAACAAGTTTATAGTATGACTTTATTAAATTTTTGGTTTCTCCTTCCCAAGTGCAACTTGGGAAGGAGAATTTGTAACTAAAAAAAATTCTAAGCCATACTATCAACAAGTTGATAGTATGGATATAAAAGAACGTATCAGCCCTGGGGTCAGGAGTTCTGAACTGTCGGTTATCAACTATTAGTAATTCGTAAAAGAAAAAATACCAATGACTAATGACCAATAACCAATGACCATAAACTCAGAACTCCTGACCCCATAACGAAAATAAAGGAGTTAGGAGAGTAGCCTCGTAAATAGTAATTGCGCAAATTACATAGTAAAAGTGTCATTTCGAAACGAAGTGAGAAATCTCAAAGTCTGTGGTAGCAAGGAGTTGTGAGATTTCTCACTTCGTTTCGAAATGACAAGACTGCTAAATACCAAACTACGAGGCATCAGGAGTTCTGAAACTATAAACCAAAGCTAATAGCTGACAGCCGACAACTGACAGCCAACAGCCGACTTAAACTACCATCTTTTCTATTTTCTCAGTTAATTCATTCCCAAATTCTTCCAATTCCACTTTAGACCAAACATATTCCCGCGTCCAGTCATCTTCTTGAGCGTTAACACCAGCTAAACGTGTAAAAAGAAGCCGTGCTTTGTAATGCGTCTGTTCCGCATTAAGAAGTGAAATCAAATAAGCGTAAAACTTCATTTGCGGCTCGTAATGCGTTTTTAGAAAATCCATTGCATCAGCTCCATCTACTTTATTTGTTTTCCAATCCCAAATTTCGTATTCATTCTGCTCATTTATAATCAGCAGGTCGATTTTGCCAAGCAGGAAGTCGTTTTGAAAGGGAACGGTTAGCTCTAATTCCGATTTTGCATTCGAAATATTTTGTGCAAATCTTTGAATAAGCGGAGTAGCTGCAATATTTTTCACTTCTCTTACTATGCGTTCTCTTATTTTCGATGGATTTGGAGTATTGGAGTTTTCGAGAACGGTATCTAATGTTTCATTAAAACTTGTTTCATTCATATAGCCGTTGGGTTTTAGCCAATAGTTAATGCTTTCTATAGTATTATGAATGAGTGTTCCGGCACGCGAGCCGATAATTTCCTCTTCACCGTCTTCTTTTGTAGAACAGGAATAAAGAAAATCGTCCTGTTCCAAATCCGGCAAACCGAGTAAATATCTTTCTGCATACTTCAAGCTGTCCAAATCGTAAATCATTAGCTTGCTTGCGGAAAACATCCTATTCCCAATGCTGCTTTCTATTTGATTTAGTAAAAAAATATTTTCTTCATTTTTGCTTTGTGTGGCTTTTGTTTTCTTTTCAACGTCTGGAATTTCCCTGATAAATTCTATTTTTTGTTCGTATTCAACTTCTGGAATCTGATTATTAATGAGCAGCCGCAACTTTTCATTTAAATCAAGAGAATCGTTTTCAGAATAAAAATTGCTGTTTATTCCAAGTCCGTTTGTAATCATTTTAAGAAGCCCTTGTGGTTCAGAAATTCCATCTTTTTTGAAAAAGAGATTTGCTGAAATGACAAGATGCTCTTTAGCACGGGTCAAAGCAACGTAAAGGACACGCTTGTTTTCTGCTTCTTCGGCTAAACGATTGTTCTGCCTTATAATAAAAGAAATTGGAGTATCGACATCCTGAATAATTTTTTCTTTGAGCGTTGGAATTTTAAATCCCAGTCCAAATTCATCGTCAAGCAGGAAAGAATCTGGATTTTTGGGCTTTTTATTGGTATTGAATAAAATCACAATTGGAAATTCCAAGCCCTTTGAAGCGTGAATAGTCATCATATTTACAGCGTCTTCGTCTGAAAGCGTTACAGGTTCGTTTTCACCCAAAGAATTTTCGATTAAAAAGTCGAGTTCTTCAACAAAATCGTTTAAAGTGCGGAATCCACGTGATTGAAAAGTCCTTGCGAATTTTAGCAGTTTTTCAATGTTTATTCGTTTTTGTGCTGCAGCTGGAGAATTTTCCAATGTTCCCCAATAGTCTGTTTGAGCAAGTATTTCATTTACTAATTGCGAAAGAGAGCAGTTTGGTGCTATTGAAATTAAATTGTTGATTACAGAAAATGCCCGTTTTTCAAGAAAAGAGGCATTGCTCATTGATTTATTCATTCTCGTTTGGAAAAGCTCCCAAAGTGCTGTTCTGGTTTTACTGCTGCTTATTAGCTCGAAAAGATAAGCATCGCTCAAATTGAAAAAAGGCGATTTTAGGATTGAAGCAAAAGCAAGGTCATCATTCGGATTGTTTAAAAATCGCAGGAATGAATATATATCAATAATTTCCTGATTATTGAAAAATCCGCTTCCGCTGTGAAGGATATGCGGTATTTCGTATTTCAGACAGAAAAAAACAAGCGATTCAAATGAAGAGCGGGTTCGCGACAGCACTGCAAAATCCTTGTATTGCGGCTTTCGCTTTTCCCCTTTTTCTTCAACAAAAACGTCGCTGTCCCCTTCTACTGCATTTTTCATATAGCGGGCAACTAGTTCGGCTTCTTCAAGAAATATAATTTCCTGCTCATCTTGATTTTCTTCATTATCATCTTCAATTCCTTCGATTTCTTTCAGTTTTTTTTCAATCAATTGAGAAAGATTTAGAGAGGCACACTCATTTTTTTTATAAAAAGAAATAAGGAAACTGACTGTTCCAAAACTGCTTTTGTCCTCACTTTGAAAGAACTCCTCAGAATTTTTGGCGCAAACCAAAGGGGAGTATTCCACATCAAAATTATTGCTTTTATCTTCGAAAATATTGGAGCAAACCGTATTAACAAATGAGCAAATATTTGGTTGCATACGAAAAGTAGCAGTAAGCTGTAATTCTCCTTCCCGCTCTGCATCGGATTCTGCTGCGATTTGCTCTTCTGCTGAAAGGAAGTAGTCGTTAAGTTCCCGCTGCTCAAGTTTTTTTCTGTTAATTTCCCTTACTTCTGCACGTGCTTTGTTGAAGATGCGGACGTCTGCATTTCGAAAGCCATAAATACTTTGCTTCGCATCGCCTACGATAAATAGATTGTTATTTTGCTCAATACCAGAGAAATCGCCAATCAAATTTTTCATAATGGAATACTGGAAATCGTCAGTATCCTGAAATTCATCAACGAGCAGGTATTTTATATTTTTTGCGACTTTGCGGCGAACTTCTTCATTTTGCAGCAAACTATAAGTAAGCAGAATGAAATCATCGAAATCAAGGGCGCCCAGCTCGTCTTTCCTTTGCTTGATGCTTTGCTCCACATCTTTGTAAACATCAATAACGGTGCGTGTTGCCCGAATTAGCTCAATATCTAAATCCTCGTATTTCAAAACTTCGAGCAATTGGGTGAATTTCCCGATTATGCTTGCCGAACTCCCAATAACTGCTTCCAATGTGAAGTTTTCGTGATGTTGAAAAGTTTTTCTAATCGTGAAATTTTGAGTAAAAAATTCGTTTACAATTGAAAGCGTTTTGTCAATCAGTTGAGGTAAGTTATATGCTTTGCTTTTTGAATTTAGCTCATCTTTAAAATCCCTTAAATGCTCGAATGCCTCTTCAAGTTTCTTTGCGTTGCTTGCCTTTAAGTTATCAGTATTGTATCTGTCAAAAAAATTGTAGAGTTTATTTATTGATTCAACAATGGCTGGAACTACAAGATTTTTCAAGTATTGAGCACGCATTTCGAGTATTTCAATATTGCTTTTTGAATAAAGTTTAATTAAATTTTGAGTTATAGCCCGTTTATTAAAAATCAATTTTAAAAGATTGCGAAGTTTATATTCCGGTAAAATATCTAAAAGATTTTTAAAAGTAACACGCTTTTCATCTATGTCAGTTTCAAGCCAATCCTCAAAAACTTCAGTAATTGCCTGGTCTTGGAAAGATAGTTTTTCTGGTTCAGTCAGTTCAACGAAAGCCGGATTTATTCCTGCTTCAATAGGGTAATCCCTCAAAAGTTTGGAACAAAAGCTGTGAATTGTAGAAATATTAGCATAAATCAGGTTTTCACGGATGTATTCAAGTCGTTGCGAAAGAATTTTATTTTCGCAGGTTTTTAGCTTTTCTTCAATATTTTGAGCAATTTTTGCAAGCATTTCCGAAGCTGCTTTTCGTGTGAAAGTGATTGCCACTACTTCCTGTGGCTCAATATCGGTTTTGAGCAAATCCACTCCGAGCAGAATATTCAAATATCTATGCACAAGCACTCGCGTTTTGCCAGTTCCAGCGTTTGCGGTTACAGTCAGATGTCTGTCGTAGCTTTGTGCTTTTAATTGTTCTTTTGTTGGTTTTTCTATTTTGGAATTCATTTCAAATTTATTAAATTATCTAAATTTTAAATTCAGAAATTACAATTTATAAAATTTTTGAAAAATTATGCAAAAGAACTTGTTTGAAAACACTCAAATACCGGAAAAAACAGAAAATCGCGCGGTAGAACTTCGCCAGCTAATCAAAAAGTATGATTATGCCTACTATGTAGATGCCGAACCGCTTATTTCTGACCGCGAATACGATTTACTTTTTCTGGAACTTTCAAATATCGAAAAGGAATATCCGGAATTAATTACAGAGGATTCTCCTACTCAGCGTGTAGGAGGCGAACCGCTTAAGCAGTTTGAAAACGTTATTCACGATACCCAAATGCTTTCGCTTGCCAATACATACAGCAAAGAAGAAGTAAGCGATTTTCACAGGCGTGTGAAAGATAATCTGGGACGCGAGCCGGCATCTTACGTTGCAGAACTGAAATACGATGGCGTTGCTATTTCTATAAAATATAAAAATGGTGCTTTGCATATTGCAGCAACCCGCGGCGATGGAGTGAAAGGGGATAATATCACTCATAATATAAAAACGATTCGTTCTGTTCCGCTAAAAGTCAAACCACTTAGTTTAAATGGTGTTGATTTAACAGATTTTGAAGTGCGCGGTGAAGTATTTATGCTGGAGCAGGATTTTTTGAAAATTAATGAAAAGCGATTGGAATTAGAGGAAAAACCGTATGCAAATCCACGCAATTTAACAGCCGGAACGTTGAAATTGCTTGACCCAAAAGAAGCAGCTGCTCGTCCGCTTCAAATTGCCTGCTACTATCTTTTGACGCAGCAAGCGGAACTAAAAGAGCATTTTGAAAATATAAAAATGCTGAAAGAGATGGGATTCCCGGTAAGTCCTTATTCAAAGCTTTGTAATAGCATTGAAGAGGTGTTTGAATTTTTAGATTTTTGGGAAAAGCAGCGTAATACCTTGCCATTCCAAATTGACGGGATTGTCATAAAAACAAATTTACTTGCAGAACAGCAGCAGCTTGGATTCGTAGCACGTTCACCGCGCTGGGCTATTGCCTATAAATACGAAGCAGAAAAAGCAGTTACTTTGCTAAAAGATATTTCATTTCAGGTTGGAAGGACTGGCGTTGTTACACCAGTTGCAGAACTTGAACCGGTTTTCCTTGCCGGCTCAACGATTAGCCGCGCCACTCTTCATAATGCAGATTTTATCACAGAAAAAGATATTAGAGTAGGCGATTACGTTGTGATTGAAAAGGGAGGCGATGTTATTCCAAAAGTATCAAGTGTAGTCCTTGAAAAACGCAATGATGATGTAAGGCAGTTTGCTTTCCCTACTCATTGCACTTGCGAGCTAAAAGCACCATTAAAACGTCCTGAAGGCGAAGCAAGTTACTATTGCGACCATCCCGATTGCCCCTGGCAAATACGCAGACGCATTGAGCATTTTTGCTCAAGGAATGCTATGAATATTGGAAATATGGGCGAAAAAGTTGTG
This sequence comes from uncultured Hyphomicrobiales bacterium, assembly GCA_964499465.1. GTDB lineage: Bacteria > Bacteroidota > Ignavibacteria > Kapaibacteriales > UBA2268 > JAAYJM01. Next base: position 5,884 of record CAZCLJ010000236.1, read on the forward strand.
GAAAGCTTGGTGAAACTCGGTTTTATTAAAAATGTTGCCGATATTTACGAATTGAAAAAATTTGAAAATGAACTAAAAAATTTAGACCGCTGGGGCGAAAAAAGCGTTACTAATCTGCTTAATGCAATAGAAGAAAGCAAAAAGCAGCCATTTTCTAATGTTCTATTTGCTCTTGGTATTCGCTTCATTGGAGAGGTTGCCGCCAAAACACTTGCAAAACAGTTCCGCAACATCAACAGCATTATTTCTGCTTCCAAAGAGAATTTGACTGCTGTCTTTGAAATCGGCGATAAAATGGCTGAATCAATTATTGCATTTTTCAGCGATGGGAAAGAAATTGAAATTATCAACCGTTTGAAAGAAAGCGGCTTGCAATTTGAACTTAACGTAGCAGAACAAAACATATTAAACGAAAATCAGCCACTGCTAAACCAAACTTTCGTTTTAACAGGAGAACTGGAATCATTAACACGAAATGAAGCAAAACTAATGATTGAGAAAAAAGGCGGGAAAGTTACAGGTTCAGTAAGCAAAAATACAAATTTTGTTGTTGTAGGCAGCTCGCCCGGCTCTAAATACGACAAAGCATTAAAACTTGGGATTAAATGTTTGAATGAAGAAGAGTTCTTTTTAATGATTAATGATTAATGATTAGTGATAAATGATTAATGATTAATGATTAATGATTAGTTGTCTTGTCCTAAATAAAGCAAGTGCTTTATATAAATGGAGATGACATCACTTTACCCTGTCATTCCGACGGATGTCGGAATCCATCTTAAAAAAAGTTTTTATAGGTCATTAGTTATTCGTTATTCGTCATTTGTATTTTTACTAATAACTAATGACGAATGACTTAAATATTCCTTTGTCCATTCTCTTTAGAGAAAACCAAGATGGATTCTGACATCCGCCAGCATTACAAATAAAGATGTCATTGGCACCCCCCCTATAAAAGAAGACTTTTATTTAAATAGAGATGACATAATTTTATACAGTTCATTATGAGGCGAATATAAACAAAGACGTTTACTTTTGAGAAAATGAACTTTTTAGTCATCGGATAACTGGCAGTCATCCGATGACTTCCACTTGTAAATAAATTCATTATAATTATATACAATACAAATATTTACGCAGTTTGATATTCTATAACTACAAGATATGGAATATCTATTCTTTTTCTCTTTCCCAAGTTCAACTTGGGAAATGAGACTTGAAATTCACAAGCCATACTATCAACTTGTTGATAGTATGGCTTGCTTTTCATTTAGTTAATTTTCATATAAGTAACTCACCTTACGCAATTTCTCTTTTGAGAAATGAAAAAGTATTGTGTTGATAC
>CAZCLJ010000237.1:0-7214 GCA_964499465.1 uncultured Hyphomicrobiales bacterium
TTTACGAGGCAAATCTCCTAACTCCTTTATTTTCGTTTTGGGGTCAGGAGTTCTGAATTTATGTCTTTTTAATGCTTTTTTATTTCAATTTAAAATTGATAGGAATGGTAACCCAGGCAGCAACTGGCTTTTTGTCTTTCATTCCGGGTTTAAATTTAGTATTCTTTACAGCAGTTACGGCTGCTTTGTCAAAAATTGAATTATCACTTTTTTCAATTTTTACTTTTTCTACATCTCCTTTTACATTAACATAAGCAGATACGAATACTTTACCTTCTTTTCCAGCTTTTCTTGCGTCTTCCGGGTAAACTATATTCTTTGAAAGTTCTTTCAAATCACAGGCGGGCAGTTCATCAAGTTCCTGAAAATCTTGCTTTTTATCAACTTTATTAGTACTTTTTTCAATTTGTTTTTTCTTCAAATCAATTTCCTGTTGTTTTTTCTTATCTGTTGTTTGTTCGGAACCAATCGAACTATAAGAGTTGAAAACAAGCATTAGCGCAAGCATAATTGGAAGTATTGCAATATACTTCAAAAATGCAAAATCTCTTGGCTTTGAATTGGACATCATAACGAATCTCCTTTTAGTAAGTGAATAATTTAAACGATTTATAAATGATATATTATATAGACCAAATGTCTCTTTTAAAATTAAATTCTGGTATTCTTTTTTATTGCATCCAGCTTTTAAAACTTCATTATCTGCAATATATTCGTGAATTGATTTGAGAGATTTTTTTATTAACCAAAGGAAAGGATTAAACCAAAATACAATAAGCAAAACATCGAAAAACAGCAAATCAATAGAATGAAACTGCTTAATGTGGATTTTCTCGTGGTGAAGAATTCTTTCTCTTTCATCATTCTCTAAACCCTTGGAACAAATAAAAATGAAATTGAAAAAGGAAAATGGGGGATATTCCTTGAAAGTCTCTACCACCTTTATTTTTCCAATCTTTTCAACTCTGCTTTTTTTATAAATATTTTTAAGTAAAATAAATTGTAGTGCCAATTTGCAAATTAGCAATAAAGAAATAATGAAATAAGCTATGATTATTAAGTTGATAAATGAAAACTCATTTGTAACTGAATTTATTTCTGATTGATTAGTAGTAACTTCAGAAATCATTACTTTTACTTCTTCTGAAAAAGGTGCAATTTTTTCTGAAAAATTGAAATCAATAGCTGGCAGAATTATTGCCAGAATCGCTCCGGAAAGCAAGAAAATGCGATTAGACTGATGGAATGGCTCTTTTTTCAAGAAAATGCTGTAGAAGCAGAATACTATTCCGCTTATCAATACAGATTTTGCTAAATAAAGCATTATTGTTTCCATTTATTTATCTTTCAATTTATTGATTTGATTTTCCATTAATTCTTTGATTTCTTCTAATTCTTTTAAACTTATGTCGTTATCTTTTGAAAAGAAGCTAACCATTTGCTTGTAAGAATTTCCAAAATAATTTTGAATTATTCCTTTTAACAAAGACGCAGAATAATCATCTTTGGTTACAATTGGAAAATACTGGTGAGTATTTCCGAATGCATTATGTGCGACAAAACCTTTTTTTTCAAGGATTCTGACTATAGTGGAAACTGTGTTGTATGCCGGCTTAGGTAGAGGTAGTTTGTCAATAATATCATTGACAAAACCTTGCTTTAAATTCCATACGATTTGCATTATCTCTTCTTCTGCTTTTGTTAATTTTTTCATTTTTTCCTCTTTTATTTTTCTATTAATTGCAATATAATACAAAAAAAAATAATAAACAACTAAAATTTTAGTTATTCAACGAATTTTTTAGTTTTTTATTTTTCAAAAAAAAGTCATCAATGATATAAGAAGCATTGATGACTTAATAATTAATAATGAATATGTTACTTGGTAGAACTTTCCAATCGTTTCATCTGAGAGAAAATGAAGACAGCAGAAAGCAAACAGCAAACGACGAAAATACCCCATAATTGCCATAAATCAATAGCAACCCACATCATCGAACCAACAACAAGAAGTTTATTGCCAAGAGCAGTTGCTAAAAGCCAGCCACCCTGCATTAAGCCCTGGAAACGTTGTGGAGCGACTTTAGATACAAATGAAATACCCATTGGAGAAAGGAATAATTCAGCAATAGTTAGTATAAAATAAGTACTAATAAGCCAATAAGGAGATATTCTGTCTGGAGAAGGAGCACCACCTAAAGAAGCCGGTGAAGCTAAAGCAAGTGATGCGACAATCATTAATGCAAAACCAAATGCTGCAAGTATCATACCAATTCCAATTTTCTTTGGAGTGGTAGGTTCTTTTTTTCGTGAATTAAGCAAAGCAAAGAATCCAACAACTACAGGAGTTAAAAATACAATGAATATTGGGTTGAATTGCTGGAAAATTTCCGGTTCGATAGGATTCACTTCAGTAAACATAGTGTATTGCCAATATGATAATAAACCACCTGCAATAAGAAGTAAAGCGCCAAGTCCGCGGTTTGCGCCAGTTGAATTTTTCTTTATTAAAAGAACAACACCGATAATCGCTGCAATAACACATAATAGTGATTTAATATCAAAGAATAAATAAGTAAAAGGACCTACTGCTTTAACTGTATAGTCACGTGCAAATAAGGAAAGAGTTAAACCATTTTGATGGAATGACATCCAGAAGAAAATTACTACAGTAAATACGAGCATAAGAGAAATAACTCTCGGACGCTCTTCTTTTGTTGACATCTTGAAACTACCTGCAACGAAAGCACCAAACAGACCGAATGCAAATGCAATATCAATTTGTTGAGAAATCAAGTAAACAACAACTGCAACGGCAACTGCAGAAATTGCAGTAAATACAATGGTTTTTGAAAGTTCAGAAACTTCGATTTTAGCACTTGCAGCTTTTTTCTCCTTGTTTGGTAATTTTTTCATAAAGAGGACGTAAACTACTAATGAGATAATCATAGCAGCAGCTGCAACACCAAAAGCATAATTGTAACCTGTTGCGAATGCGTCAATATAATTTTGAGAAAAACTCATCAAATCTGTAATACTACCAGAATATGCCTTTGAAGCTAAATCCTGAAGAGTAGTAGTGTCTTGAAGACGTCCTCCGATAAACTGATTACATAAACTTGCAAGGTCTGCATCATAAATATATCCTTTGGTGCTTAAAAACCAGTTACGTATTCCATTTGCAGCGCTTGGAGCAAAGAAAGCACCAACGTTGATACCCATATAAAAAATGCTGAACGCAGAGTCGCGAAGATGAGAATATTTTGGGTCGTCATACATCTGTCCAACTAATGCCTGCAAATTTCCCTTGAAGAGTCCGTTTCCAAATGCAATTATGAGAAGAGCTAATAAAGAAATTCCAAGGGTTAAACCGGGAGTTGCCATTAAAATATAGCCACCCAACATTGTTAAAATTCCAACTAAAATAACTGTTTTATATTTCTGTGTGGCATCTGCGATTATACCGCCTATTAAAGCCAATGCATAAATTGCAAAATAAAACCAACTATAATAGTTTCCAGCATCTGCCGGATTTAAATCATAACGAGCCTGGAGGAAAAATACCAAGCAAGCCATCATTGTGTAGAAGCCAAAACGCTCACCCATATTGGCAAAGAAAGCAACTAATAGTCCTTTTGGGTGTCCTTTTAACATACTTTTTCCTTAATTAATTTATAAAATTTGTTTATTAAAAAAAATTAATATACAAAATTTTTATAAAAGATAAAAAGTTTTATTTGAGTTTAATGATGTGATTTGAATTATTGAAAATATTTTTCTCAAATCCAGTTTGCACATAAATTGTCAATATTTTGCTGAAGCTCTATTGTTTTGGAAATTGAAGCAGTGACTTTTTTAATATGATTGATTTCGTTATAAGATAATTCCATATCTTTTCGCGCTTTCAAATATTTGTCAAATACCATATAACCACCAATTTCGTATTCCCATACAGCTATAGGAAAATTCTCAAAATACTGAGTTTTATTTATGTATAATCTGTGTAAATCATCGCTATAAGTAATCTGTTTAACTTCGTTATTACCTTCGACTGCAAAGACTGGCATTTCATTTTTTTGATAGCCACGCTTTAATAAATGATTTTCAATTAATTCGCTTCCTAATTCTGAAAGCTTTTCAAATAATACTTTATCTTTTGTAAAAGGAATTTTAGGGAAATCAATTTTCAGGAACTCAAAGTATTTTTCTCTGTAAGTTGGTGAAAATAAAATTGCGTAAATATATCCTAATATTTGCTCTGGCGTAAAATTACTTAATTTATTTTCTTTTAAGAATTTATGAAATTCTTTTGAGAAATTGTCTTTTTTCTGCTGGTCTTTAAATAAGTAATCGTTGCCGTTTGGGTCTGAATTACCGTTTGAATTGTAGATGTAAAGGGGAGCAATGTAAGTTTCAGAACCAGAATGACGTCCACCAAGTGAGCCATCTATAGCAATATCAGAAATAAATCCATAATTTGATTTCTTTCCCTTTGCAAAACGTGGAAAAACTAATCCAAGATTTTCTAACCTATTAATACTTAAATGAACAGAAGTTGAAGGACGACTTGTAAAACCTATTTGATAGTAAATATATCTTATATCAAATGGACGATAATGAATTTTAAGAATATTTATTTCAGAAAAATTTTTATTTTTTATTTTTTCAGTTAACTTGTAACTTCCAGAATCTTTTACATTATATTTGTTTTTAAAATCTTTATCATAATTACCTGAAAATAAAGTCTTAATTCTTTTTTCAAGTTTATTTGCTTCTTTATCAATAAATAAACTATCTCTATCTGTTTTTATACCACTATTATATATTTTAAAAATCTCAGTGATTTTCCATCCTTTTTCGTATTGTTCGATATGCTTGAAATCTTTTTCTACAAACCAGTAATATGGCTCTTGTGGTTTAAGACGTTTCCAATTCACAGTTAACAAATCATTATCCCAAAGAAGGTCAAATTTATCCTCTCTTTTTGTAATACTGTTATCAAGAGTCGAAAAATAGTAAACTTCTTTTTCTTTAAGTGGCATGGGTGTTTTTATAAACAAAGCTATTGCCACTCCAACAGTTATATCGAAAACGTTTTTATCCCCTTCGCCAATAATGCTGTTCCCATGAAGATTAAGAATATATATTTTATCGAAAGTTTCGAAAAGTGATTTTCTCATCTGGCGATGCGTAATGCCGCTTAAATAGGAATTGTTTGTAATAACTCCTACAATTCCCTGTCCTTCACTTTCGATTTTGCCAGTTACAGAATTATTCCCTTTTTTGTATGAGTATTTAGCTCCTTCAATTTTCGCCTGTGCAAAACGAATAAATTTTATGTAATCGTCATCAATGTTGATTTTGGCTTCCTGCAATCCTTTTTTGTAGTCGTTTATTAGTGATTGGATAAAAGGTTTTTTATTTTTTGAATAATTGCTGTATGGTGGGTTTCCCAGAACTACCCATACTTTTTTCTCTAATTTTATTTTTGTTGCTTGCTCGCCTTCGTCTGAAATGTAAGGAAACAAAGGATTTCGTTGATAATAAGCATCATCAAGCGTGTCAGTTAAAAATACTTTTGTTCTGTCGTCCTGTTCAAATTTAAAACCTTCTTCCGTTAAAAATTTTGTTAGCTTAAGATGTGCAATCGTATAAGGCGCAATAAGATACTCGAAACCAAAGAAATTTTTCAATAAATTATTGCGTATAAACCCGTTTTTTTGTCCTTTGTCCACATTTTCTAATGCAGTTTTAAAAGTTTCTAATAGGAAAGTTCCTGTTCCGGTTGCAAAATCCAAAACAGAAATATTATCATCGTCTAAACCCGATTTTTTAAAATCTTTTATCAGAGATTGCTGAACTGCTTTAACGATAAATCGCACAACTGCAGCTGGCGTATAATAAACTCCTTTTTCTACACGTTTTTCCTGATTGTATGCTTTTAAAAAATTTTCGTAAAAGTAAATATATGGGTCTTCAAATTCCCGCCCTTTTTTGAATGCAAATGAAAGCTCCTTTTGAACTTGGGAGTAATCTGTATTGTTTAAAATGATTAGTAATTTATCTATTATCCATGCAATGCCGTCCGGAATATTGGAAAGACGAAGCAAACCGAATATTTCTTCAAAAATCGACAATGATTTAGGAATAAATTCAATGAAATTATATTTATCAATTTTTTTGGTTGCTGAAAGAGCAGATAAAAGCAAACCATAAGTAACAGTTTGGGCGTAAGCATCTATGAAATCCGATGGTTTTAAATCTTCAATCAGTGTTTTTGAAAATAAATCGAATAAACCGTATAATTTTTCTTTGAATTGTGATTTTTCGTTACTATTCCACAAATCCATTAGTTCATCGTGCAAATATTGAGCGTGTTTTGCGAGCAAAACTGATAGCTTTTCTGTTTTCTCAATTTGCTGAAATTTAGAGTCAAAAAATTCATTTAATACAATTTCAGTTTTTTCAATATTGCTGTCCTGCAGTTTCTCTTCTCCTTTGAACAATAAAGTAGAATTTAAAATTGGTTCGCCATCGCGAAACAAAATAAATTCTCTGTAATTTGTGAAAAGGAAATTTGGAATTACGTTAAGGTATCTTTTAAGTTGCGGAGAATCAATATAAACAGACAAATCGTCTTTGAATGGCTTAGTTTCAATCCAGCCAATTTCCAAATCATTTTCAGATACTTTAAAGTCTGGTTTTCCGAAAGATTGCGTTTCAGTTTTTTTATTTTCCTGAATAATTTTAAGTGATTTTCTTGGTTTGATAGCATTCAGCAAATTTTCGAAATCTGTTCGCAAAGTGTATTCGGTTGATTGCTCAATCTTTTTTTTTATACTATCGTAATATTCTACAAAATCCATTTATCTGATTTATTTAATTTAATTATTTACTAATTCTCAACAAATTACAAACAAATTAACAAATTTTTTTCATACTGGAAAGTATATTTATTGGAAAATTTTGGAACTCCTGACCCTTGTAGTTTGCAATTTCGCTTGCTTGTCATTCCAAACCCTCGGATAAAATAAGACCTTTATTTAAATGGAGATGACATTAATTAATAAGGACTTATAAAAATAGAAAGTCAAAATCCCCCCTACCCCCCTTTTTTAAAAGGAGGGATAAGAATTTTCTTTTTAATTCCCCCCTTTGAAAAACTAACGATTATACACATCTTTAAAACGTGCTGCTATTCTACTTATCCCGTT
>CAZCLJ010000238.1:0-7153 GCA_964499465.1 uncultured Hyphomicrobiales bacterium
CGGAATAACAAGACTCTAAAAAAAACATTGTTACAAATATTTTATCCCTAACGGGGTAAATTGAATAGCAGCTCCCCTTATACTTGCTGGTAATAAATATGTCCATCTCAAGAGGTGAATTCGTAAGGTGAGTTACTGCTTATTTGTATCACATTTAAAAAGATTAGAGTTCATTTTTTTACAGTGAAATGAAATATTTCGAAAGGGCTGGAGTTTTTTATTTTCCTTTTAACCTATATTATTCATAAATTTAAAAATATATTCAGTAATTATTGATTATAAAGGGTTTGCTTAATATTTAGTAAAAAACTAAGTTTTTTACTAAATTTTTATTAAATTCTAAAATCGTTACTGAGTCTATTCATCCGATGACTGGGAAGTCATCGGATGAATTATCCATGTTAGGTTTTGTGTTCAAAAAATATTTTAAAACATTTTTTATTTTCTTGCGTTTTAATAAAAGAATTATTAATTTTGCAATATGAAATATAAAATATTAATATTATTGGTTTTAATAACAGCAACAATAACTGCTGTTGCTTCAAATGAAGTGTTGGAATATTTCAATGCCAATTCAGACGGCAAGGTAATAACAATTCAGTGGAAAGCATTAGACGAGACTTTTATTTCAAAGTATGAAATTGAACGTTCACAAAGCAGTGGTGCATACAAAAAAATATATACTCAGGAAACAAATAATAGTTCATATTCCTTTGTAGATGAAGATGCCTATTTGAAACCAAGTTCGGGAGATAATCCTGAAACAACAAAAACTAATTATACATATCGAATAAAAATAATTAAAAAAGATAACACTTATTTATATAGCACAACTCAATCAGTTTCCATTACCATTAACAGTATTCGCAGAACTTGGGGAATGATTAAAGAGATGTTCCGATAAATCTTTCTTCCTTTAGATATCACTTCAAATCAATATTTAAGTTTAACTCCAAGTATTCTTTATATTTTACTCGTCAAACAATGTCCTTTAATTTGGTTAATTTCTATTTGAACAGTAGAATGACCAATACCGAACTTTTCCTCAATTTGTTCTTGTAAATCAAGAGCCAATACATCTTTAACTTTACTTTCGTCAACTACTAAATGAACAGTTAAAGCAATTTCTGTAGAACTTATTAGCCAAATATGAAGGTCGTGGATTTGATTAACCCCGTCAATTGATTCAAGAAATCTGGCAACTTCGTTTGAGTTAATATTTTTGGGAACAGAATCTAAAGTAAGTAAAAACGATTCTTTAAGTAATTTCCAGGTGCCTATAAAAATGAAAATAACAATAATGATACTTGTGATAGAATCTAAGAAATAAAAGCCAGTCAAATTAATCAACAAGCCAGCAATCACAACGCCAAATGAAATTCCTGCATCGGCTAACATATGCAAGTATGCACCCTTTAAATTGATGTCCTTATTTTTCCCTTTCATAAAAAGAAGTGCTGTGAATGCGTTTATTATTACACCAATCAAAGCAACAATAATAATTGAAGTCCCTGGAATATTTCCTACAGTCGAAAATTTTCTTATGGATTCAATTAAAATTGCACCAATAGCAACTAAGAGTAAAAGTGAATTAAGAAATGCAGCAAGAATAGTTCCTTTTCGGAAGCCATAAGTTCTTTCCGGAGTAGGCAAAGATTTTGCTAAAATGACTGCTCCCCATGCTAATGCTAAGCCCAATACATCACTAAAATTATGCCCGGCATCTGCTATTAATGCCATTGAATTTATGATGAACCCAACAAGCAATTCAACTGCAATATAAACTAAGTTTAAAAAGATTCCTAATTTAAAAGCTCTATTTATATTTATTTCATTGTGATTATGTTCTGTGCTCAAATTCGGCACTCCGGATATTTTATAATAAAGCCAGAATTAAGACGTATGTCAGAATTCATCTTTAAATTTTTCTTTTGAGCAATTTGTCATTAGATAATAAAGATGTCCTACATCTCGGAGATGTAGGACATCTGGCTATTTCACTTTCAGCCAATTTACTCATCTAAAAGTTTCAGGAACTCATTACGTAAATTTAAGTCGTTTGCAAGGTAGCCACGCATAACAGAGGTAACCATAAAGGATTTTTCTTCGGAGCCGCGAACTCCACGTGCAATCATACAGTAATGCCTAGCTTTTATTACAACGCCGAGTGCTTTGGGGTGCATAAGTTCTTCAATGTAATCAGCAATTTGCTCGCCGAGTTCCTCCTGAATTTGTCCGCGACGGGCAAACCAATCGACAATACGACTAAGTTTAGAAAGACCAATTACATATTTTCCGGGAATATATCCAATAGCACAAGTGCCTGAAATTGGCTGCCAATGATGCGAGCAAACCGACATTACCTCTATCCCCTTGCTAATAATAAGCTCATCTACTTTTTTCCTGTTTGGAAAAATTGTGCTTTTGGGTGGAGGGGCATATCTGCCTGCAAGCAGTTCATTTATAAACATCTTAGAAAGACGGCGCGGAGTCCTTTCGCAATTCGGGTCATTTCGACTTATGCGAAGGATGTCCATTACTTCAATGAATTTCTGCTCAAGTTTTTCAAGCATTACTTCACGCTCTTCCAAAGTTATTACACGGTTATCGTTTGCATCGAAAAGCTCGTGTCCGTCTCCATTTTCAGTTGGAAATTGAAATTCAATAACTTCCTTTGCCGTTTCCTCGTTTTTAGTTGTGTTTTTTTTACTTATTTTTTTCCTAATATTTTCGTTAGTTGCCATAGTATTCTACATAGCTGTTTTCAGTTTCAAATAATTTTATTTTATATAGTTTACCACTTGGCAATTTGTATTCGAGTATTTTCCAAAAAGCGATTGCAAGATTTTCAACCGATGGAATGGTGCCTTTCAGGAAATCAACATCTAAATTTAAATTAGTGTGGTCAACTTTTTCTATAATTTCTTCTTCAATTATATTTTTTAATAATTTCAAATCGATAACATAACCTGAAACGGGATTTACTTCGCCACAAATAGTGATTTCTAATTTGTAGTTGTGCCCGTGTCCATTTTTGTTATTGCATTTATCGAATAATTTTTCATTTTCCTCATCGCTCAAATTTGGATTAAAAAGTCGATGAGAAGCGGAAAAATTAGTTATTTTTGTTATATAAAGCATAGTGAACCTATTTAATAATTCTACTTTCCTAGTTCTTTAATTATATGTAGTTCTAAAAATTCATTTTTATACTAAGTTGCATTCAAAGATACAATTAAAGTGTCATTCTGAACGAAGTGAAGAATCTCAAGTTCTGTGTTAGCAATGACTTGTGAGATTCTTCACTTCGTTCAGAATGTCAGACAAACAAATTTTATCATTAAAAGCAACTTGGTATTAGATGTCATTCTGAACCACACGATAAAGGAAGACCTTTATTTAAATGGTAATGACATAACTATAAGCGTCATTCTGACGGATGTCAGAATCCATCTTTAAAATAGTTTTTATAAGTCATTAGTCATTTGTTATTAGTCATTAGTATTTTTTACTACAACTAATGACTAATGACTAATGACTAATGACTAAGATATTCCTTTGTCTTTTCTATTTAGAGAAAACCAAGATAGATTCTGACATCCGTCAGAATGACAAGTAAAGATGTCATTGGTAATGACAATTCAACATTGAGTCAAAAGGAGTTTCTGACTAAAAAATTATCTATTAATATCAAGAATTTCAAAGAGCATTTTTCCTGCGGGAGCATGAATTTCAACTTCGTCTCCAATAGATTTTCCCATCAATGCCTTGCCGATTGGCGAAATAATAGAAAGCTTCTTTTTCTCAAAATCTGCTTCAGCATCGCTTACAAGAGTATATTCAAAAATAGAATTATTCTTTTTGTTTTTTACTTTCACTTTTGAAAGGATATATACTTTATCGTTAGGCAGTTCATCGGGCTTAATCACTTGCACCCGCCCTAATGTTTGCTCTAATTTATTGATTTTTATTTCAAGAAGTTCCTGCATATGTTTTGCAGCGTCATATTCAGCATTTTCCGATAAATCGCCGTGAGAACGGGCATCAGCGATTTTTTGAGCAACTTCTTTTCTATCAAACGCTTTTAAATGATGAATTTCTTCTTCTAATTCCTGAACTCTTTCCTTTGTCATATAAACAACATCAGACATAATAATTTCTCCTATTTAGGATTAAAGATTTTCAAAATTAAATTACATTTTTTCCGGAGCAGAAATACCAAGTATTCTAAGTCCATTAAATAATATATTTTTAGTTGTAATTGCAAGATTAATTCGGGCTTGCAAAATAGCATCATCAGAACCGATAATTCTGCAATTATGGTAAAACTGATGAAATGCAGTCGCTAAGCCACGTAAATATTCAGTTATAATGTGTGTTTCCAATTTATTTGCTGCCAGTTCAATCGTATCTTCAAAATTCAATATTTCCTTTATTAATGCAACTTCTTCAACAGAGTTGAGCAAAGAAAAATTGGGCGAATTGCTAATTTCAATTCCCTTTTCCTTTGCATTAGCAATAATAGAGCAGATACGGGCATGAGCATATTGCAGATAAAACACAGGGTTTTTGTCGCTTTGCTCTTTTGCAAGAGCTAAATCGAACTCAAGATGAGTAGTTGATGCACGCATTTGGAGGAAAAAGCGGACGACATCAGCTCCAACTTCGTCAAGCAACTCATCTAAAGTATAAGATTTTCCTGAACGTTTCGACATTTTGATTTGCTCGCCTGCCTCAGTTAAAGTTACGAATTGATAAAAAAGAATTTTTATTTTATTGGAATCGTATCCGAGTGCATCTACTGCCTTGATTACATCAGGTGCCGAAGCGATATGGTCTGAGCCAAGCACATCAATAACAGTATCAAATCCACGATTTAATTTATTTAGATGATATGCTATGTCTGGCAGGCGATAAGTCGGCTCACCACTTGATTTTACAATTACCCTGTCGTCTTTCATTCCAAGTTTAGTATAAGCAAGCCAGGTTGCACCATCTTTTTCGTAAACAAGTTCCTTTTCTTTTAAAGCGTCAATAGCTTTTTGAATGTCGCCATTGCTGTAAAGAGTATCTTCATTGAAATATAAGTCGTGATTGACGCCCATTTGCTTCATTGTATAGATAATTTTGTCGAAGCAGTATTTTTCACCAATTTTTCTTAACTGTGCTATATTATCAGAGGTATCTTCTTTAAAAGCGCCCTTGTGTTCGCTGGCAACAATTTGGGCAATTTCCTTAATATATTCGCCGTGGTAGCCGTCTTCGGGGAAAGGAAAATTTTCTTCTCCGAGCAGTTGGCGGTATCTTGCAAAAATCGATTTAGCAAGATTGTTCATCTGGTTGCCTGCATTATTAAAATAATATTCGCGGGTAACCTCGAAACCGCACCAATCGAAAATATTAGCAATAGTATCGCCAATTGCTGCATTTCTGCCATGCCCAAGATGAAGCAGACCGGTAGGATTTGCACTTACATATTCAATGTTTACTTTCTTTTTATTGCCAAGATTAAGGCGTCCAATTTCAGTTCCTTTTTCAACAACTTTTATAAAATTACTAATCAGATAAAAGTTAGTAAGTTTTATATTTATAAAACCGGGATTTACCGCATTGATTGATTCAATCAGTGCGCTATCGTAATCCAATATATTTATTAATTCATTAGCAATATCAATGGGCTTTTTTTTCAACTGCTTTGCTAATTTCATAGCAATATTTGTTGATAGGTCGCCGTGTTCTATATTGTTTGGAGTTTCAAATTGGAGTGTGTCTATATCAGAAATACCCAATTTTTTTAGTCCCTTGACAAACATTTCAGTTATAATTGGGTGTTTCATTCTGTTTCGCTGCTTTTAAATAAATCTTTCTTTTTGATTGGTTTAGGAATTCCCTCTTCATTGAGCTGGAAAAACTTTGAGTCGCCCCATAAGTTTTCTAATTTATAGAAATTGCGAATGTCCTTAAGCATAATATGGACGACAACATCGAAAAAATCAAGTAAAATCCATTTGGCATTTTCTGCGCCTTCTACTTTTGGAATTTGCACCCCTAATTCTTTACATTCTAATGCTATGTGTTCGGCGATAGCGCGGCACTGTATGTCCGAATCGCTTGAACACATTACAAAATAATCAGCTGGAGAACTTTCAATTTGCGATAAATCCATAATTAAAATATCGCTTGCTATTTTCTCATCTGCAAGATTAGCGCATAAAGCAGCTAATCCTTTTGCTGTTCTCGGTTTTCCTCTTTTCTGACTCAAAATTCTAAATATTTTTCCTTATATTATACAAAATACTACACAAAAACATCAAATTTAACAAAATTATTGATTTAAAACAAATTATTTATTTTTAACTTTTAGCTAAGCCTGAATAATTCATCCGATGACTTCCCAGTCATCGGATAAATAGATTCAGTAACGAAATTAAAATTTAAAAAATTAGTGGAAAAAACGTAGTTTTTTTTCTAAATATTAAGCAAACCATTTATAATCAATAATTACTGAATATTTTTTTTAATTTTATGAATAATATAGGGTAACAAAAAAATGTAAACCTTTTTTTTATAATAAACCTTAGTAGAAAAATATCAAACTGTTTAAAAAACCTTATTAGCTTATTTAATATATACTTAATAGATTTAGTTTCGAAATATTTAGTAGCGATGTCATTGGTAAATACGTCATACTGAGGTATGTAAGAATCCATCTTAAAAATAGTTTTTTAAGTCATTAGTAGTTATAAACTAATGACCAATAACTAATAGAATGATATTTGCTAACTGCGCAATTGCTATTTTCGAAGCAATTCTCCTAACTCCTTTATTTTCGTTATGGGGTCTGGATATCTGAAGCTAAAAATACTTCTTCCCAAGTTGAACAAGGGAAGGAGAAAAAAACAGATGTCCTACATCTCCGAGATGTAGGACATCTGTATTTTCAAATGACTTATGAAAACTATTTTATACCAAGTTGCTTTTAAAAATAAAATATGATTGTCTGTCATTCCGAACGAAGTGAGAAATCTCAAACTCTGTGGTAGCAATGACTTGAGAGATTTCTCACTTCGTTGCCAATGACATCGTAGTTTGTCATTTTGACGGATGTCAGAATACATCTTGGTTTTCCCTAAAGAGAATGGACAAAGAAATA
>CAZCLJ010000239.1:0-7135 GCA_964499465.1 uncultured Hyphomicrobiales bacterium
AATAACTCAATAACTCAATAACCCAATAACCCAATAACCCAATAACTCAATAACTAATATTATTCAATAACAATCAGTTTATTTGATAAATAGCCATCTTCGAGCATTTGGCACAAATAAACTCCTTTTGAAATATTAGGTAAATTTAAAACTTCACGCACATTAATTGAATTATTGTTTATGTATGAATTGTAAACCATTTTTCCGGATAAATCAACAATTCTAAAAGTCAATATGCTATTTGGGCTTTTTCTATCATAATTTATGCAAATGGAATTATTAGAATTTTTGTAAACATTTAAATTAGATAATTCCTGAATATTCAGGTCATCAAGCACATCAACTTTTAAATCTAACATAAAAAATCCAGCTTCGCTTGCAGTATAGACTTTATCGAAACCGTCTTTACCCTTAAAAATTCTTTGGGACCACATATTAGCCCGCGGTCCGTAGTTGTATCTTGTAGCATACCAAGATGCAGAACTGTCAACGGTCCTAAGCAAAGTATTCTTTTCGCCGCAAGCATAAATATTTTGATATTCTTTAAATCTTATGGAAAATAAATCTCTTGTCATATATGTAGAAATATATTTCCATGTATTACCATAGTCAGTGCTTTTAATAATGATGCCTTTATGTCCTGTAACATATCCAACGCTATCAATAAAATGAACAGAATAAAGATTACTTGTATCATCAAAACTTGATAAATCCCAGGAATTGCCACCATTAGTAGTTTTTAAAATAATAGCTTTATCACAGGCAGCAAATCCGGTATCTGCGTTAATAAAGTGGATTTCATTAATATTAAGTTCATTTACAGAATATATTTCAGACCAATTATTTCCACCGTCAATAGTCTTTAGAATAGTAGATTCTCCTGCAGCAAATCCGATATTATGATTAACAAAGACAATGGATTTCAAATTGTAACTGTTAGATGAATGCTTTTGCGTCCATGTATTACAGGCGTCATTTGAAATAAAAATAGAGCCCCTGTTGCCGCAAACAGCAGCATTAATTGAATCAATAAGGAAAATTGAATTCAGATTTTTATTGGTAAATGAATTCATTAAAAACCAGTTTCTACCTTTATTGTCAGCTTTAATAAAAAATCCTTTATCTCCAACAGCATATCCATTATTTCTACTTGTAAAATAAACAGAATTTAGATTATCAAATCTATCAAAGTCAGTAGAATCAGGAGGATACCAGCTCTCACCCCCATTGTCAGTTCTTAAAATAGTAGCATGATTACCAACAGTGAATAAATAAGAATATTCTTCATCTGGAGCGGTACAAATTGAATTTAAAGGATACTGGTAGCTAGGATTTTCAATTTTCCAATCCATACTTGCGTCATAGCTTTGCCAGTTTAAACCACCATCAAGGGAACGTCTGACCATTCCAATACCGGGGGTCATAAGTTTATCATAAGTATAGAAATGCTCTGTATATCCCCCGATATAAACTTCATCGTCAGTGCCGGCATCGTTTGTACGTAAAGCTACAGTCCAAAGACTTGTGTCGGCAAAGGCAATTAAATCCCATGTATATCCACCGTCAGTTGTTTTGTGAAGCCCACCATTTGGAGTATTCAATGGTGAAAGATAAGTTATTACAGCATATCCAACTAAAGGGTCTCTTTTACTAAAATCTACTCTTGTAACCTCACAGTCGCCTTGATCTTCAGGGTCAACTAATATATCTGTTAAAGTCCATGTGAAGCCACCGTCGGTAGAAATAAAGTTTTCTCCAAAGCAAGAGCCGGCGAATACAATATTTGTACTATCTTCACGGATAGAAATTGAGCATATCTGAACTGGAAGAAGTGTATCTCTCCAAGGACCTCCTAAAGAATCTCTTACTTGTCTTGTAATAAATATAGTTGATATTGAGTCCCATGTAGCTCCTCTGTCCTGACTACGGAAAAAAGTGCCTGAAGTATAATCTCCAATATAAAGTATATCAGGGTCGTCTGGTTTCATAACTAGGGCTTTACCATTTAATGCGATATTACGCATTCCTTGCAATACTATATCCCAATCATCTGGATTTGTCCCATGATTAGTGGTTCGCCTGACATCTCCAAATATTAATCCCCCACAGATAACTACGTTTGTATCTATCGGATGTATAAAAATATTGTTAATTAATGCTCCTCCTCCTTTATATCCTAATATTAATGTATCCCAAGTGTTGCCAGCATCGTAGCTTCTGTAAACAACGCGGCCTTCACCTCCGACAAACATAGTATTCGGATTCTGAGGATTTACCCAAACATCGTAAGTTGGTTCATTGATTAACTTTTTCCAACCACTTAACTGCGAAAATAATGGATTTGAAAAAGCTAATAATAGTATGAGTATAAGATATATTCGTTTCATTTTGACCTCAATAAAAAATGGAAAAATAATTTTACTACTTTTAAATAGTAATTATTTTTATTGTCGTAATTATAATATTTAAAAGAACATATTTACAGCATTAACTAATTATACAAAATAAGCATTTTTTATTAAAACACAAAATTTTTTTAAGAACAAAATTAGAAAATCAATAACAAAGAAGTTGTAGTTTCTATATAAATTTTGTTTAATACCAAGTTGCTTTCATAAATATAATTAAAGTGTCATTTTTCTCTTCGTTTCCAATGACATTTTTACTTTTATTCTCCAAAAGTTCTCAAACCAGATGTCCTACATCTCGCAGATGTAGAACATATTAATTCCTTTGAACTTGGGAAGAAAAAATTCTTAAAAAAATCACTTTCCTTTAAATATTTTAAAATTTTAATGATATTTTCATAAATTCATTGCTATATAAAAAAAATGATTTCATAATTTCACGAATTTTCAATATATTGCAAGTTTTGTAAAATAACAAAATTATTTAATAAGAAATAAATAATTAATAATAATTTAAAGAATCCACTTGGAGTAATTTATGAAAGTGTATGAAACACAAAAGATAAGAAATATTGCGTTATTAGGACACGCTGGCTCTGGTAAAACAACTATAGCAGAATCAATTCTCTTTATATCTGGTGCAATTAACAGAAAAGGTAGTGTAGAAGAGCATAATAGCGTATCCGATTATAATGAAATTGAACAGGAAAGAAATGGTTCCTTATTTGCAACCCCACTTTATACTGAATGGAATGACTTTAAAATCAATATAATAGATACTCCCGGCTATAATGATTATATAGGTGAATTAATTGCAGCCGTAAATGTTGTTGATACTGGAATTATTGCAATAAATGCACAAAATGCAATCGAAGTAGGAACTGAAAACGCTTGGCACTATTCTGAAAAACGTAATTTACCCGTTATGTTTTTAATCAATAAATTAGATTTTGACCAGGCAAATTTCGAAAAAGCAAGTGAAGAAGTTATTTCCCGTTATGGTCGTTCTGCCACTGTATTTCAATACCCACTACAAGTTGGAGCAAATTTCCACTCAATAGTAGATGTTCTTTCAATGAAGCTAATCGAATTCACTGATGGAAAAGCAGCTATTAAAGATTTACCCGCATCTGAAAAAGATAAAGTAGAAAAACTAAGAAATGAATTAGTCGAATCTATTGCTGAAACTAATGAAGAATTAATGGAAAAATATTTGGATAGTGGCTCACTCGAAGAAAGCGAATTGCTCGGAGTTTTGTCTTCTGCAATCGCACAAAGAATGATTTTCCCAATTCTTTGCTGCTCTTCAAAACTCAATATCGGTATTTCCACTTTACTTGATTTCGTTCAAAAATATTTACCAGACCCATCTCAATTACCAATAAGAAATGAAACTGAAACAGAAGTAAAATGCGATACGATTAGCCCAACTTCACTTTTCATTTTCAAATTAGTGTCTGAAGCACACCTCGGCGATATGATTTTCTTCCGCGTTAACTCTGGAAAAGTTGCTTCTGGTTTAGATATGATTAACGAGCAAAGGTCAAGCTCTGAAAGATTAAACCAGTTATTTATTGTATGCGGTAAAAAGAGAGCAGAAGTACCTCAGTTAAACGCCGGCGATATTGGTGCAACGGTAAAATTAAAAAATACCGGCATTTCCGATACTCTTCACGAAAAAGGTTTTGATGTTTCATTTCCCAAATTAGCATATCCGGAGCCAATAGTCCGCATTGCAGTTGTTCCAAAGACAAAGGGTGAAGAAGAAAAAGTCGGTATGAGTTTGCATAGTTTAGAATTTGAAGACCCGTCATACAGAGTAGAACATTCTCAGGAACTTCGCCAAATTATACTTCACGCTCAGGGCGAACTTCATCAAAGTGCTGCAAAATGGAGATTAGAACATCGCTACAAAGTTGAAACTGAATTTATTGAACCAAGAGTGCCATACAGAGAAACAATACAAAAGCAAGTAAAGGGAAGCTATCGTCATAAGAAGCAATCCGGTGGTGCCGGACAATTCGCTGAAGTGCATATGATGATTGACCCTTGGTATGAAAATATGCCAAACCCAGAGGGCTTATCTGTTCGTGGAAAAGATTTGATTAAATTGGAGTGGGGCGGAAACTTAGAATATGTTAACAGCATTGTTGGCGGTGTGATTGACCAACGCTTCCTTCCAGCAATTTTAAAAGGTGTTATGGACAAAATGACATTTGGACCTTTAACAGGTTGCTATGTCCGCGATATTCGCGTAACGATTTACGATGGTAAAATGCACCCTGTCGATTCCAACGAAGCTGCTTTTAAAACCGCCGGTATGATGGTATTTAAAGAAAACTTCGTTAAAGCAGACCCGAAAATCCTCGAACCAATTTATAATATTGAAATCAGAGTGCCAGAAGATTTCGTTGGTGATGTTATGAGCGATTTACCTACTCGCCGCGGACTTATCCTTGGTATTGAATCAGAAGGCAGATATCAAATCATTAAAGCAAGAATGCCCCTTGCCGAATTAGATAAATATTCAACTGCTTTGCGTTCAATGACCCAAGCAAAAGCAACATATAAACAGGAATTTGCTGAATATCAAACTGTTCCTCCTAACGTTCAAATCAAGTTAATTGAAGAATATAAGAAGAAGCAGGAAGAAGAATAGTTTTTTAATTAAATTATTAAAATTTTTCAAACCTCTTATCTAACCAATAAGAGGTTTTTTTTTCAGAATCAAGTTGTTCTTTACTTCCCAAGTTCAGAACTCCTGACCCCTCGTAGTTCGGTAATTCGCATGCTTGTCATTTTGAACCCCCAGATAAAGGAAGTGCTTTATTTAAATAGAGATGACATAAGTATAAACTTTCGCAAAGTTAAGAAACTTTACAAAAGTAGAAGAAATCTTCTTACTTTGCAAAAGTTTCTTAACTTTTGTAAAGTTTAAAACAAAGAAGTCATTGGTAAACGAAGTGAGAAATCTCAAAGTCTGTGGTAGTAAAAAGTTGTGAGAATTTTCACTTCGTTTACCAATGACATCGCTACTTTTTACCACCATTATGATAGCGCAATTCCTTCTATTGGCTTCAATTCAAGTCCAAACTTCTTGGCTTTCTTTTCCATTGCCTTGATAATTTGTTCTTTACACTTCGCTGTATATTCTTCAACATTTTGTTTTACATATTCTGTTCCATTTTTTACCATTTTATAAAATATTATTGCCAACTTCCTTGCTGTTGCTTTTATTGCTGTTGGACCACCGTACTTACTGTTTATACGCCGATAGAATACTCCTAAAGGACTATTACTATGATGAAGTGATTGCGCTCCTAATCTAAATGCTTTCGATACGCGATTGTCGGTCTTCATATTTTTATGCCCCAGTACCTTTCCACCTGATATCTCCGGATTCGGACACAATCGCAACCAACTTGACCAATGCTTTTCTGTTCGCCAACTACGTACATCAGAACCTATTTCTGATAGTATTGTTAAAAGGGTCTTTTCTTTTAGACCTTCTACTGCTGTTAAATCTACTCCAAATATTTGTCTTAAATATTCTGTTAAGTCAAATGTATATTCATTCTTTCTTGCTTTACGGCTCTTTTCTTTCGGCTTGTTTGATGTTCCTACTCCTTGTGATTGTGCTAACTGTGATGAATGTGCTTTTAACAAATCCTCTATTTCTTTGTCACATTCTAATATTTGACGCTTATGCATATCATAATTTGATAAATATTGACGCAACATAAATATATGACTATAACTGTAATTACCTGTCAACGATAATTCTAATTCTTCTATGCTGGCTTTCATCCTATTATCTCTATGCTTGACTAATGACTTGGCATCAGTTACTCCACCTGCGATATCTCGGATTATTAACATTGCACTTACTCCTTCTAAGTCACTGACTATATGTTGCAATTTGATATTCATCAAGCCCAATGCTTTGCCTATTAGTTGCATATCTCTTGATTTTTCTTTCTCTATTGTCTCGCGTTGACGAACAAATTCACGTAACTCTCTTGTTGATTCGTCCGGTATAAATGATGCTCCAAGCAATCCGAATGTATGCAATTTCTGTATCCACTGACAATCTGATACATCTGTCTTGCGACCACTTACATTTTTAAGTGTCCTTGCATTTGTTAAACAAACTTTTATTCCATGACGCTCTAATACTGTGTATAATGGAATCCAATAGTTGCCCGTAGATTCCATTGCTACTGTATCTACTTTGTTTCTTACTAAATACTCGGCTAATGCTTCCAAATCAGGTGTAAATGTGCTAAAGCATTTTACTTCTGATTGCTGCTCTTCTGTTAATATGGCTACATAATGCTCCATTGAACCGACATCAATACCGCCTGCATGTGGATTGACTACTTGAAAATTGTTCTTGTTTTCTTCTGACTTTTTCATTATTTTGACATATATTTGTTGAATAATTTGAAAGTAGAATCAATGTAAAGTGCTTTTTAGGTTTAGGTATGTTACCAAGCGGAGTTCACCAATATGTGACTACCAATATTTTTATCAATAGCACTTTAAACCAGGTTCGAATATGGGTTATGATACACCAGTACGCATTCGGCTTTTGTATTGATTCTACTTTCACCTACTTCATTTTTTACAAAATTATGTCATTCTCATTTAAAATAAAAGTCTTCTTTTATCTGGGGGTTCGAAATGACATCTTTAAATGTATCTTTGAATGCAACTTGGTATTAATT
>CAZCLJ010000240.1:0-7097 GCA_964499465.1 uncultured Hyphomicrobiales bacterium
CAATAACCCAATAACCCAATAACCCAATAACCCAATAACCTAATAACCCAATAACTCAATAACCTAATAACCCAATAACCAATGACGAATGACCGATAACTAATAGCCGAAAGCTGAAAAAAAATCATAAACATAATTTTTCAAAAAATTGTATATTTGTTATTTAATTAAATGAAAATAGAATAATTGAAAATTTTAATTTTAATATTACCAATTCTTTTATTACTTAAAATAAATCTTTTTGCTGAAGAATTTTATCTACAGCATAGAGAAATATTTTCTATTGAAGTAAAATCAGGGACTAATTTTGATTTTCATTCAATTGATGAAAATGTATTATTTGCTGACGAAAAAGCATCAAATTTTAAATCGAAACTGAAAGTATCACCTATTATTATGATTGTCGCTGATTATTCGATAACTAATAAAATACATTGTAATATTGGTATGTCTGCTAGTAAGAGTAAATCTTTTTTTCAGGCAGAAAACTATTTTTTTGCAAGATATGATGATTCGCCTGAACTAACGAAAGTAACAACAAAAGAGGTTTACGATTATTCATTTGATATTTACTCAATATCTGCCGGATTTTCTTATGAAATATTTCCAAGAATAATAAATGGACCGTTAAAAATTGGAGCTGGGTTTAATTCACATTTTTTTGACAATGAATTTTTATTCTACGAAGAGATTTTGAATCCTCAAACATCTGTTTTTGTTGTTGATGGAAAGACAACCCGAAGGCGCGATTTGAAAAAAGGTGTTGACAAATCATTAAATAATTTTTCTTTTGGATTTTCATTATCATTAGAACATTTTTTAAAAATATCCAGAAATATGTTTTTTACACAATCAGTTTCTTACTCTCAGTATTTACAAAGTATTTCTAAAGAATACGATTGGAATTTAAAAACATTATCATTTACTCTTGGTCTTCGTATATCTTTAATAAAAGAAATGTCCAATCCATTAGAACCGTAATTATTCTTTAAGGAGCAAATCTTTTAACTCCTTTATGTTCATTGTGATATTAGTAGTTCTGAAGATCAGAACTCCTGACCCCATAACAAAAATAAAGGAGTTAGGAGATTTGTCTCGTAAAGAACAATTGCGCAAATTACCCAGAAAGGTGTCATTTCGAAACGAAGTGAGAAATCTCAAGTTTCGTGTTAGCAATGACTTGTGAGATTTCTCGCTGCGCTTCGAAATGACAAGACTGCGAAATAACAAAATTCGAGTCTCCAGCAGTTCTGAAATTAGATAAAAAAAACCATACTTTATTAAAAGTATGGTTTTTCTATTTTGTTTAAAATGTAAATTACATTGACTTAGGCGGAGCAGGGTCATTTGGGTTTCCTGCGTTGCGTGCCGGAGTGAATATCATAAATAATGCAACTATTACTATAACAATTGCTCCAATTGCAAATGGTGGCTCATTAAATATTGCCGGCATTGGTATTTCACCGAAAGCAAAACCGGCAAACAGCAGTCCAATAAGCGCCTCGCCAGCGATAAAACCGGCCGCCAGCAGCACCCCGACATTTTCAACTCTTGTCTTTTGGGCTTCATTAAAGTTTCTCTTTTTGCAAACCATATCAAGAATGCCTTTTGTAATACCACCAATGAATATTGCAAACACTGTTCCAAAGGGTAAATACATACCAACGCTAATAAGCATTGGGCTACCTGCGCGAATAAGAATAAGGGCGCATCCCATAAGCATACCAACTATAATAAGGGGCCAGGTCATATCGCCTCCAACAATTCCTCGTGAAAGCATAGCCATAAGAGATGCCTGAGGTGCTGGCAATTCTTTGCTACCAAAACCTCCAACATATCCTTGCATATTTCCCATTGAAACATCGCCTTCGTGCAAAATGAAAAGAGGTATAAATAATATTGCAGCAGCAATAACAACACCTACTATATCACCAAGCTGCATCTTCCAGGGAGTTCCACCGAGGATATGCCCAACCTTTAAATCCTGAAGCATTTCGCCAGCAACAGCAGCAGCAACGCATACAATTGCAGCAACTCCAAGAACAGCAGCAACGCCTTCCTGTCCGCTTGCACCAAGAGCAACCAGAATAATTGCTGTTACTACAAGTGCCGTAAGAGTCAGTCCGCTAATCGGATTATTGCTCGAACCCATTATTCCAACAAGATATCCCGATACTGCTGCAAAGAAAAATGCTAAAATTATCATTACTGTTGCAGCAACTATGGCAATGAGAAGTGATGTGCTAAATACAAAGTAAGTGATGATGAAAGTGCAAACTGCGACGAAAGCAATTCCAGCAAGAATCCAGGTGAAACTCAGGTCTTTTTCTGTTCTTTCTACGTCAGAGCCAGCGCCGGCAGCAGCTTTTTTAACATCGCCAACGGAACGGGCAATACCGGTAACTAAACTTTTTCTCATTCTGAATAAAGTATAAGTAGCACCAACAAGCATACCACCAATTGCAATCGGACGCACTATTTTACCCCATACTTCCATAGCAGTCAAACCGCCGTCCTGTGGATAGTATGGCATTATGAAATACTGGATTATTGGGGTTAATAATCCCCATGCAATCAAACCACCACCAAAAGCAAGCGAAGCAAGTTGAGGACCGATGATATAGCCAACTCCCATATAAGCAGGGCTTATTGTAAAGGAATTGAACATCAATCCACCTTGCGCCTGGAATGTAGTGCCGGGAATGGTTTGTTTTGCAAAAACGAAGAAGTGCTGGAATGATGTTGCAAATAGTTTCAATTCGCCAAGTGCTTTAATTAAAGCACCACCAATCATTGCTAAAAACAGATATGAACTACCTGAGGTGCCTGATTGTCCAGCTTTATGAATTTCAGCAGCAGCAACAGATTCCGGATAGGGCAATTCCTTATCTTCAACCATAATTCGTCTAAGCAAAGCAACGAACATAATACCGAGAATACCGCCAACTGCCATTATAGAAGCTGCGATTATGTAATTTGTTGTTGTATAGAACTCAGGCCAGATACCGGCAATAAAAAATGCGGGTAATGTGAAAATTGCACCGGCAGCAACAGATTCACCGATTGAACCTACTGTTCGGGCAAAATTCTCTTCTAAAATTGTTCCTTTAAATGCACGTAAAACTGCCATTCCAATCACTGCAGCCGGGTAGGTCGCAGCGATTGTCATACCAGCTTTTAATCCCAAATACGCATTTGCAGCACCAAGAATCACTGCCATCAAAAGACCAAGCACTAACGCTCTGATGGTCATTTCTGCCATATTCGATGATGATGATACAAATGGAACGAACTTTTTTTCAGACATAATTAATCTCCATTCTCTTGTCTTAAAGCTATTTATTTAATTTTCAATTTTCCTTATTGTTGTTTTTTTTCATTGTTAGTTGTTTTCTAAAAATTGTCATTCTGAAGCGCAGCGAAGAATCCAAAGAGTAGTGTTAAAAAAATTTGCTGGATTCTTCGCTGCGCTTCAGAATGACAGGGTAAATTTATGTCGTTTCCACTTAAATAAAACTCTCCCTTTATCGTGAGGTTCAGAATAACAAAAAAAAATTGAATTTTTAGAACTCCTATTAAATATTTATTACATTCTTTGCGATTTAAAATATAAAATTCTTTTATTTATAATAATATCAATTACTTTCAACAATTTATAAATTGGATTACTAAAAGTAAAGCAAATTATATCATTTTTTTATAAAAGCAAATTAAGAAAAAATTTTTATTTTATAATGCTTATTATTTTAGAAATCTTTTTTGAATCATTAGTCGTTATTTGAATAAGGTAATTACCAGTCGGCAAATTCAGTGTATTTATTGAAAAAGAAGTTACACCTAAGCAAAGTTCAATATTATTTTTAATAATCATTTCATTACCGAGCATATTTAATATTTTTAAATCTGCAAAATAATTATCCTTTGATTTTATACTAATACGGATAAAATCACAAGCTGGATTAGGATAAACCTCAAAATCAATTTCTTTATTTGTATAATCCAAATTATCCTCAATGCCAGTGTTTAGCAAACATTCTTTTAATTCTTTAGCCAATGCTTCTTTGGAATCAGCGCCACCGAAACAAAATACAAATGTTCTTTCTTCATTAGGAAGAAATTCACCGAAAAACTTCATACCCATAACATAGTTTACATCTGTGATATTTGTGTGCTGAATTGAAGTGCCGCTGTTTAAACTTCTAATTTGGTCTGATTTTTGAAAATATCTAATCATATCGTAATCCATACCTGTAGCTTGTGCTTCGGTGTTAGCCAATTCCGAATAGACGATTGAACCAAAAACGGGATAATTTGGCAGAGTGGCATATTCGGCACATTCTGCAGCAATATTTATTCCAGCAAGCTCGCTTGGTATTGCTTCAGGAAAAAGTGAGACCTTATTGCTGTCTTCGTTGGGAGCGACATCCCAATCGAACAAATAACCTACAGCAAGGTCATTTATGATTTCTTCAGTTCGATTTCTAATCTTCACCCTGATTTTGGCGACACCGGAATTTACATTTGGTAAGCTAAAATGCTGTGTTACCTCAATTCCTATTGAATCATAAAGCGTTTCTGAATCATCAATTATGCAGACATTATTTGCAGGTGCTAAAAATTGCTGAACTGATGAAAAGTCATTATAATCGTTATTCCAACCAAATAAACTGCTAATCACTTTTTCAGAATTTGATACTGCCATAATTCCAGCATCATAAATTTGATTGCCTTTATCTTTATAATTAAAACCGATACCATCAAGTTGAGTAGAACCATAGCCAATTGTTCCTTTATCGCTTGCAGAAAATTTTATTATATTATTTTCAAAAACAACATAGTCGCTTGTCGGAACAAATGAAAATAAAAAGAAATCTGAGTAATTTGAATTAGTTTTTGTAACAGTAACTTTGAAAAATACTGGAGTAGTTTGGCTTGCATTAATAAAAAATCGGAATGGCTCAAGATTTAATGGGGAATTCGCATCAATATAGCTGCGATTGACAATAGAATCAATCATAATAATACTATTATTTTTTTCGCCATAAGCAGATAATTCGAATTTCAATTCAGTTGCTTCTGCTAAACGATTAAAAGCATCAACGGAAAGTAAAACAGTATCATTTTTTAAAAAACGTTGAACTTTAGTGCCATCATTTTTAGAATAATTCGCATCAATGAACTGAATGCCCGGAATTGAATTTGGGTTTGTAGTCATTGCTTTAAGCAGGTTCAAACGTCCGGGTATTATATCTCTCCATTCGTAATTTTGTTCTCTAATATCGTCAACGGATTGGCGGGTAAATTCAATTGCCTGAATTGGGTCAAGTTCCGGATATTTAGCTCTGATTACCCCTAAAGCTCCTGCAACGACCGGCGATGCAAAGGAAGTGCCAACCGAAAGTGTTTCGTAGCTGTTTTGATTATTTGTAGAAATATTATCTTGTCCGGGCGCCATAATACGGGTATGCACCCCAATAGAACTTGAACTGCTTAAAATATCATTCGGAGCAACTTCGCCAACGCCAAGAACACCGAAATACCCGGCTGGATACCACATTTCTGTGCGAAAATCTTCGTAATTACCACCGGCAGCAACTATAGCAACATCGTTTGAAATTGCATAATCAATAATGGACTGGTCAATTTGAGAAAATGGCTTAACACTTCCCCAACTGCAGTTAAGCACCTTAAGTCCTCGTGCAGCTGCGTATAATATGGATTCATATCCGTAAATTATACTACGTCCTTGATTTGACGCTGCTTTTATTGGGAAAAATCTGCAATTATACGAAACTCCTGCTATTCCAATGTTATTATTGGTTGTTGCTGCTGCTACGCCTGCAACATTTGTTCCGTGGGCATCATAAGGATTATAAGTATAATCGGCTTCAGTTCCGTCTTGAATATAGGCAAAATTATAACCGAAAAAGTCGTCGATATATCCATTTTCGTCATCATCTAATCCATTATAAGGTATTTCGTCCCAATTAGGAGCGATTGAATTCATTAAATCCTGATGCTCCTGATATACTCCATTATCACTTATTCCAATGATAACTGAGCTATCTCCTTTTGAATAATCCCAAGCGTCAAAAGCCGAAATTCTGGAGAGCATTGTCTGGGAAGTAGCATAAGGGTCATTTGGAATGTCTAATATTTCATCAATATAGTATGGCTCTGCTATTTCGATTTGAGGAAAATTTTCTATTAAATATTTGCAGTAATCTTCAGGGTGGCTATTATCATTATATTCAATAATATATGTTCTTAATAACGGTTCTTCTGCGGTTTTTATTGAATTAACCTGCTCGGAGGTTTTATTAAGAAAAATATTCGAAGAATTTGTCTTATTTTTTAATAAAGGATTTATTTGAACTGCTTTTATTTCCTGAAAAATATTGTTTTGCTTAACAAATCCAATACCACCTTTCAATCTGATTCGGCAAACATTTGAAAGTAGCTTCAAACCTTTTATTTTCTTACTTCCAATTTGTTCAAGATTTTCTATATTGCCGAATAAGCTTTGAGTAAGAAACGTAAAAAGAACAATTAATAAAACTTTTTTCATATTTAATTCCTATTGTTTTAATATCAATTTATAAAAATAGTTTTTTGAAATTAAAAGCAATTACAAAATAAGAAAAATACTATTAAAAAGCAATAATTTTCCACTAATACCAAGTTGCTTTAAAAGATAAAATATGATTGTCTGTCATTCCGAAACGAAGTGAGAAATCTCAAAGTCTGTATTAGCAATGACTTGAGAGAATTCTCACTATGCTTACCGATGACATCTTTACGTTTACTCTGCAAAAGTTCTTAAACCAGATGTCCTACATCTGCGAGATGTAGGACATCTTTATCTTTAAATTTCAAATACTTTGGTATCATTAACTTCAGAACTCCTGATGCCTCGTAGTTTGGTATTTCGCATATTTTATAATAAGAAGTTAAATTTTAATATGAGTATTTCCAATAGGTCATTAGTTATTCGTTATTCGTCATTCGTTATTAGTAAGAATACCAATGACAAATAACTAATTCAACTTTCCTAGTAGATAAAATGAAGTAAATATAGAGTAGTAGTGCTTTATAAA
>CAZCLJ010000241.1:0-7079 GCA_964499465.1 uncultured Hyphomicrobiales bacterium
CATTTCCTCAAAAGTAAACGTCTTCGTTTATATTCGCCTCAGAATGACCGAAAAAAGTAAAGATGTCATTGGCAACGAAGTGAGAAATCTCACAAGTCATTGCTATCACAGAGTTTGAGATTCCTCACTTCGTTTCGGAATGACAGCTTTTCTGGATAATTTGCGCAATTATTATTTACGAGGCAAATCTTATAACTCCTTTATTTTCGTTATGGGTCCAGGAGTTCTGAATTTCAGAACTTACCATTTGAAAAAATTTAAAACAACTCTTCTTTTAATAAGAAATATTTAAATTCTGAGGGTAAAATACTGTTTTCTAAACTTTTTTGTGAGAAAATATATCTTCCATCACAGATAAAACCTAATTCGAACCAGTTCACTTTATTTAACATTTCGCAAAGCGTGGATAAATCTGAATTTTGATTTTTTGGAAAAATAGCCAGAACCGAACCATCGTAGTTGTTGCAATTATGCAGAAAGAAAGGTGCTTTATTCCGAGTTTTACAATTAACATAAATACGTTTTTTATTTGATATAAAATGATTACGTCCCCAAGTCCACCAGTTACTTTCATCAAACTTTTTGATACCTCTGTTAATTAATTCATTCTTAAATTCTTCTAAATATTGATGATATTGATTAAACAGCATTCTTCGGGTTTTTCCAGTTTTATATGTATGTGAGCAAACAAAATCCATATTCCCGTATTCATCATTTGAAAAAACACTATCAAGTCCGCTTACAGCTCCAACTTTTACAAAGAAAACATCTTTGAATTTGATTGGATAATGATTATCAGTAAAAAGCAATTGCCCGTTATTAAACACAAATTCTTTTAAAACATTGGTCTTTCTCGAAAAATTTTTCTTTTCAAATCTCCATATTACGCAATTAGGAGTGTAGCCATTAAATATTTTTTGGTCTCCTAATTCAATATAATCGGTAATAGTGCCATTTTCAAAAATCAATTTATTTAGTTTCATTGCAGAAGTTGCCTTTAAAAAATCTCTTGGAGTAATAAAAATCAACTCGCCTTGTTCTTTTAAATGTTTAATCGACTTTTCAATAAAAAATAAATATAAATTAGTCCGTTCATCAAACAAATTCATATCTAATTTTGATTTTGTTTCTGGCAAAATATCCTGATAACGGACATAAGGCGGATTACCAATAATAGTATCAAATTTTTTTTCTAATGGAAAATCAAAAAAATCAATATTCAAAGCACTTTTGGGGCAAACACTTTTATCAATTTCAATGCCGGTGCAATTTGGTATATTATTGAAAAAAGCACCATCGCCGCAGGAAGGTTCTAATATCGTATTAAAATTCTTTCTTAATTGTAGCATTGTTGCTACAATATTTTGAGGAGTAAATACCTGACCCAAATTTGAAACATTATACATATTCTGGGAATATTAGTTTAAAATTAAAATATATTTCAGAACGTAATTTTATTGACTCTCCAAAGGTTTTAAGAATAAAATTTTTCGATTCATCAAAAGTCTTTGGTTTATAATCCCTGTTTGAATCCCACCTACACTGAAATGGTAAATTATTACCATTAGGTTGTAATGAACTTATACCTTTAAGAGTATTAAGAAAAATATCAATAGGATTTTTCTTATTAAAAATAAGAAAATAATAATCTTTTTTCTTTATTTTACCTAGATTATCTTTTAATTTCTCAAAATAACTTAACCAATTAATTTCATTAGGAAAATCTGGAATTAAACCAGTTAATGCAAAATATATTCCGAGTTTACAATTTAAATTATCTGCTGTTGTTGTATTTGTTATTTTGATATTTACCGGGTAAAATTCTTTCTTATCAGAAAAAGAAAAATCATACCAAGCCCTACTTTTAGGAATATCAATAGAAAATGCTTTTTCTATCTCAATAAGCAATTCATCTTCATTTATCGAAGCATTTATTCTACCATCGTTAAAGCTATTAGATAATTTAATATTAGTTTTAATCAAATGATTTTGTATTTCAATTAGTTTATCAGGTATTTTCATTTTGTATTTTTTATTGATAAATACTTTTAAATTCTTTATAAAATATATCGGTTACATCAATTCTTTATTTCTCATCTGCTCAGCCATCTAGAACACAGTAACCGCATTGGTTTTCTTTAAAGATTTAGTAAGAGCTTTTCCTGCATTATCTATAATGTCGTCCATTGAATCATTTTCTTTTATTTGAGTAAGCCCTATGCTAATAGTTACTGTAAATCGCTGGGACATAATTTCAAGGACAGAAATCGCAATTTCAGAGCGGAGCCGCTCAGCCCAAATCCTTGCTTCCTGTAATGTAATTCCAAATAAAGCAATAGCATAAGTATTGTCAGCAATTTTACCAAATAGGTCATAAATTCTAATCTGGCTTTTTGCTAAACCAAGCACATGATAAACTGCTTTTTGTAATCTGTCGCTATGTTGCTGCGGGTCTAAAGAAGAATATTTATCTAACTGGAAAACGCAAAGGTATGGTTTAATTCCGAAATCTCTGGAACGCTCTAATTCTTCACGGAAACGTTGAATGAATGCTGGTGTATTGAGTATTCCTGTATTTGGGTCAAAAAGTTGAGAACTCTTCATTAATTTATCGAAATAAATCGTTTCAATAGCTGTTGATGATTGCTCACCAAGAGTTTCGAGTATGCCAATAGAATTTTGACTTATTGTTCTTCCGTCATTGATTTCAAGGAAAATTGCACCGTAGTTTGTTGCATAAGATTTTATTGGAACAGAAAGGAAGGAATAATTTGTGTTTATTCTGTATTCATCATCGCAAGTCCTAATGTATTCTTCATTTAAGTTGTTGTGAAGAACAGTTTGAGATGAGATAATTGATGGTGCAATCAAAGAATTATCTAATCTTACATTTTTTCCGGCAATGTTCAAAGCATCAGTTGATTTTGAAATATATGTATTTATTGTCCAAGTATTATTGTAGAAATCGAACAGGCATACTCCAATTGAAGTGTATTCGACCAAGCGGCAAGCGACTTCAGCGATAGAATCGCTAATTGATTGCAAAGAATAGTTCTGATTTGTCTTTTGCCTGAATAAATTAATTGCTTCAAGCATTCTTTGCGACTGGTTCAAATCGTGCTTTTCCAAGTAATTTTTAAACAAAGCACTGATTATACGGGTGAAATGCCCAAGGAAATTTACAGTTATAGTATTGTATGCATCTTGCACTTCAGAATCGGCACATAACACTCCGTGAACGCTTTTGTCGTAAAATACTGGTACACCGATGAAAGAGCCAATTTCTGTAGGATTGTCGTAATAAGGAATTAAATCGGTAACAGAAGGAAGATTTATTTCAGTAAGGATTTCCGGACTGCTTCCTATGTAGATTTGACTTATAATATCCTGACCTATTGGAATTAATTTATCCTTCCTGATGTTCTCAGAATTATCACTAACGGAAGAAATAATTAATAAATTTTGATTTACTTGGTCAACTAAAAGGAATACTGCCGTTTTCGTGTTTGTTACAGAGCGGATAATAGTTAGTATTCTGTTAAGTAAGAATTGAAGAGCTTCTAACGGCTCATTTCCGTAGATACTGTCATCTTTGAATAATGAAGCTGGAACGTCAATTTTACTTTTTTTGTAAGGTGAACTTGCTTTTTCCTGCTTCTTTTCTTCGGTTTTTATTAGCTCTTCAGCAGTTATTTGCTTTTTTTCGACTTGTGGCAGAGCTGGTTGCTCCTGAACAATTACTGTTTCTTCAATTTCAGTGGTTTCCTGTTCAAACAGATTTATTTCTTTAGGTGGTTCTTCTTTTGCTTCGACTTTTTGCTCCTGAGGTATTTCAACGTCTTTAGCAACATTAGCAAAAACTGGTTTAGGAACACTTTTAGAAATAATAGTAATCTCACCATCATCAAAGAAATCAGTTTCGCTAGTTTGGCGATTTTCATCTTTTACTTCTTCCTGTTTTATTTTAACTTCAATTTTTTCTTCTACCTGTGGTTTTATACTTTCTTTAATAACGATATCATCATCAGGAATTATTTTATTTTCTTTTTCCAACCTGTCTTCAATATAATCTTTTGTATCGCCGAAAGAATCAATATAGTCTTTATAAATTGTGCGGATTACACCATCTTTTTTTACTTTAACAGTTTCAAAATCTGGTGGCTGTTCTCCGGGTTTTGCTAAATCAATATAATTTTTTATGCGATTGGAAAGGTCAATAGCGAAAAATATTATTCCCAATACAGCAATAGAAGCGCCGATTAGCTTGACTTCAATTTCAGGTAATGCAATAAGAAAAAACAAGCCAAGCAAAATCACAGCTGCAATATAGACATCTCTTGGTGTCAGCAATTTCTTTAAATTATATTGAATCTTTTTCATTTTTTTTATCTTTGTTTTTTTAATTCTTATACTGACCGAGAAGTTCCCAACTTGATTTCGATTTGATTATATCATAAAAGAAATCGCGGATATGGGTGCCAAAAATGATAATGTCGTAATCTGATGTTGCATATTTAATTGTCCCTCTTGGAGTTATATTTAATTCATATTCACTTGTTCCTTTGACAGAATCAATTTTTGCTAACTTGCTCAGCAATGGAAAGTAATTGCTATTTTTATTAAAAACATATTTATTAGCTTCGGTTGTTATGTTATAATTTCCATTGACGAAACCTAAGAATTTAACATCACAGCTATCATTTAAGTTTTTGTAATCGGCTTGCATTTTGTATAAGGATTTCCATGTGCTATCCTTTTCAATTACACTTGAAGGCAGAGAAATTTTATTTGGAAGAACAATTGAAATCAGGCGTTCATCTGAAATTCCATCTTCCCAGTAAAATAATTCCAAAGAATCAATTTGCCCGGCACCTTTTTTGAGATAATTTCTGAACTCATTTAACCTTTCGCCTTCTAATTTAATTGGTTCGCCATAAGGAGAAATGTATAATTTGAATGACTTGGAAAGTGGAACTGAAACAGTTTTAAAATCAGGAAAATTGAATGCAGACAAATCTTCACCTTGAGAGTGATAATAGATTTCACTTTTCTTTTCCTTAAATGAATAAATCAAGGAATCAATTGATACATCAAGCACAATGATTCCGTCATCTCGCATTTGGTTGTTATTGTGAGTAAAGAAGTACTGAACATTGCGTTCATAGCTGCGTCTTGAGCTATCACTAAATGTTCGGAGAACTTCTGTTGTTTCTTCGTATTTGTATTTGTGAAGAATACTTAATGGATATCTTAATGAAATATTATATTTGGGAATATCATCGTTAACCTGAGCATTTAAAGATTTGCCCAATCCAATTAATGCTATAATACAAATTATAAAAAATACTCTGAATGAGCAAAAAGCGACCACGCCGCGAGCGTCATTCCGTCCCATATCTCCCTCTTTTTAATATGTGAAATAATATTTATTTTTGATAATTGAAGAAATTCAAATTCCTCGCTGTCGTCCGGGGCAGTTCCAAGGTAATTTAAATCCTTCATTAAAAATACTTTACAAATTTCGTTTGTTACTCCATTAAATGGATTAAATTCACCAATCTCAATAATTTGTTTAGCATCGTAGCCCGTTTCTTCAAGTAATTCATTTTTTGCATTTTGCAGAAAATCAAGTCCCTCACGAACTCCACCACCGGGAAATTCGATGCTAATTTTCTGATTTAAGTATCGGTATTGACGAACTAACAGGTATAAATCTTGTTTTATTTCCGGAATTATCATCGTTGAGCCACGGGAATCGACATAATGATAAGTGCCAGTATTTCCATTTGGTTGCTTATATTCGTCTATCTTATACTGCCAATATGGATTTTTTATTTCTACTTTCGAACTAATTTGTTCTAACTTTTTTAACATTTAAGATTTTTGTTTTTCTATGAAAATAATATAAAATGATTTTTATTTAAACTTTCGCATAGCTCAGAGAAACTCTTGTGTAAGTATATTGGATAGATGTCCTACATCTCGAAGATGTAGGACATCTTTGAGCATCTTTAAACGTGCTGCTATTCTACATATCCCGTAGGGATAAAATATTTGTAACAATTGAAATCTTTTTCAAATATTATCACTTCAGGGATTATATATGAAATCATACTATATAATCCCTACGGGATAAGCACAATAGCGGTTTTCTCTTGTTACAAATATATAATCCCTATCGGGATATTCATCTGTCAGAACAACTGACTTTTACTTTGCGAAAGTTTCTCTGGGCTTTACTAAAGTTAAAAATCTAAACTATCTAAACCTTCTAATCTTTCTAAACCTTATGTAATCTCCAATAAAATAAAGGTTACCAATGACATCTTTGTTATGCTATCAACTTGTTGATAGTATGACTAAAAAAACTTTTTAGTAACTATGTCATTTATATTTGAAAAATTTATTTTAAAAGCAAATACGTCATTCTGAATCCCCTTATAAAAGAAGATTTTCATTTTAATGAAAATGACATTAATCATCCGTGTCATTTCGAAACGAAGTGAGAAATCTCACAAGTCATTGCTAAAACTAAAATTTAGATGTCCTACATCTCGGAGATGTAGGACATCTTCTTATTTCAATCTTTCGCAAAGTAAAAGAGTAAATACTTTCGTAAAGTTTCTTAACTTTGCGAAAGTTTAATTGATATCATTGACTTGTGAGATTCCTCACTTCGTATCGGAATGACAAGAAATGTTTATTAGGTTTTCAATAAATTATTTCACTAGTGTAGTAATTCGTTAAAAGACTTATTATATTGTGTCATTTCGAAACGAAGTGAGAAATCTCACAAGTCATTGCTAAAACTAAAATTTAGATGTCCTACATCTCGGAGATGTAGGACATCTTCTTATTTCAATCTTTCGCAAAGTAAAAGAGTAAATACTTTCGTAAAGTTTCTTAACTTTGCGAAAGTTTAATTGATATCATTGGCTTGTGAGATTCCTCACTTCGTATCGGAATAACAAGACAAATTATTAATTATTAATTATTAATTATCAATTATTAATTATTAATTATTAATTATCAATTGTCAATTGTCAATTGTCAATTGTCAATTATCAATTATCAATTGT
>CAZCLJ010000242.1:0-7050 GCA_964499465.1 uncultured Hyphomicrobiales bacterium
TGATAAGTGATAAGTGATAAGTGATAAGTGATAAGTGATAAGTGATAAGTGATAAATGATAAGTGATAAATGATAAGTGATAAATGATAAGTGATAAATGATAATGACTAATGACCAATGACCATAAACTATAAACCAATAACCATAAACCGAAAAATTGGTTATTGATAAAAATAATTAACAATTAACAATTAACAATTATTTAGATTCTTCGCCGGCGTTCCTAATGAACCACTTTGGCTTTTTTTAATATGTTACAAGCGGAAGTCATCGGATGACTGGCAGTCATCCGATGACTAAAAAGTTCATATTCTCAAAAGTAAACGTCTTCGTTTATATTCTCCTCAGAATGACCGACAAAAGTAATGATGTAATTTCGAACCCCACGATAAGACCTTTATTTATCAAAAAGGTTCGAAATTATAATTTAATTGTATCTAAGTCTGGAACCTGGTATAAATTTATTAAGCATAATTTGGATAAAGTTTTTTTGCACATTCTGGGCAGATGCCATGACTAAATTCAGCTTCCGTATGCTTATTAATATAGGTTTCAATCTGGTTCCAATTACCGTAGTCATCTCTGATTTTTTTGCAAACAGAACAAATTGGTAAGAGCCCGCTTAAAGTTTTAACTTCAGACACCGCGCTTTGCAATTGAATAATCAGCATACTTTTTTCTTCTTCTGTCTGCTTCCTATCGGTAATATCTTCAACAATACCACCGTAGTAATAGTAATTCAGCAAGTCATCTTTTAATTTCCATGCACTTTCAGTAACAAAAATAAGAGTTCCGTCGTATCGTATCCATTCACTTTCAAAATTGAGGACTTTACCGTTTTCTTCTATATTTTTTTTAAATTCACTATCACGAAATTTTAAATCATTAGTTTCATTTTCTAAATTATGTGCTTTTAAAATGTCTAAAGAAGGGCATCTTATCATCTTTAAAAAAGCATTATTTACATATAATATTTTGCCATCAGGAGTTGTGCGGTAAATACCGTAATTCATATTTTCAACTATACTTCTAAAAAAATCTATTTCACTATTTTTCATTTTTTCATTTTTTTTTATTACAAAAATACTTAAATTTATAATCTGTTTATTTGATTATTTTATTTTAAAAAAAAATGGCTGAATCACAAATAATAAAAGACGAATCAATAACAAGTCAAAATAAAAATTTACTTATAGTTGATGACGAGATTTTATTTTTAAAAATTTTGGAAAAAATGTTTCAAAATCACTATAATATAAAAATAGCCACAAGTGGTAAAGAAGGATTAAAGGTAATACAAAATGGATTTAGACCGGCAGTTATTGTTTCCGACCAAAAAATGCCTGAGATGACTGGTTCAGAATTTCTTGAAGAAACAATAAAAATTGCTCCAGACGCAATCAGAGTGATTTTAACAGGTATTTCAGTTCCCAAAGAAATAATAAATGCAATAAGTCAAGCTCAAGCTTATATGTACCTAACCAAGCCAATTGAAGAAATGAGCTTGGTTCAATCAGTAAGAATTGCTTTCGATGTCTTTAGCTCTAAAATCAAACATAATCAATTAAATAGTGAAATAAGTTCTTTAAAGAAAAAATTGCACACTATTCAGGAAAGTAACCAACCGAAAAAAGAACAAAATGATGTAATTATTCAACTTTCCAAAGCATTATCTGGAATTATCAGCACTGATGAAAAATTCTACTTTTCAAGTCATACCAAATTTATTACTACTTTATCGAAGGCAATCTCTGAGGAAATTGATTCAGACCCAAAATTTATAACAAATGTTACGCTCTCCTGTCTTCTTCAAACTCTTACTAATATCGGTTTACCTTCTAAGATATTGCTCTTTGACCCTTACGAATTTCCAAATGAAGATGATTTAAATAACTTTTTTATTCATTTCAATAATATATTATCTTATTTAAAATATGTTGATGAATTTAAAGAACATATTACTATTATTTCTCATCTTTGGGAACACATTGATGGAACTGGTTTTCCGAATAAACTTTCAGGAAACGAAATAAGAAAAGAAGCCCAAATTATTGCATTAGCCAAAATGTATCACAATGGTATTTATCGGTTGAAGTATGATTCTCTTAATCAGTTTCTACTCACTGGAAAAGCATCTCAAACTTTCGCAGAAACAAAAGCAAGGCAGAGCGAAACTTTGAAATTCTTATACAGGAAAGGAAGTTGGTTCGATTTAGATATTTTTAATGCTTTTAATGATGTTATTCGGAAAAAATCTATTAAAGATGTTATTATAGAAGATAAAACCCTTGATATACATTATATTGACAAAGAATTATTCATCAATTTTTCTGATTCAATTGATAAGGAAGAAGATATATTAAAAGAGAATACAACTGAAGACAAAGGATTTGATTTATCATCGTCTTCCAAAAAAATGATTGAATTTGATATTACAATTGACCAATT
Organism: uncultured Hyphomicrobiales bacterium; assembly: GCA_964499465.1. GTDB lineage: Bacteria > Bacteroidota > Ignavibacteria > Kapaibacteriales > UBA2268 > JAAYJM01. The sequence continues at coordinate 2,449 of CAZCLJ010000242.1, forward strand.
AGAACCTGGTATGAAGATTACTCATAGTGTTGTTACAAAAAACAGATTACTTATTCTTAAGCCAGACACGGTTATTGATAACACTGCTTTAACAAATCTTAAGCATCAATATGCTGCAGGACTTATTCCTTCTAAAGTCTCTATCCTGATTCCTCAAAAAGATATTGATAAATATAAATAAATTGATTAAAAAGTTTTTCTGTTGCACTTCGAATTGCAATGACATAAGATATTAAGTCATTCAGCTAAACACTATACTTGAAAGAATAAAATTCGTGATTTTGCAACATTATTATAAACAGATTAATAAATGAATACAAAACATACAATAATAAATGGCGATAGCAGGTATATTCCAGAAATTAAAGACAGTTCAGTGCATTTAGTCATAACTTCGCCACCTTATTGGCAGTTAAAAGATTAATATAAATAATATATGAATGAAAAACTTGTTCAATGGACTTTGATGCAAAATCTTGAATATTTATCTAAAATTCTAGATTTTCAAATTGCCTCCAAAGTTGGTCAGGAAATATCAACTGATTATGGAAGAATTGACTTTATTCTTGAAAATTTTCAAAACAAACTCCTTGTTGTTGAATTAGAAACAACACTGAATTCCAAAAGTAAAAGAGATTACTGCTTTAATCAGATTTTAAATTATAAAAATATAAGTTTTAATAGAGAAACAGAATATTGTCTATTATATGCTAACGAGACAAAGTTAGATTTTCTCCCAATTATATCTAAATTTGCAGAAAAAAATAATATTCAACTTCATTCTTACTCTGTTGAATATATTAAGGAACTTTATGCTAAAACAATAAATCGTTTAAGTTTAAGTTTTGGATTATCTTTACCCAAACCAGTAAATTATACAATATGCTTTTTAAGGTGGATAAATAAAATAGTTAAACCTTTTAAAGATTTTAACAAACAAATTTTAACCAAAGAGGAAATTTCTTCTTATTTCAAATCTTATAATTCTACAAATTTCAGATGTTATTTGCAATTAGCATTAGATTTTGAAATGCTTGAAAAGAGAAATGAAAACTATGTTATAACTAAAGATGGATTTGATTACATCAGTAGCTTTAATCCTGAAATAACACATACAAATAGATTATCTTCTGTTGGTTTAACTAATGAACAAAAAAGAATATTATTAAGAATTATTACAAATGGAAAATGGACTCCTCATAAAGTAAGCATATATTGGTTCCTTAGGTTTATTGAAGTAACTAATGGTGAATGGGTGCCAAATTTTAAGATTTTCGATAATAGTAAACTTGAATTGGTAAACAGTCTTTTTGGCGTAAATTACAAATTTCGTACTATGTTTGAATTTCTTAATTTCGTTTGCAATTGGTGCAATGAATTAGGAATGGTTGAAAGAATAAAAACTAAAACAAGTTATGATAAAGTTTACTTAACTCCTTTAGGGGTAGAAATTAACAACATTTTCTCCTTAGATTTACTTTTAAAGAAAAGTCGTCTAAATTTAAGTTTTAAATATCTTGATTAATTATTCAATTATACTCTTTATACAAGGTGTTAAATCAACTAAGCTAAAGTTATTTTAATTGCAGAATTATATGAGAAAATTAATTAAAAAGCAGCATTCAAAAAGATATAGAAAAAATGATAAATTTTTGAGTTTTGTTTGTCAAAATTATCATTTGTCTGGTAGAGTTAAAATAACCAAAGAAGTTTTGGAAGAATTAGGTGAACGGCTTTATACGAAAATTAAAGATGTTGTTATTCCAGAGTGGACAGAAGCATTTAATCAGTTAACTCTTCAAGATTGCATTGATTATATTTACAATCTTACTTTAAATAGAACTTATGACGGATTCATCAGGGAAAAATCTGTAATTGAAGATAATCTCGCTAAAAAATTTAAAGATGTTAAATTTACTCAAAGCGACCCAGAACTTGACCACGCTGGCGATATTGATTACCTTGGATTTGTTAATGAAAAAGCATTCGGAATACAAATCAAGCCGGTTACTTCAAAAGCTAATTTTGGAAATTACTCACCTTCTGAAAGAATGAAAGCAAGTTTTGATGACTTTACTGAAAAATATGGTGGTAAAGTGTTTCTGGTTTATAGTATTGATGACAAAATAAAAAATGAAGATGTTATTAATGAAATAGCTGCTGAAATTGAAAGATTGAAAAAGATTTGATAATTTCTTGCTAGTATCATTTCGAGGAGTAGAGAGAAATCTCACAAGTCATTGCTACCACGAAACTTGAGATTCCTCACTTTGTTACCAATGACATCTTTACTTTTATTCTGCAAAACTTTACGAAAGTTAAGAAACTTTCGCAAAGTGCAAGAAAAAGCAACGTAGTTGCTTACTGTTTGTAGAAAAAGTATTTTGAGTTTGCAAAACTCCGTAGGAGTGTTCTGTTTGTAGTAAAGATAGGTCGCAACTACGTTGCTTTTCTTTTTTTTCATAATTATTTCTACAAATAGGATACTCCTACGGAGTTGAAAGAAAAATAAACTCTGTCAAGGGTGAATACAATTGCTTTTAACTGATATAAACTTTTGTAAAGTTTCTTAACTTTGCAAAAGTTCAAATAAATCTAAACTTTCTAAACCTTCTAATCTTCTAAACCTTATGTCATCACTATTTAAATAAAAGTCTTCTTTTATAAGGGGGTTCGGAATGACAAATAAACATATTTTATTATTAAAAGCAACTTTGTATAAAACCTGCGATTTTCGTAACTTTATTAATATTCTTAATCCAGAAAAAAGCTACTTTTCTTTTCTCGTCAGACCGAGCAAACCATTTATTATCGTTAAAGGATGCGGAGGATTTCCGGGAAGGTAAAGGTCTATTGGCTCTTTTTCAAGGAAACTACGGTCTAATGCTTTGCTTCCTTTATAAATTCCAGAACTTATTGCATCTGTTCCGGCTAAAATAATGACTTTTGGCGGGGGGGCAGCATCATAGCATATTTGCAATGCTTCAGCCATATTTTGAGAAATAGGACCGGTAATTAAAATTCCATCAGCATGGCGAGGTGAAGCAACAAATTCAATCCCATAGCGGCCAATATCGAAGTTTACGTTTCCTATGGCGTTCATTTCCATATCGCAAGCCATATCGCCGCCGGCTGCAACGTGCCGTAGCTTTAAAGAATTTTTGAAAAATGTAGCTATTTCTTTTCTAATTAATGATTTATTTATTTCAATCGGTTTGTCTTCACCTTCGCTTATAAAAAGGTTTTCGCGGACGTTTGTTGCAATTTTATAATCATTTGTAAATTTAATTTTATCCGGAAAAGCAAAAGCACATTCCTTGCAAAAATTGCATTTCCCCAAGTCAATACCAAAAGGTGATTTGCTTATTGCTTCGAGTGGGCAAAGCTGAACTAAAGCATCTTTTGCCTCATCGCTTAGTCCATTGCTAATGACTGGTCTGCCTCTGAACAAAGAAGTCAATTCTGCCGTTTGCAAATTTGGAACGAATTGCTTTCCATGTCTGCTAAAAATCTTAATTTCCTTTGTTGGAAGTAGTTCTGCTATAGTTTTAAGTATATTCATATTTTCTATAAATCATTTCCGGAATAAGATAAGTTAAAACTTTTGTTGCATAATGGAAAATCGGATATTTCCTGCTCTCTCACTGCCAGAGCAAGGGCAAGCCAGTTATGCAAAGACGGGTCTTTTACTTTGTAATGCTGCAAATTTCCATTCTCATCTGTTACTGCGCAATGGCAAATCTCACCTCGCCAGCCCTCTACCAAGGAAATTGCAACCGATAATGGTTCAAATTTCAAGTTGTAATCCGGTTTAGAAAAGTTTGTAATTTCATTGATATTAGACAATAAATCTTTAATTAATTTTACAGACTTAGCGAACTCGTTCTTACGCAATAAAGCCCTTGCCAGCACATCGCCTTTCGTTAAAACAACTGGTTCGTAGCTGAGCTTTTCATAATGCAAATATTGATGAGAGCGGCGAATATCTCTTTCTAATCCGGAGCTGCGTGCTACTATGCCAACTGCTCCAATCATTTCTGCCTGCTTTTTGGTAACAATGCCGATTAGCTCAAACCTTGCGAGGACGCTGGGTAAAGTGAAAATTCTATCTGTAACTTGCAGGAAACGTTCTTCAACCTCCAGAATATTTTTCTTTATTTCATTAACAGCATTAACGGTAAGCTGATAATTGCAACCAGCCGGGCGAATAAGTCCTTTACCCAAACGGTTCCCACACCAAAACTGTGTAGTATTTATAATTATTGTTCTCAATGCTTCGCAGGTGACTTGCCCAAACTGGTAGGCAACATCTCCGCAAAGTGCAGCCATATCACCAATGTGAACCGCAATTCTTTCTAATTCGTTGGCAATAGTGCGGGCTATAGAAAGTTCATCGGATACTTTTTTATTAGCAAGTGATTCTGCTGCCAGAGAGTAAGCCGTTGTATGGCCAACAGTTGTGTCTCCTGCTATGCTTTCGGCTAAAATAGTCTGCTGAAGTATATTTTGTTTTTCTTTAAAAAGCTGTTCAATTCCGCGATGTTGGAAACTGGTATGTTTATTTTGATGATTTATTTATTAAAATAAATCCTGCATGTTTTA
>CAZCLJ010000243.1:0-6950 GCA_964499465.1 uncultured Hyphomicrobiales bacterium
GTTATTAGGTTATTAGGTTATTGGGTTATTAGGAAGAATAGGAAAAAATCATTAATCATTAATCATTAATCATTAATAATTATTTTCTGCCATAGTGTCAAAAAATCCCTTTCTTTTGACACTTGACACTACCAAACCTACAAAGCAACTGAATTCTTTGGAAGGGAATTGACTATAGCTTTTAAAACTTTATTAATATCATTAGGATTTTTGAATACTTTTACTATATCTTCATCAATTTCAACAAAAGTTCGGTTTTTCCTGTAGTATGGATTTCTTTTAACTTTTGAATAATCAATGTCATATTCAGGCAACAAATCCTGCTCATTCAAATCAATATTTTCCTTTATTTTCTTCATGTTTTTTTCTTTCATTTTTAGTTGCTTTTCTGGAACTTATTATTCTAATTATTCCATTTCTTTCAGTAAAAGAAACGAAAAGTAAATTGTTTTTGTAGGAATAGCCAATCATTAAAAATCTTTCTTCTTTAAAAGAATGAAAATCGTCATATAAATATGCAGCAAATTCATCATTCAAAACCGTCATTGCCTCTTCAAAAGATACATTATGCTTTGAAATATTTTCTCTGCTTTTTCTTTATCCCAATCAAATAAAAGTTTTATCATTTATAGAACATATTTTGCAAATCTCAACTATCCTTCAACAAAATTTACAAAAATTATTTATATTTAACAAAATAATTCTTACTTTTCTCTGCTTTTCTTTTAAGTTTTAAGAGCAAGTCCCCAGCAGTAATTATTAATTGTTAATTGTTATTGGTTTTTTCTTTTCCTAATAACCTAATAACCTAATAACCCAATAACTTAATAACTCTTTAATAATTAATAATTAATAATTAACAATTAATAATTATTTTCTGTCATAGTGTCAAAAATACCCTTTCTTTTGACACTTGACACTACCTACAAAGCTACTGAATTTATAATGCTATTCCCAAACAAGCAGTTAAAATCTCTTTTTCAATGAATTATTGCACAAAGTAAAGAATTTAAAAAAACTTATATCGAATTTCCCCTGACTACAACTATGCCCGTATCGCTTGAAACAGTATTGATATATTCACTAATGCTAGTGTCAATTACAACTTTCTTTTGTTTTGATGATGCGTGGAACAAGCGTGGCGACTTGTTTTTCTCCACATAAGCAAAACCTAAGTGAGCAAAATCCAATCCTTCCTTATTCGTTGTAAAACAAATTATATCACCATTATTAATTAAATATTCAATTTTCTTAATTGATTTTTTTTCAATAAAATAGAATGTTTGTTCATTAATCGCTTTTTCAATTTCAGCAATTTTTGGAATTAAAGTGCTATCGAGCTCTAATGCTTTGTAATATTTGGGATTAGAAGACATAAAATTAATATTGAACTTAAGGGCAGTTCCACCAATATCTTTTGTTATGTCTTTAAATACTCCTTTTTTAAGATTATCTGAAATCCAATAAGAAGTGTAATGCAGGCGAGAAGCGTAATCTGTCATCTGTCCATTTCTATAGCGGATAAAAATCAGCTCATCAAAAAAATCAGCAACACTATATTTTTCCTTTTTTATAGCACGTGAAAGGGCTAATGAGTTTTCAACGAAAGTAACGCAGTCTAATCCAGTAAAATCAGCTCTACAAATTTCTGCACCTTTACCTTCAAGAGTTCCACCAACATATTGAGAATTTAAAAACTCCTGTGCAATTTGAATATTCAAATCGTTGATATTCATTTTCTTCCAATTCTCTTTTTTTGCTCTGCTAATGAGTTTATAAAAGATTTTTACAGAAGAATCGGAAATCTCATATTCTTTGTTTTGTGCAAATAGCTTTTGGTTTAAACCAAAAAAATTACTGCCTACAACTGAAGCTAATGCTATACTTTTGATAAAATTACGTCTTTTCATATTTTAATTTTTTTATTTTTTCCCTTTATTATTCTCTCTTGGATTATTAACGAAACAATTACACAACTATTGATTATTACTGCTTATTCAGTTCTTAAAACTCCGGGTTCGTATTGCAAACGGTCAAAAAAGCTGTTGAATTTTGAGTAGTCAAAAAAATAACAACTTTCATGGTAAAAGGATATTTCTTTGTTTATAATAACATCTTTATACAAATATTTTTCTTTTCTAAAATCAATGCTTAATTTGTTGAAAAAATCACTATAATAGTTGAATTTCAATAAAAAACCATTTTCAGTGGGCTTTACAATTGAACAAGAAAATTTTATTTCATAAAAACCTGGTGGTAGTTTTAACTGATAATTTCCAGTTGAATCATATTTAAAATGTGAAACACTAACATCACCAAATATTTTTGGTGTATTTATATGTAAAACAGATTCCTTGCCGAAATCTTGTTTTTCAATTGAAAAATTTATTTCAATTTTTCCTTCTAAAATACAATATTCATAGCAAGTATCCATTTTAAAAGTAAATATTTCTTTATTTTCATAAAGATTAAGTACTCCTTCAAATTGGTTATAATCAGAATGTCTAATAACAATACCATATTTATTTATTGGCAAATCCCGTTCAATTTTACATTCACCGTAATTATCTGTAACTCCGGTATAAACAGTATTGCCCCAAAATGGTTGTTCTATCTCAATATAAGCATCACAAATAGGATTAGAAAGTGAATCGCAAACAAAAATGGTTTTGTAATCATCTTTAGCATAAGAACTTACAAAAAGAGATACTATGCAAACCAGAACGATAAGTAAGTAATTTTTCATATTTTTTCCTATAATATATTTGTTATCTTTATGACACAAATACAAATAGAATAGTTACAAAATGAGGAATTGTTTTTACTACTTCACAAGTTGCACTTGGGAAGGAAGATAATGAATATTTATTTACACAAATTCATATTCTACTTTCATTGGCTTCTGCAGATGCTTTGATGCATTAAGTACTTCAATTTCCACGATATAACCATTTTTATCATAATCAATTATTAAACCGGGCTTTTCTTCATCAGTTTCAAAAATTTCATTTTCACTAAATTGAAAGTTAATTACATCAACTTCTTTATCATATCTAATTTTCATTGAATTCCTTATAATATTTTGAAATCTTATTTGTTAAATATACAGTAATTATTGTGTTCGGGATTTTGTTATCATTCACAAAAACCCTTAATAGATATTTTGAATCATTTTGAAAAATAATGGATTGATATATCTTTATTCCATCTTCTAACAAAACCTGATTTGGACTTTGTAATACTTCTTCAATTAATTCAATGCTTATACTTCTTTTTAATATTTTTTCTTTTGCATGATTTGATAAAACATAATTCATAGCTGATTTAAGTAATTATAAATAATTTAAAAAACTACTTTTCTAATTCATCTTTCGAATATGAGATTAACAAATTTGATAAAAAATTCTATTTCCTCAATATACCTTTTCTTAAATTCTTGGCTTGAAAGCACATATCGTAATCATTCCAAATTAAATCACCTAATTCTAATTTAAATTGTTGAAATAATTCTATATTTATAAACTTTCTTTCATTTTTATAAGGTGAAGAATTTAGTAAATCAGAAAAATCAATAATTCTAGTATGGTTATCATTAAAAGTGAGCAAAATTTTGTATTCTCCTAAATACATAGCATTTATAATTTTAATAGATTTCATTTTATTTTCCTCGTTATTGTTTTTGGTTCAATATCTTTTTTCCAGACAAAGTAATCAATCCATTTTTTTACTATTTGTTTGGAATAATGAGTAATAAAACTTTCAAAATCTTTTCTTTTATTTTTATCAAATCTCTTTTTTCCCTGAACATTTTTAAAATAAATTTCTTTAATTTCACCATCTTCAACAATAAATTCAGCTTTGATTTCTGCGCCCTGATACCTTCCATGGACATGTATTGGTTCATGTTCATCTGACCAAAAGAAAATTACAATTCCTAAATATTCATAAAGCTTTGGCATAATTTATTACAATTTTTTTTAAATAAACATAAATTGCGATTTTTAAGTGTTATTGACTTTTTCCGAAGAATTAAAAACAATAAAAACATCTGGTTCAAGTTTTACCAAACGCTCTTGCTCTTTTAAAATAGCTGCATATTTATTTGGTTTTGATTTTGAAAAATCTAAATCATATTCAGCAAGCATCTCTTCGTTTTCGTTAATTAAATTATTATTCTTCATATTCTTTTCTTTCTTTATTTGTTGCTAATTTTGCACTTATGATTCTAATTGTTTCATACTTATCAAAAAACACAGTTTGTGCTTCTTCAAAACTAATACCGTGCTTAATCAGATTAGTTTTTGCTTTATTTTTATCCCAATCAAATATCATTTTCTAATAAACTTTTTCACATATTTCTAATGCTTCATCACTTAATTTATCCCAACATTCAAACTCTTTTTGTATTTCCAGTTGGGAATTAATTGAATCCAAATAATACAATAATGCCCTTTGAATAATTTCCTGTTTTTGGAAACCTAATATTCTGGCAGCGTTTGCTACCTTTTGCTCTATTGTTTGAGGAAGTATTAATTCCATTTTTTTCTTAATTATTTAATAAAACATATAACTATATTATTGACTAATAAATACTTATTATATTATAAAATTTTTCTACAACTCATATAAATATTCTGGTGCAAAGTCGGCTCCGTTTTGCCAGGAAATAGTGTTGCAATTAATATGAAAATTCTTAAATATATTTAATTCTTTAAGTGGCTCAAACACGGTTCCATATAATTCATTCTTTAAATCAATAATTTTTTCCAAACCGTCGTTAAATAATACCTTTATACAATAATCATTTATATATTCAGCTTTTATAATTTTAAGTATCATAATTAATTTTTTACTCCTTCCCAAGTTGCACTTGAGAAGGAAGATTTCTTTGCAAACTGTGCTTCGTATTTTTTTATAAATAAAGAGTTAAAGCATAGCTTTTGTGAAATTTACATTCCCAAGTGCAACTTGGGAATGAGTGAAAAAATACCTTTATACAATAATCATTTATATATTCAGCTTTTATAATTTTAAGGAACATATCTTTACTTATCTTCTAATTCTCCGTCTCTTTCCGGATATGGAGGCAAAGGCAAAGAGCCCGGAATACCCATAAGAGGAAAATCTTTTCTTAAAGGATGTAGTGCTTCACCTGTTTCGGGGTCGGTGAAATCTTCGGGCATATAAAATCTGCGCAAGTTTGGGTGTCCTTCAAACTTTATCCCATACATATCATAGGTTTCACGCTCATACCAATTTGCACTTTCCCACACCTGCACTAAAGTTGGGCATTTCAAATCTTTTTCTTCCAAAGGAACTTTCAAACGAATTCGGCTTTTATATTTATTGCTCCAAAGAAAATATACAACTTCAAAGCGGGGAGTTTCCTTATACCAGTCAATTGCAGTTACGTCAGTCAAAGTATCGAAGCAGGTTTCTTCACTTTCCTTTAGTTTCCTTGCTGTTTCAATGAGCTTTTCTCTGGGAATAGTGAGCGAAATCTGATTGCGATGCTCAACCAATTTGGCACCTGGGTTTAGTTCCTGAACTATCTTTATGGCTGCGTCTATCGAATTTGTCATTTTATTTCTTTTCTAATTAAAAATTAATTATTAATTTAATGAAATATTTGATATTATAAAAGAATTTTATTTCTGAATTTTATTTCAAAAAAAAGAAATGATATTAACAAACTCTCTCATTAATGAAATATTTAAGGCATTTTTCATTCAAAGGTGGAATGACAAAATCAGACCCGTTGATTTAATAGAAATGGATAAGCATGCCCATAAAGTTATAATTGCATACTGCATCGGCAAATACGAAGAAAAGCAGGGCAAAGAAGTTAACTGGCTGATGCTAATTAAGGGCAGTATTTACGAACTTCTTCGCAGAATTGTAATTTCTGATATAAAATCCCCGATTTACTATAAAATCAAGCAGGATTATAAGGAAATTTACAAAAAAATGAACCGCTGGGTCTTTGACAACCTCTCCCCTTTTTTTACAGATGAAGAAATAAAAAAAGAACTTTGGGATTTTCTCTACGAAGACAGTTTCCTTGATGAAGCAACAAGAAACATACTGAATGCCGCCCATAAATACGCAAGCTACTGGGAATTTCAAATAGTGAAGTTTGCAAATCCGGGTGGCTATCAAATTATTGAAACAGAAAAAGAGTTTTTAACTGAATTGGATACTTATTTGGAATTTATTGGGATACGAAAATTGATGTCCAAGCAATCAATAGCAGATTTCGTGGATTTATGCGGTCAGTTGCGTTTTCAAATACGCTGGCAGCAGCTTCCACGTCTTCCAAAAACGTCTGTTCTGGGTCATTCAATGTTTGTTGCTATTATGTCCTATTTCCTTGCTCTTGAAAATAAAAGCTGTCCCCGCCGTCTTTACAACAGTTTCTTTGGCGGAATATTTCACGACATACCTGAAATAGCAACCCGCGACATAATTTCACCAGTAAAGAATTTTTCCAAAGAATTTGAATCGCTTATTAAAGAAATTGAGCAATCTCTTGCTGAAAACGAGCTTTATCCTTTGCTTGAAGATAATATGAAAGATGAAATCAAGTATTTCACTCAAGAAGAATTTAAAAATAAGATTTATTCAAATGAAAAAACTATTGAGAATTTGTCTGTCGATGATTTGAATGAAAAATTCAACGAAAATCAGTTCAATCCGATGGATGGCGAGGTAATTAAGGCAGCAGACAGATTATCAGCATTCCTTGAGGCATGGTATTCAATGAAATTCGGTGTTCGTAATGATGAATTTACCGATTCTATGAACAATATAAAATCAAGATATATAAATTCCAAATTTGGAAAAGTCAATATGGATGAGATATATAGGAATTATTAATTAAGTCAGCCCAAAGAAAAAGGTTTAGATAGATTAGAAAGTTTAGATAGATTAGAAGGTTTAGATAGATTAGA
>CAZCLJ010000244.1:0-6842 GCA_964499465.1 uncultured Hyphomicrobiales bacterium
TTCATTTTCTCAAAAGTAAACGTCTTCGTTTATATTCGCCTCAGAATGACTGTATTAAGTGATGTCATCTCTTTTAAAATAACGGTCTTTGTTTTTCTGAACTTAAAAATAACAGAAAGAATATAAATTTTTAGAACTCCCCGTAATAAAACAAACATAAATATTAGTTTGCTTTTCATAATTCTTAATATTATATTGTATAAGATTAATAGAAAAAATTTTATAAAAATGAAAATATATAGCAGATAATCAGCACGGAGATATAAAATGGAATCAGAAATTGCCAAAAGGGAACCAATTGTATTTACAAATAAAGCGAAATGCCTCGACTGCAACAGATGCGTAAGGGTCTGCCCGGTAAAAGCAATTAAAATGAAAGACGGGCAGGCGCAAGTTCAGGCAGATAGATGTATCGTATGCGGCACCTGCATTAGAGAATGTCCTCAAGGTGCAAAAACTTACAGAAATGATACTGAAAAAGTAAAAGAATTGCTAAGAACCGGAAAGAGAACTGCCGCAATAATTGCACCTTCTATTGTTTCTGTTTATGATGGCTGGAAGGCAAAAAAAATCCCATCTGTCCTAAGGAAATTAGGGTTTACTTTTATTGTAGAAGCAGCAATTACAGTTGAAAGCATATCGAAAAACACAAAAAATATTTACGATAATCAATCCAATGCTGTTCTTTCATCAAGCTGTCCGGCTTTCGTTAATTATATTGAAAAGTATAGACCAGATTTAATTAAGAATTTAGCAAATGTATGCTCTCCAATGGTTGCAACAGCAAAAATCAATAAGAAATATTTCGGTTTAGATGTTGCAAATGTATTTATTGGTCCTTGTATTGCAAAAAAGCAGGAGGCAGAAAGATTGTTTAATAGTGAAAATATTCATAGCGTTCTTACATTTCAGGAGCTAAACGACTGGATGACAGAACAGGAAATTGATTTATCAGAATATGAAGATAGTGGATATGATTTGTCTTCAAGCAGAGCGGAACGGCTTTTTCCTTTAAGCGGAGGACTTTATGAAAACTGCGACATAAAACCAAATATGCTATCAGATAATAATTTTTCTGTTTCCGGCTATGATGAAATTGTTGAAATTACAAATGATATATCAATCAAAAGAAACAAACTCTTGGTTGAGCCACTATTTTGTAAATATGGTTGCATTAATGGTCCTGCAAGTGCAACTGAAGAATCAATTTATGAAAGGAAAAGAAGAGTTGCCGAATATTCAAAAGAAGCAATTAATAATCAACAGGTTGAACTCCCCGAAGTCAATATGATGGCTCACTTTTCAAATGAAGAAGCAATCTTTATTCCTAAGTTTTCAGAAGATGATATACTAACTGTTTTAGATAAAATTGGAAAAGCTAATCCTGAAGACCGCCTTGATTGCACTTCTTGCGGCTACCCATCGTGCAAAGATAAAGCTATTGCTGTTTTATGTGGGATGGCTGAAGTGGAAATGTGTGTGCCTTGGATGAGGAAAAAAACTAAATTAGAAACTGATAAAATAATTGAAAACAGCCCTAACGGAATTGTGATGCTGAACGATAAATATGAAATAATCAATTTAAATTCAGCTTTTAGGAATATGTTTATGTGTTCTAATTCATACATTGGCAAACCTATCAGTTTATTGATGGATCCTGAACCTTTTGTAAAGGTTGCGACCGGCGAATTTGATGTTTATGATACTACTACAAAGCACGAACGATACAATTTAATCTGTCAGGAAATTACTTATACTTTAAAAAATGAAAAGAAATATGTTGGTATTTTTGTTAATTTAACTAACACAATTTTAAATAAAACAAAACTTGATGAAATTAAAAGAAATACTATAATGAAAGCAAATGAATTATTAGAACATCAAATTGATATGGCGCAGAAAATTGCTAAACTATTAGGCGAAAGCACTGCAAGGGGTGAAGAACTTGTCAGTAGCTTAATGGACATTTCGGAAGATAAAAAAAATCAGGATAAAAGGAGTTATGCAAAATATTGAATGAGCTGATTATGGATTATTTACATATAGAAGTTGATGCAAAGCAAGTATCAAAGAACCCGATTAAACCTTGCGGTGATGTTTTTTCTGTTACCCGTAACGATTCTTCTACTCTTGTGATTCTAAGTGACGGAATAGGAAGCGGAGTAAAGGCAAATATTGCTGCAACGATGTGCGTCAGTAGATTACAGGAATTGATTAACCGCGGTTTTTCGATGAGAGCAGCTGTCTCGTCTGTTGTCAGAACGATGATGGATGCTATTGAAAAAGATTTGCCTTATGCGGTGTTTTCTGTGCTTAGAATTCAGTCTGACGGATACGCTTCTATCCTTTCTTATGATATGCCAGAGCCAATTTACATTACAAAAGGGTATTCAACTATTCTCTCGCAAAGAAAGTATAACGAAAATAATGCAATTATTGCCGAAGCTAATTGTTATCTTAAAAAAAGAGAAGCAATCTTATTGATGAGTGATGGGATAACTCAATCTGGAATGGGATTTAACTATAATCTCGGCTGGGGCATTGAAAATGTTAATAAGTATATAAAAAATTTGCTTAATAAAAACACTGTACCTTCTGAAATTCCTGCATTATTGTATAGAAATGCTTTTGAAATCAACGGCAGAAAAAATTACGATGATTCTTCTGTTGTTCTGGCATCAACCCGTTTGGGAGTAGTTGTTAATGTTCTTGCCGGACCTCCATTGCTGCAGGAAAGGAATCACGAAGTTGTTTCATATTTCATAAACCAAAGAGGATTAAAAATTGTGTCTGGAGCTACAACCGCCCGCATCGTTGCTGATGAATTGGGACGCGTTGTGAAAATTGATGATTCTTGCTCCGATGGCGTTACTCCACCGGCTTCAAAGATCGAAGGAATCAATCTTGTTACTGAAGGATTGGTTACATTGAATCAGCTTTTTAACGTATTGGACGAAGACCGCGAAAAAATGGATGACGACAATCCAGTTACCAAGCTTTACGATTTTCTGTTGCTTGCCGATAAAGTTAACTTTTTTGTCGGATTGGCTCAAAATCCGGCTAATTCAAATATTAGTTACAAGCAGCGCGGCTTAATTCCAAGGAAAAAAATTATAAGTATGATTGCAGAGAAATTACGCGAAAATGGGAAATTAGTAGTTATAAATGAAATTTAAAAAGCTAAAGTCATACGAGCAACAAGTTGATAGTATGACTGGAGATAAATGTCATGCGAACAGCTTGATGATGGTATGACTGAGAAAAGATGTAATTGGTAAACGAAGCGAGAAATCTCTCAAGTCATTGCTACTACAGAGTTTGAGATTCCTCATTTCGTTGCCCATTACATCTTTGCGTTTACTCTACAAAACTTCTTAAACCAGATGTCCTACATCTGCAAGATGTAGGACATCTTTATCTTATGTCATCTCCATTAAAATAAAGGTCTTCCTTTATCTGGGGTTCGGAATGACACCTTTTCTGTATAATTTGCGTAATTGTTATTTTCGAGGCAAATCTACTAACTCCTTTATTTTCGTTATGGATTCAGGAGTTCTGTGCTTTAGATTTTTAACCCAAACGGGCAAGCCCATTTGCTCTAATTATAGTCTTTAGCTAATTCTTCCAGTATTGCCTGTCTAAACTCCTGTATTGAATGGCTTCTGAAATATGCTCTGGCTTTATGTTTTCAGATGCGGATAAGTCAGCTATAGTTCTTGCTACTTTTTGAATTCTGTCGAAAGTTCTGGCAGTAAAACCGAGTTTGTCCATTGCGTTTTTCATTATTGCCTGTGAATCGGCCCCAAGTTGGCAAAACTTTCTGATTTCCTTTGAGCCCATATCAGAATTTTTATAAACTTCTTTAATATTTTTAAACCGCTCTTCCTGAATTTTCCTTGCTTTAATTACTCTTTCCCTAATCATTTCAGAAGATTCACCCGGTTTAACAGAAGTCATATCCTGATATTTTACCGCCGGCACTTCAATGTGAATATCAATTCTGTCGAGCAGCGGACCAGATATTTTAGATAAATACCTTTGGATTTGAGTAGAAGTGCAGGAACACTCTTTAACCGGATTGCCAAAATTACCGCAGGGGCAGGGATTCATTGAGCAAACCAGCATAAAATTAGCCGGATACTCAACAGTAAGTTTAGTGCGGGAAATAGTTATTTTTCTGTTCTCAAGTGGCTGCCTCATAACTTCGAGAACATTTCTGGCAAATTCCGGCAGTTCGTCAAGAAAAAGAATTCCGTGATGAGCAAGCGATATTTCGCCGGGACGGATTTTGTTCATACCACCACCAACGAGAGCTGCATCAGAAATTGTGTGGTGTGGGTCGCGGAAAGGCCTGATTGTTAATAGTGCTTCGTTTTGGGACAGCAGTCCGGAAACAGAATGAATTTTAGTTGTCTCCAATGCTTCTTCAAGCGACAGTGGAGGCAGAATAGTGGGCAAGCGTCTTGCAAGCATAGTTTTTCCAGAGCCGGGAGGTCCTATCATTAATACGTTATGTCCGCCGGCAGCAGCAACTTCCAGTGAACGCTTAACGTTTTCATTTCCTTTTACATCTGTAAAATTAAATGCATAATTTTTCTGATTTTCTTCGAATAATGATTTAATATCCACAATAAGCGGGTCAATTTTTTTTTCATTATTTAAAAAAGCATTGGCTTCGGCGAGAGTTTCAACAGGAATTACTTCGAGCCCATCGACAAGAGCGGCTTCTTCAGCATTTTGCTTCGGGAGCAAAACTCTTTTAATATTATTCTTTTTTGCTTCAACTGCGATTGACAAGGCGCCGTGAATGGGACGCAGTGAGCCGTCAAGAGCCAATTCACCAAGAAAAATTGTATCTTTTAGTGAATCATTTTCGATTATTCCCATAGCGCAAAGTACTCCGAGCGCAATTGGCAAATCGAAACTGCTTCCTTCCTTGCGTATGTCAGCTGGAGCAAGGTTAATAGTAATCTTTTTTGCAGGGAAAATAAAATCAGAGTTTTTAATAGCAGCGGTTACTCTTTCACGCGATTCTTTTACTGCTGAGTCCGGCAGACCTACAATCATAAAATTAGGTAAGCCGTTGTCTAAATGGGTTTCAATTTCAACAAGAAATGCAGATATTCCGAAAACAGCAGCAGAGCTTAGATTTGAATACATTACTTTTATGTCAGTTTGTTTCTAAAAAAGAGCAATAAATCATTAGAAGTTAATATACCAACAAGATTATTCTGCCAGTCAACAACAGGCAGGCAGTCAAGTTTATATTTTGACATCAACTCAAGAGCTTTGTGCATACTATCTTCAGGGTATATTATTCTAACATTTTTTGCCATTACATCTTGGAAATCATTTATCTTATTATAACCAATTTCTCCGTATTCGTCGTCAAAATCGTAGAGTTGCCTTAATGTATATTCCATTAAAGTCCGCTCGGTGATTAAGCCAATTAATTTATTATTTTCGAGAACAGGGACTTGCTTTACCTTCTCTTCCCGAATGATTTCGTCTGCTTTGTGTATTGTATCTTCAAGTTCGACAGAGAAAACTTCTCTTGTCATTATTTCTTCTACTTTTGTATTTAAAATCATAAATTTCCCATTGATTTTATTTAAAAACTCAATATTGAAAAAAAAAATGAATAATCAAAATGAAAAATGATAATAATTGAAAATAAAAGTGTTTTCTATTTACTATAAATGTTTTAAATTGCATAAATATATATATCATTTTTAAATAAAATGGAATAAAATGGATAATAGTTTGGGAACAACAGAAAAATTTCCATTAAGTAAAACGAAAAAAATACGTGGCAACCGACATTTAGCAAGAGAAAAAGTAATGCAGGTCTTAACAGTTTATGAAGTCTCTCAGGAGCCCCTTGATTTCTTGTTTGCTCATATTTTTGTTCGCGAATTTAAATTTGAAGAAGAAGAAATACCAGTTGATAAACTGCTTACTCCAGATGAAATTCTTGAGTATGAAAGTGATATTCCTATAGTTTGGAAAAAAGATGAAGTAGAATTTGCTAAACAACTTATTCGTTTTTGTATGCAGGAAAAACAATATGCGAATGAACTTATGCTCAAATATGCTAAAAACTGGGAATTAAACCGTATTCCTATTATTGACAGAACTCTTATTCTTATGGGTATTAGCGAGTTAATCCATTTTGATACAATCCCACCTAAAGTTACTATGAACGAAATTATAGAAATTTCTAAAGATTATTCTCCAAATAAAAGTATCACTTTCTTAAATGCAGTTCTTGATGCTTCTTTCTCCGAACTAAAAAAGAGGGGTTTGATTAATAAAACAGGTAAAGGACTCAGAGTTAAGTGATTAATTATTAATTATTAATTATTAATTATTAATTATTAATTGTTAATTGTTAATTGTTAATTGTTAATTGTTAATGTTTGAAATTAATTAAGGAATATCTTTCTTTTTTAAATTTTCTACAAAAAAAATGATATATCTTTATATACTTAGATAATTAAAAAAAAATTATTAGTAAACACTTACCTGAAAATATTAAAATAATTTTTTCTGCTTCTTCACTTTACTCGAAATATTCCCACTTTCTCAATTACTAAAATAATAAAGTAAAAATTAATACTTAATAAATATTTCCCAACAAATTACTACATTTAATACCAAGTTGATTTTAATGATAAAATATGCTTGTCTGTCATTCTGAACGAAGCGAAGAATCTCAAACTCTGTGGTAGCAATTACTTGTGAGATTCTTCACTTCGTTCCTAATGAACCACTTTGGCTTTTATATCGCGTAAATATATGTATAGCTAATACTTATACAAGTCATACGATAAACAAGTTTA
>CAZCLJ010000245.1:0-6778 GCA_964499465.1 uncultured Hyphomicrobiales bacterium
ACATATCCAAATTTATTTGGGTAACGTCAGGGGGCAGGGGAGGTGTTAAAAGGTTCTATTGATTAATGAAGTATTTTTTAAGGATAAAAACATATTATTTTATTTATAAAGCACAACTACTCATTATTTACTTCATTTTATCTACTAGGAAAGTTGAGTTATTTATTTCATTTCCTGTTTCAGTACTCCTAATTCCTTGGCGAAAATAAAGGAGTTATAAGATTTGTTTCGTAAAGTATAATTTCGCAGTAAGTAAAAAATTCTTTTATTAGTGATTGGTCATTAGTCATTGGTTATTAGTATGTAACTACGAATGACGAATGACGAATAACCTATTAGAAATACTCATATAAATATTAAACTTTTTATTATAAAATATGCGAAATAAA
Source organism: uncultured Hyphomicrobiales bacterium (assembly GCA_964499465.1). GTDB lineage: Bacteria > Bacteroidota > Ignavibacteria > Kapaibacteriales > UBA2268 > JAAYJM01. Next base: position 390 of record CAZCLJ010000245.1, read on the forward strand.
AAACTACGAGGAGGCAGGAGTTCTGTAATTATGCCTTTATTTTGCAAAATTGAAATTATTAAATAAAAAATAATGAAAAAAATATGAAAAAAAATATTTTTCTATTATTTTCTTGTTACATTTTTTCTTAAATTGTGTTTTCAATAAAGTAAAAAGTATTATATTAAATACAAATTAAATGCGAAATATATTTAAAGAATCAATAACAAATAATAAATAAATTAAGGTATAAAATGAAAAATAAAATCCTATTTACGACAGTATTTTTTTTAATTCTTTTTTTGTTTTTATCGCCTGTATTAAAAGCAAATTATGATTTAGAAGAAATAAAGAAGAATTTGCCGAAGATGCTCGGTGCAAATAATCTTGGAAGAGATTTCTATATAACTTTCCATCCTTGCTGGGAAACTGAAAATGCAAGGAATGACTTAAGAATTTATATTTCTTCCGGTGTCGAAACAAATGTAACCTTAGAAATTGAAGGTAAAAGCATTAAACAAATCAAAAAGACTATTGCAAACGATATTATTGAATTTAAGCTAAATCCTAACGAAGGGCAATGTTATCAAAAATCACATGACCAACCTCCCGATAAAGAAAGAGTATATCAGGGTTATGCTATCCACATATATTCTGATGACCCCATTATATGCTATGGAGTAACCCGTTACCAGCATACAAGCGATGGTTTCTTAGCTCTTCCAGTCCAGGCATTAGGAAAAGAATATCTTGTTGCTTCTTATGCCGACCCGACAACAAACATATCCCAGTGGCTACCAAGCTATACAAGTGTAGTTGCTGCCTACGATAACACGCATGTGCGATTCATTCTCGGTGGAACTGAATCAACTCAAACACGTGGCGGATTAAAACCCGGTGAATCAAAAGAATATTCAATGAATCGTGGAGATGTTTTACTTGTTCCCGGTTATGGCGCATTTGCCGATTTATCCGGTAGCCGTATTATAGCTTCAAGACCAGTTGGAGTTATATCCGGTAATTTTTGCGCTTATATACCTAGTGATAAAGGTTATTGCGACTTTATTATAGAAATGGAATTACCTACAAATACATGGGGAAGAGATTATTTTGTTACAAGAATGAAAGATAGAAAAAACAACTCTTTAATTAAAATATTTTCCAAAGAACCAGACACAAAGATTTATAGAGATGGAAGACAAATAGCAATTATTCCAAATGTTGGAGGAGTGCTGGGGCTTGGCTATTTAGAAATGCGTTCTGATGATGGTAACCCAAGAAGTGTTGTTATTTCTGGCGATAAACCGATAAACGTAACTCAGTTTAATCCAGGACAAGATGATGATGGAGTATCAAGCGATCCATTCCAACTTGTTCTTACTCCACTTGAGCAATTTCAGAAAGATATTATTTTTAACACACCCGGAATTCGTGGTGGATTTGGGTTCCCATTGAATTATGTAAATATCGTTTATGAAGCTGAGCCGAACGGTAGTATGCCAGACGACTTACAACTTGGCACTGTGCTGGGAAGCGGAGTTACATGGAGAAATATTAATTCTTTTGATGCAAATCCCGGCGACCCATTCGCTTATGAAGTAAATGGTAAGAAATATAACGGCAAGATGATTCAACTTGACGGAGACGGTGTTTATCGTTTAAGAGCTAATAAACCATTCTGTGCTTATGCTTATGGTTTCTCTGATTATGATTCTTATGGTTTTCCAACAAGCGTTGCCCTCGGCGATTTAACAAAACCAGATACTGTATGCCCATATCCTACATGGACAATGGATTGCGCCGGAGTTATTGCTGATGGTCATGTTATTGATTTGCCAAATGAAGAAGAGTATAGGTCTAATCTTTCTATTATTTATTACCATAAAGAGCTAAGTAATAATTTCATTTTTTCTTATACCACCTTTATGCCGGGCGAAGATAAAGAAACCGACTGGGAAGCAAATGTAATTGACCCAACAAAAGATGCACGCTTGGTTGTAACTTTTTCAGATAGACGCGGTAATGATACTATATTGGTTATCAATTTCTATGCTCCAAAATTTACAATAAGACCAGTTTATGCTGATTATGGTTTGCTTGACGTTGGACAACACGTTGACAAAACATTTTGGGCTATAAATGAAAGTAAAACAAGCGATGTCTACATTGAAGAGTTAAAATTAAAATTTGGAACCGAGGGCTTCGAAATTTTAGGTTTCGGCTTGCCAACTATTATTCAACCAAGGGATTCTATTCCTTTCACAGTTCGTTTTACCGCAACCAGAACAAGTCAATCTCGTTTCCGAGATTCAGTCGGAATTGGAGATACCTGCATATTCGGATATAAAGCACTTGTAGAAGCCAAAGTAGGAGACCCAACAATTGAAGTTAGTGATGCTAACTTCGGCGATGTTTCCGTTGGCAAAACAGTTAAAAGAGATATTTATATTAAAAATGGTGGAAGTACTGACCTTGTAATCACTGGCTTCGCAGGTCCTGCTAAAAGAGTTTATACTACTAATTTACCAGATATAAGTGAAGATGAACCACTAATTATTAAAGCCGGTGTAACTAATAATTACATTGTTAGCTTTACTCCAACTGATGAAATATATTACCCTGACCAAATTCTGTTCTTTAATAATGCTGACAGAATAGATAGTATTTCAATACTAAATGGTAGAGGCATAAGGTCTGATTTAATTTCCAATTCTTATGATTGGGGTCGTAAAAGAATTAGCCGTCCTGCATTTCCAATCGACCCATATCCAGCTGAAAACAATGTTATACATTTAGAAAATAATGGTAGCGATGAAGTAAAAATATTTGGTTTACAAATTAGTACTAACAATAAAGGCGACGCATTTATTTTTGACAGAGAAATATTTAACAGTATGACTATACCAGCAGGTGGTACTGCAGATGTCCCTGTAACATTCCATCCTACCGAAACTGGAGTGCATGAGTTGATTTTCCGTTTTGAAAATACTGCAGGAAGCGAAACCGAAACCACGTTAAGAGGTATTGGTATTCTCCCAAGAATAATAACAAGTGATTACGACTTTGGAACAACTATTGTTGATGATGTTCTGCATCCAAATGAACAATTGATTATTTTTACAAATGAAGCTTGGGAATTCGGTGATTCTTTAACAATAACAGATTTCACATCACTTCCAAATGCAAATTCAATATCATCAGTATGGGCTGATTTTGGTGAAGAAGGATTCAAATACAGCAAACTTGGATTGAACCTCCCAATCGTTTTGCAGCAGGGACAGTCTTTAGAGTTTCCAGCGCAATTTGTTGCAACCCATATAAACCAAAATACAGCAAGTTTAAGAAGTGTTAGCGATGCTGAAGCTGATGTAACATCTAACTGGAATGGTAACGGTTATTCTCAAAGAATTTCTGCAACCGGGGGAAATGCACGTACCTGTGTTGATGATATTGCTTATATAAATTGTGAAATTTCTAATACTGGTGCAGGCGTTATAGACGTTACTGAAATCCTTATTAGCCAAATAGAAGCAAACTTCTCATTTGATAATCCTGATGATGCTTTAGGATTTACTTTATTTGAAGGTGAATCTAAAACTATTGTAATTAAATACCAACCTCTTTCTATTGGTACTCATACTGCTGATTTAATTGTAAGAAATTCGACTTTAGAAATGCCTGAAATCTCTGCTGAACCAAAATTAACTGGTATTGGTGAGCAATTTACACGCAATACTTCTATGTTTATTCCTTTGGATTCAAAGAACCCAGTAATTGGACAAAAAGTCGGTGCTACTGTTAGATTAGATGATGGTGAAGATATTTCTCTCGCTCAAATCAACGAACTTGATGTAGTGCTTACTTATAAGGGTAGTTTCCTGAAAGTAATTCGTGAAGATATTCGCCTTTCTGACCGCATTTCCAATGAATTTAATATAGACAATTTAACTATTGATGATAAAAACGGTGAAATTAAGTTTAATATAATAGGAAAAACACAAACCAATTACATCATTGGTTCTGGCGACTTATTCCATCTTTCTTTCAATACATTTTTACCAACTCAAAGTGATACTACCGGTTTTTCAGAATTAAAACAAACAATTACTGCACTCGGGTCGTCTTGTGTTATTATAACTAATACACCGAATTCCTTGGAATTGAAACCAGTTTGTATAAATGATTTACGTAAAATTGTCAGCACTGGTGGTGTTTATAGTTTAGCTCCAATTAGTCCGAATCCAGTTACATCTTCTGCAAATCTTGAATTTTCAGTTGCACTTGAGGGCTGGACTGATATTACAATATTCGATTCTGAAGGACAAGTAGTTGCTAAACCAGTTGCTCAATCACTAAAACCCGGAAAATATACTTTTAGTATTCCAGTTGAATCTTTTAGTTCCGGAACATATTATTGCAAAATGCTTTCAGGTCCGTATTCTGAAACAAGAAGTTTAGTTATTGTAAAATAAATAATTCATTTCTTATTTAATTAACTTTCCGAAAACTTAATTGATTTCGGAAAGTTTTTTTTTAAAGTAATTAGTGTAGTAATTTCAGAACTCCTAATGCCTCGTAGTTTGTTGTTTCGCATTTTTTATTATAAGAAATTAAATTTGAATGTAAATATTTCCAATAGGTCATTCGTTATTCGTCATTTGTTATTAGTAGTTACAAACTAATGACCAATGACTAATGACCAATGACCAATGACTAATAAGATAATATTTGCTAACTGCGAAATCATTCTTTACGAGGCAAATCTTCTAACTCCTTTATTTTTGTTATGGGGGCTTGAGTTCTGAATTTATAAATAATATAGAAAAGAACAAAAGTGGTAAAAAAGACTATAAATACAGCACCCCTTACCCCAGGGCTGATACGTTCTCTTGAAGCCATACTATCAACTTGTTGATCGTATGGCTATAAGTTCTAAGTATTTTATTTTTATAGAAATAATTATAAAAACTCAATTAATAGAATATTTGATTAAGTAAAAATATTTTACAGGTAGCATAAAAATATAAATTATTTTCTAAATAGTAAAAAGAAATTGCCAAAAGCCATACTATCAACTTGTTGATCGTATGGCTATAAAAGAACGTATCAGCCCTGGGGGCAGGGGAGCTGTTAAAAGGTTCTATTAATTAATGAAGTATTTCCTAAGGATAAAAACATATTATTTTATTTATAAAGCACTACTACTCTATATTTACTTCATTTTATCTACTAGTGTTGTAATTCGTTAAAAGACTTATTATATTGTGTCATTTCGAAACGAAGTGAGAAATCTCACAAGTCATTGCTACCACGAAACTTGAGATTCCTCACTTCGTTTCGGAATGACAAGAAATGTTTATCAGGTTTTCAATAAATAATTACACTAGGAAAGTTGAGTTATTATCTGTAAAAATAGATTAACATATCTTGAAATATACCTTCAGCATTAATCGGAACACTTCTTGTGTTAATTTGATACTCAAAATCATTATTTTCGAAAATCTGGAGAAATTCGCTTAATTTAGATTTATGTCCACTAATCTTATGATGGTATTCTATGCTAAATTTTTCAACATTCTTTAATTGATTATTAATATTCAAATCTTGAATAACCTCAAACTCTGACCCCTCAATATCCATTTTTAAATAATCAATTTTTGAAAGGTTATTATTTTTAATAAAAGTGGACAATGAAAGGCAATCAACAGTTATTTTGTCTTTAGGCATTCTTTCTTGTTTCGTGCTCATTATCAAAGACCCGGGGCAAGTTGGGTCAATGAAAAAATCTATTTCGCCGTTTTTATCGGAAATAGCACTATTATACAAATGCACATTTTTTAATTTATTTTGTAATACATTTTTCTTTAGAATTTCAAAGGTATTTTTATCTGGTTCGAAAGCATAAATCTCACTTTCGGGATATATCCATTTAAAGAAAATTGTTGCAAAACCAATATTTGCTCCGCAATCAAAAATTATTGGATTTTTTCTTTTTGATATAAAACGATATTCATTTCTAAAAAATATTTCTTCAAATAAAAACCTAATTATCTCATAATCAAAAGCATCAATCTTAAATCCGAATATTCTTTCTTTTTTAAGTTTGAATAATTTTGAAAAGAAAAGAAATTTAAAATTAATTCTAATAAAAGTGAAAAGTATTTTCAACTTATTCTTTAAAGAATGTTCGCTTTTTGCTAGATATAAGAAATTGCTTATACCACTATAACAGATTCTGATTAATGCCATAATATTAAAATAAATTTTAAGTTATTTAATAATTGTTCTAAAAGTAAGAACGAAGAAAATAGTAATTTACAGTTTTTTTAACGATTCTCAAAAAATATTATTATATTATATCGTTTCATTAAATTCTTTACATATTAACAATAATTTCTTATATTTGTATT
>CAZCLJ010000246.1:0-6776 GCA_964499465.1 uncultured Hyphomicrobiales bacterium
TATCGTATGACTTGTATAAGTATTAGCTATACATATAGTTACGTGCAAAAAAGCCAAAGTGGTTCATTAGGAACGAAGTGAAGAATCCAGAGAGTAATGGTTAAAAAATTTTTCTGGATTCTTCACTTCGTTCAGAATGACTGTGTTAAATAATGTTATCTCCATATAAATAAAGGTCTTCCTTTATCTGGTGACGGAATGACATTTAATATTGCTTTTTATATTAGCAATTTATTATTATATCTTGCCAAACCGCTTAAATTTACTCATTTTATTTTTCATTTAGGATTAGGTGCTAAACAAAAGCCAAAACTTAATCACTTAAGCCAAGATATTTTTTCCTCATTTTTTTAAACCAAAACTAATTTAATACTTTTTTTTATATAATGCAAGCAATTTATTTTTTTTTGATAAAAATATTTGTGGATATATATCTGGAGAGGAATAAATTAAAACTTTATTTTTAGCTGCAAAATTAGAGTGGTAGAGGATTTTTAAGTATGAGTAAAATAAAAGGATTGCAAATAAATGAACTTTTCTTGTTATGCGAGCAGCTTGCTGTTCGCATAACGTAAAATAAACCTTTTTCTTTATCCCGATAGGGATTAAATATTTGTAACTTTCAAATCCCTTTTCTTTTGTTATCCCGATAGGGATTAAATAGTAATATTGTATATATAAAATCCCTACGGGATAAGCACAGGAGCTGACTATCTCTTGCTACAAATATATAATCCCTATCGGGATATTTTTTTTGTCATTCTGAACCACCAGATAAAGCAAGCACTTTATTTATAAGGGGGTTACCAATGACATTTTTACGTTTGTCGGTCATTCCGAAACAAAGTGAAGAATCTCAAGTTCTGTGGTAGCGATGGCTTGTGAGATTCCTCACTGTATATCGGAATTACAAATTATTTTTGGACTTCTGTTATACAAACAATCAACCATTTCTATATTATTTCTCTTAATTCCAGTGCACATTACAAATGAGAGTGGAATGTGAATGGTGAAAAAACAATTAAAAAAAAATAATTTAAAAAAAACTTGACTTGTATTGAAAAATTGCTTAATTTTGATGTTAGATTTTTAACAATGTGAAAATATATACTTTATGAAAAAAATATCTTATAAAACAATCGAAAGACTAATCATTTATAGGAAACTGTTAAGGGCTTTTGCGAGTTCGGGTGAAACTCATACTTATTCTTATAAGATAGCAAGTATATTGAATGCAAAACCATCACAGGTCCGCCGCGATTTGATGGAAATTGGCTATAACGGCTCTCCTGCTTATGGATATAACATTGAAGAGCTAATCAAAGCAATCTCAAAATTGATTGATAGCAGCACTCCGGAACCTGTTATAATAGTCGGAATTGGAAATTTAGGACGAGCTATTATGGATTACAGCAATTCGATGGAAAGCAACTTAAAAATTACCGCCGGCTTTGATGTTGATGAAAGAAAAATCAATAAAGTTTTTCATGGAGTCCGGGTTTTTCACATTGATGAACTAAAAAAAGCAATACAGGAAAATAATATAAAAATTGCAATATTAACAACAAATAAGGAATCCTCACAATCAGTAGCACAAGACTTAATTAGCTTTGGAGTAAACGGAATACTTAATTTTACACCTGTAAAATTAAATCTGCCAAGCAGTATAGTCGTAGAAAATATTGATATGATGGTCTCTTTAGAAAAAGTTGCATTCTTTTCAAGAAATATATAAAAGGAAAAACAATGTCCATATCTACAATTGAACATATTATCGAAAAATATCCTGAAGCAAAAAGAGAGTATTTAATTCCTCTTTTGCAAGACATTCAAAGTGTTGAGGGATATCTGTCAAGAGAATCGGTAGTAAAAGTAGGACATCACTTAAAGCTCCCAACAAGTAAAATTTACGGAGTAGCTACATTTTACAATCAATTCCGTTTCAATGCACCCGGTAAATTCCATATTCAGGTTTGCCGCGGAACCGCATGCCACGTAAAAGGTTCTTCTAATCTATTAGATACAATTAAACGCGAATTAAAAATAAATCCCGGGCAAACTTCACGCGACGGTTTGTTTAGCTTGGAAGTTGTTGCCTGCCTCGGTGCCTGCGGACTCGCTCCACTTGTTTGCATTAATGGAGAATTCCACGCTACTGTTGACAACAAAAAAATTAAAAAAATATTAAAAGGTTTAAGAAGTGAGGGCAAAAGTAATGAATAATAATATTTTAAAATGCTGCGACGAATGCTGGCATGAAAGCGAAAAGCCCTGCAACGATTATATAGATTGCTTAAATTCTGAGCCAAAGTGCCACAGCACCGAAGATTGCAAAGATATTTTAATTAAGAACTTTGCTAAATTAAGATATGAAGAAATCGACAAACCAGTTGTTTTCCTTGGCACTGGAACTTGCGGACTTGGAGCTGGTGCAGGCAAAACAAAAACAGAAATAAAAAAATACTTCGATAACAAAGGAATGGAAGTTGATATAGTGGATGTCGGCTGTATCGGTATTTGCGCTCTTGAGCCAATTATGGATATTCAAATGCCCGGCAAAGCACGTCTTTCTTTCAAACAAGTTACAAGCGATACCGTTAATGAAATCTTTAACGATTTCTTTAATGATAAAATTAATGAAAAACATCTTTTCGGACAGCATAGAAATGAAAAGCTTGAAGCATATAAAAATGTTCCTTATTTGGACGAGTTTCCTTTCTTCAAGCTTCAAACCCGCTGGGTCCTTGAAAACTGCGGAATTATTAATCCAATAAATATAGATGAATACATTTCCCGTGGCGGCTTTCAGGCATTATCGAAAGCATTACGTCTTAATACTCCTATCGAAATATGTGATACAGTTGAAAGAAGTGGACTGAAAGGCAGAGGTGGTGGAGGTTTCTTAACAGGTAAAAAGTGGAAATTTGCACATTCTTCTTCTGAAAAACAACGCTACCTTATCTGCAATGCTGACGAAGGCGACCCCGGCGCTTTTATGGACAGAGCAGTTATTGAAGGCGACCCTTACAGGTTAATTGAAGGTATGGTTATTGCCGCTTATGCGATTGGCGCTAATAAAGCTTATGTCTATATCCGTGCTGAATATCCATTAGCAATCAAACACTTAAAAATTGCTATGGATAAAGCTAAAGAATATGGACTTCTCGGCACTAATATCCTTGATACCGGTTTCAATCTGGAACTTGTCATTAAAATGGGTGCCGGTGCTTTCGTTTGCGGTGAAGAAACTGCTTTAATGAATTCAATCGAAGGTAAAAGGGGAATGCCCAGACCTCGTCCACCTTATCCTGCAGTTAGCGGACTCTTCGGAAAACCAACTATTGTAAACAACGTTGAAACCTTAGCTAATGTCCCTAAAATTATTAAAAATGGTGAGGAATGGTTTAGCTCAATCGGAACAGAAAGAAGCAAAGGAACAAAAGTATTCGCGCTTTCTGGTAATATTACTTATACCGGATTAGTTGAAGTTGCAATGGGAACAAAAATCAGAGAAATCGTTTTTGATATTGGTGGTGGAATTCCAGACGGCTTAAAATACAAGGCAGTGCAAATTGGCGGTCCCTCCGGCGGTTGTATTCCCGAAAGCCATCTTGATACTGAAATTGACTATGAATCACTTAAGCAAGTCGGCGCAATGATGGGCTCCGGCGGACTTGTCGTTATGGACGAAAGAACCTGTATGGTTGATGTTGCTACTTTCTTTATGGATTTTATCCAAAGGGAAAGTTGCGGAAAATGTATTCCCTGCCGCGAAGGTACAAAGCAATTGTTAGAAATTTTGCACAGAATTACTTCTGTTTCCAAGCAAGGGCAACAAACAGCAGAAGAACTCGAACGCTATCAAAGTATAATCAATATGAAGAGTTTGGCTAATGTAATCAAAGATACCAGCTTATGCGGTTTGGGTAAATCTGCACCAAATCCAGTATTAAGTACTTTAAGATGGTTTAAGGAAGAATATGAAGCACATATTTTTCAAAGAAAATGCCCGGCAAAAGTTTGTAAAGGATTGCTTACATTTACAATTATTCCAGATGCTTGCACCGGCTGTACTCTTTGCACACGCGCCTGCCCTGCAGATGCTATCCTTGGCACATTAAAACATCCACACCACATTATTCACGATAAGTGCATCGGTTGTGGCTCCTGCGTTGATGTATGTAAATTTAATGCAATTAATGTAGAATGATATTGGAGAATAAAATGATTAATATAGAAGTAAATAATAAAAAAATTGAAGCAAAACCGGGCGAGACTATTCTAACTGCATTAAAAAGAGCTGGCATTACCGTCCCTACTCTTTGTTTCCTTGAAGGTATGACCCCAACAGGTTCTTGCAGAATGTGCGTAGTAGAAATTGAGGGCTTCGCTGATTTAATTCCAAGCTGTGCCTTTCCGGTTTCTGAAGGAATGAAAATTTATACTGATAGCCAAAGAGTACTAAATGCACGTAAAACCATTGTTGAGCTTTTACTTGCAAACCATCCGGACGATTGCCTTTACTGCCCAAGAAATATGAATTGCGAACTGCAGAAATTATCAGAAATTGCCGGCGTAACTGATAGAAAATATCTTGCGAAAAAATCAGAGCATCATCTTGATTATTCAAGTCCAGCTATCGTCCGCGACCCTGCAAAATGTATTCTTTGTGGTAGATGTATCCGCGTTTGCGAAGAAGTCCAGGGCATTTCTGCTATTGATTTCATTGGCCGCGGAAGCCGCGCTTTTGTTGGCACTGCTTTTAACGAAGGTATCAACATCTCAAGCTGTATCAATTGCGGGCAATGTATTAATGTTTGCCCAACCGGTGCTTTAACCGAGCAAAGCAGCATTAAAAATGTCTTAAATGCTATTGCTGACCCCAAAAAGACTGTGGTTTGCCAGATTGCTCCCAGCGTTTCTGTTACTCTCGGTGAAGAGTTCGGAATTAAAGCAGGTGAAGATGTTGCCGGTGTTATGGCTAATGCACTCAAACAAATTGGTTTCGATAAGGTTTTCGAAACTTCATTCTCTGCCGATTTAACCATTATGGAAGAAGCTTCTGAACTGGTCGAACGCATTAAGAAAAATGAAAATCTTCCAATGTTTACAAGCTGCTCACCCGGTTGGATTAAGTTCGTAGAACAAGCTTATCCTCAATTTATAAACAATCTTTCATCTTGTAAAAGCCCTCAGCAAATGCTCGGTGCTTTAATCAAAAATTATTTCTCAAAAAATCAAAACCTTGAGCCGGAAGATATTTATAGTGTTGCTATTATGCCCTGCACTGCAAAGAAATTTGAAGCTGGCAGACCAGAAATGTCTTACAAAGGCAACGACGATATTGATGCTGTCTTAACAACCCGCGAATTAGTCAAATTGATTAAAATGAAAGGGCTTGATATTAATTCATTAAGTCCGGTTCTGGCAGACGACCCATTCGGCGACAGAAGCACTGCAGGAAAATTATTCGGTGTAACCGGAGGCGTTATGGAAGCTGCTCTCAGAACTGCTTACTGGCTCTTAACCGGCGAAGAATTAAAAACTCATGCAATAAAAGAACTTCGTGGCTTAGATGGATTAAAAGAAGCAACAATAAAAATTGGTGATTTGGAAGTTAACGTTGCTGTGGCAAATGGATTGGACAATGCCCGCAAGGTGCTTGAAGATATTATTTCCGGAAAGAAAGTATATCATTTTGTCGAAATAATGAGCTGCCCAGGCGGATGTATTGCTGGTGGCGGTCAGCCAATCGGTGCAGACCTTGATGCGATTCGCTCAAGAATGCAGGCACTTTACAAAATTGATGAAAAAGAGAGCATTAGGACTTCTCATAACAATCCTTCTATTAAGAGAATTTATGAAGAATTCCTTGGTCATCCAAATAGTGAAATGAGTCACAAGCTATTGCATACTCATTATCACGAACGCGAAATTTTAATTTAAAATGAACAACCAAGTAAAAGATATGTTTTCTGCTATTGCAGAGAAATACGATTTAATGAATGATTTGCTCTCTTTTGGGCTGCATCGTTTATGGAAAAAAAAATCCGTTAAGCTATGTAAACTGGAAAAGGGAGCAAAGGCATTAGACTGTGCTTCCGGAACAGGAGACATTGCAATTTTACTTGCAAAAGCTGTCGGAGCAAATGGTTCTGTCCTTGCAACCGACATTACAGAAGAAATGCTAGACATTGCTAAAGAAAAAGCAAATACTTTATTTAATATAGATTTTGACATTGCTGATGTAGAAGAGTTGGCATACAAAGATAACACTTTTGATTGTTGCACGATTGGTTATGGCGTTAGAAATGTAGCTCATTTAGATTTGGCTTTAAAAGAAATGGCAAGAGTAGTGAAACCAAACGGACGTGTAGTGATTCTTGAATTCGGAGTACCGAAGGGCTTATGGGGATTAATGTTTAAATTTTACTCTTCCTACATCATTCCTTTTGTAGGCAAGAAAGTTGCAAAAAACTTTTCTGCCTACAAATATTTAAACGATACAGTGGCGGCTTTCCCTTGCGGAAATGATTTCTTACAAAAAATGCATTATACAAACTCATATAAATCTACATATATGAAAAAACTCTGCGGCGGTATTTCCTACATTTATGTAGGAATACCCAAGTAGAGCATAACTCCATTCTTTTTCCTTCTTTTATTCGTTATTAGGTTAATTGGTTATTGGGTTATTGGGTTATTGGGTTATTGGGAATTGGGAATTAGGAATTGGGAATTAGGAATTGGGAATTAGGAATTAGGAATTGGGAATT
>CAZCLJ010000247.1:0-6756 GCA_964499465.1 uncultured Hyphomicrobiales bacterium
TTATATTGTGTCATTTCGAAACGAAGTGAGAAATCTCACAAGTCATTGCTAACACGAAACTTGAGATTCCTCACTTCGTTTCGAAATGACAAGAAATGTTTATCAGGATTTCAAAAAATTATTACACTTGGGAAGGAGAAACCAAGAATATAATAAAGTCATACAATAAACTTGTTGAGCATATAGCTTATTTCTTAACAATCATTATGTAAGCTAAGAGTAAGAAATCAGTCATTCTTCTTATTCTACTGACAAATGACTATTGATTAAAATGCAAGATGGGTTCTGGCAAACACCGGCAAGCTAATTTTAGTACTCATCATTAATTTCTTATAAAAATTTTTGAGGTAAATTATGTATAAATTTTTTATTCTTTTTTTGTTATCAATACTGATTAATAGTTGTTCAAGCAGCGAAGATAAGCAGCATTATGAAAATGGTTTGGCTCAAGTTGACTCAGGTAAATTTGAAGAAGCTCTAAATGAATTTAACCAGGCAATTAGTATTAATCCTAATTATTCTGAAGCATTTTTAAGCAGAGGAATTGTTAAGAAAAATTTAGGAAAACTTGAAGAAGCTTTAGCTGACTATAATAAGGCAATTGAAATTGAACCTAAAAATGCTATGGCATACTATAACCGTGCTGTTTTATTCGAGGATAACAATAAACTTGAAGAAGCTTTAGCTGATTATTCAAAAGCTATAGAAATCAATCCTAAATATGTTGAAGCTTTTTTAAACAGAGGAATACTTAAATATTCCAATTCCGATTATAATGGAGCTGTAGAAGACTATACCAAAGCAATTACAATCAACCCAAAAGAAGCAGACGCATACAAATTCAGAGGAGTTGCAAAAGATGAACTCGGCGACTTTTTTGATGCTATTCAGGATTTCAATAAATCTATAGAAATAAAATCAGATAATCCTCAGGTTTTTACTTTTAGGGGTATTACTAATGCAAAAATGGGAAATTATAATAAAGCTATTCAAGATTATAACAAAGCTATCGAAATGAAACCAAATGATGATATATCATACTATAACAGAGGTTTGGCTAAAGATAAAATTGGTGATTCAGACGGTGCTTGTTTCGATTGGAGTAAAGCTGCTGAATTAGGAAATTCGAGAGCCGCTGAATTAGTCGAATTATATTGTAGATAACCTGTATAAATTTTTAGAACTACAGAAGTATTGTTTTGTTTTCTACTCTTATTATAAAGCAAAAGTTTTCCTTTGAAAAAAAGTTGCTACCAATTAGTCATTAGTTATTAGTCATTGGTATTCTTACTAAGAACTAATGACCAATGACTAATGACTAATGACAAAAATATTCCTTTTTCCATTCTTTTTATAGAAAACCAAGATGGATTCTGACATTCGTCAGAATGACACGGAAAATGATGTCATCTCCATTTAAAAAAATTCTCATTTTTCTAAGTGGGTTGCCAATGACAACGCTATTTCTTACACTTAAAACTTTACGAAAGTTAAGAAACTTTCGCAAAATAAGCAGATTTGATACTTTCGTAAAGTTTCCCAACTTTGCGAAAGTTAAAATTCTAAACTATCTAAACCTTATACTATTACTCCCCAAAACTTTGTTTTTTTAGCAAAATTTTTAAAATAATTTTAGAACTCCTAACTCCATAATGAAAATAAAGGAGTTAGGAGATTCGCCACGTAAAGAATAATTTCGCAGTTAGCAAATATTATTCTATTAGTTATTGGTCATTGGTCATTGGTCATTAGTTTGCAACTACTAATAACTAATAACTAATAACGAGAAACGAATGACCTATTGGAAATATTTACATTCATATTTAACTTCTTATTTTAAAATATGCGAAATAACAAACTACGAGGCATCAGTTATTCTGAAAATTATCACACTAAAAAAATAATCCTTTTATTTTTGAATAATAAAATTATCTTGCATATATTAACAATGTTAATTAAATTTGCAGTATTAATATTATTAAATTTGTTTATTTGATTTTTAGAGAAAAAAATGGAAAAAAAAGAATTGCAGGAAGAAAGGATGAAAAGCTATTTTATCCGCGCAGCAAAGGAAATCATTAAGGGTGAAGGAATAAGAGCAGTTAGTGTTAGAAATATTGCTGACAGGGCTGGCTACTCTTATGCTACTTTATATAATTATTTCAAAGACGTGAAAGACTTAATCTTTATATGTATTAAAGATTTTCAAGATGAATGCCGGCTTTATGTTGAAAGCGAAGTAAAGAACTTCAGTCAGGGGAAAGAGAAACTTAAAGCTACAATTAAAGCTTTTATGAAATATTTTATTCAATATCCCGGAATATTCGAGCTATTCTATATTGAACGTTTTAATGACATTGCTAACAAAACGACTTCTATTGAAATAATTTGCACTTTTCTCGACTCCTTAACTGATGACGACTGGAATTACTGTGTTAGTAAAAAAATGTTAAGCACTGAAATTGCAAACGGTATAAAAGAAGAATTAAGATTTGTAACTGTCGGAATGCTTCTATTTTATTTAAACAGAAGGTATCCTGCTTCATACAAAGATTTTATGAACATAACTGACTCTAAATTAAATAGTATATTGAATTTTTAAAATGGGGGGAGAATGAAGACTCGCAAAGAATTGAAAGAAGAATATAAAAAAATGAAATTTAAAATTGGAGTTTATCAAATCAGAAATAAAATTAACGGAAAAATTTTAATTGGTAGCTCCTTAGATTTAAATGCTGCTTGGAATTCTCAAAAATTTCAATTAAATTTCGGTTCTCATAAAAATGACGAATTGCAAAAAGAATGGAAAGAATTTGGTGAAGATAATTTTGTTTACGAAATCGTTGATGAACTAAAACAATTTGAAGATAAAGATATGGATTACAGGGAAGAGGTCAAAGTGCTTGAAAATATGTTGATTGAAGAATTGCAGCCATTCGACAATCGTGGTTATAATAAAAGAAAAAAATTTCAAAAATAAAAAGGAAAAGTATGAAAATCATTGCGATTAATGGAAGTCCAAGAGGCAAAGCAAGCAGCACCGGTGTTATGCTTGGAGCTATTTTAAAAGGAGCTGAAGTAAGTGGGGCTGAAATATTTAATATTTATTTATCTGAGCAAAATATTAATTTTTGTAAAGGATGCCATTATTGTTGGTTCGTTACTCCGGGAAAGTGCATACAAAAAGACGATATGGAAAATCTTTTGAATCAACTGGAAACCGCAGATGTTATTATTCTTGGCTCTCCTGTTTATTTCAATAATATATCAGCCACTCTAAAAGTATTTATTGACAGGTTGCTCGTTGTTGGAAGTGACAAGTATGCAAAGAAAGGTGCTATCGTTGAAAAGAACAAGAAAAATCCGCTGTTTTTGATGGTTGCCAATTGCGGTTGGGCAGACAGGACACAATTTGAAGTTGTTTCTCTTTGGGCAAAAAAATTTGCAAAATTGATGGAATTAAAATTAGTTGGAGAAATTTTTGCTACACAAGGAAGAATGATTTCCAGCCCAACTAATGAGCTAAAAGAAATAATTTCAAATTATATTATAGAATTGGAAAATGCCGGCAAAGAAATAGCAAAAAGTATGACAATTTCCGAGCAAAGAATTAGCTTTTTGAATAGCGATTTTTAGTAAATAAAAGCACTTGTTTCCATAACAAAAATAAAGGAGTTAGAAGTTTTGCCTTGTAAATAATAATTGCGCAGTTAATCTCCCAAATAAATTTGGGAGTTACTCTAATTATTAGAATAACTCCTAAATTTATTTAGGAGTTATATGTTTGCAATATTGTGAAATTATTTTATTTTTAATATCAGAGCTTTAATAATTGCGAAATAGCATACTACGAGGGGTTAGGAGTTCTGATATTATAGCAAAAAGTTCTCATTTTGACGGATGTCAGAATTCATCTAAAAAATAGTTTTTATAGGTAATTAGTCATTAGTATTTTTACAAATAACTAATGACCAATGACTAATAAAAATATTTTTGCTAAATGCGAAATTATTCTTTATGAATCATATCTCTTAACTACGTTATTTTTGTTATTTAATGTCTTTCCAGTTCCACCATTTCAACTTTTCTGCATCTCTTTGATTTTCGGTAGTTTCAGCAAAATATACAGCACATCGGAAAACATATAAAAGACATCTGTCTTGAATGCAGCCGGCAAAATTGTTAGATTTGTTATATAGTTCGTCTGGCTTGCGTCCAATTAAATCAGAAATTTCTTTTATACCTATATTCCACAAATCATTAGCTATTGAAATCCCGACTCCTGGTATTTTTCGCAATTCTTTTATTGAAAATTCTTTATTCATATTAGAAAAAAATATTTAAAAGTTAGTTAGAAAAACTCAATTTATCTTGTAATTCCGAGTGTAGCGAATGATTTCAAACTCTGTGGTTACAACGATTTGTGAGATTCCTCACTTCGTTTCGGAATGACAATTTTTGTATTTCAAAAAATTAATCAATTTGTCTGGCTTCAAGAGAATTTGGAAAAAGAGTAGCTATTTCATTAAGCATATTTAAAAATTCATCTCTTTTCCTGTTTATTAAGAAATGTGTTTGTGCTTTTAGCATATAAATCGCTGGAATACTTGGATTATTTGGAAATGAATCAATTGTTTGATTTAGAATTTCGAACACTTCTTTATATTTTCCCTTGTTTAGCATAATTCTGGCGTATCCAATATTGAGAATAACAAGAAAATCTTCTGTATTCAAATATCCGTCAATAGAATAAAACAATTTTCCGGAATAATCAACAAAATAAAAAGATGGTGTCCAAAAAGCAGGGTAGGTTCGGCGCCCTTCTTTATCTTTAATTATATCAAGCTTTAATGGAACGAAATTATTATTGATTGCATTAATAACATCAACATTTTTATATGTTGTTTCATTCATTTTCTTGCAGCCCGAACAGTTTTCTTTACGAAACTGAAGTAGAATCGGTTTACCGCTTTTTCTGGCTATTTCTTTTGCAGAGTCGAAATTTCTTATCCAATTAATCATATTAATCCCAATAATTATTAATATTATTCAAAAATAATAAAAAAAATAAAATGCCACAACTAATTGGTGTGGCATCTGATAATTATAAATGAAATTAATAATTTAAATAGGTAATTTCAGAACTCCATATTATACATCTTAAATAAAGAAGTTAGGAGATTTGGTTCATAAAGAATAATTTCGCAAATTACCCAGAAAAGATGTCATTTCGAACCCCACTATAAAAGAAGACTTTTATTTAGGTGGAGATGACATAACTAAAAGTGTAATTCTGAAACAGTGCTTTTCAGTCATACTATCAGCAAGCTGATAGCATGACAAGAGATAAGTCATGCTATCAACTTGTTGATAGTATGACTGAGAAAAGATGTCATTGGCAACGAAGTGAGAAATCTCAAGTTTCGTGTTAGCAATGACTTGTGAGATATCTCGCTGCGCTTCGAAATGGCAAGACTACGAGGCATTGAGTTTTCTGCAATTAGGAAAGTTGAGCAATTAAATTTTTTTTACAGGAATTTATACCATACATTCATAGATTCAATTTTTCCAGCAATATTAACATCGTTTTTCAATGTACCAGAGTACTTGTAACCGTTTTTTGCAAAAGTAATATTAATTCCTTTTGAAAACGCTCTTGTAATAGAGTATGCAGTATTAATCTCTTTTGTCCTCATTACTCTTTCCATAATTTTTAATAGTTCAGAGCCAATACCTTTTCCAAGAAACTCTTTATCAGTAGCAAAATCAGTCATTTTAACATTTTTTTCTTCCAGGTTCATTTCAGCAGCAGAGCATGAAATTAGCCTTCCATTTAAAAAAGCTCCAAAATACATAATTCTGTCCAATGTACTTTCTAAATACGAAACATTATATACTGGATATGGATAAGTTTCAAAAACAGATTTATAAAGTTTAGCTGCTTTGTCTAATTCTTTTTTATCCAATACCTTAAATCTAATCGAATCGTCAATTTCCTGCTGCAATGTATTTGCTTTGGATTCTGCGAGTTCAAGATTACTTGCAATTTCTCTTAGTTCTTCCGGACTCAAAATTTCTCTTTGCTGATTAGTAAATTTTGATGCAAATAAGCAGTTTTCTTCTGCATTGTAGTAATTAGGAACTTTGGCTTCAACTTCGTAACCATTTGCTAAGAAATGATTTATTGAATTTTCCGGAACTTTACAGAAAATTTTGCCTAAGTGGTTTTCTTTTGCAATATTTTCAATATAAGGAATAACAGAATCTGCTGCCATATTTGATAATTTAACCAAATATGCCCGATTGTTGTTCTCTTCATATTGAATTGTTGAATTATTGAATTCAATAATCCTATCTACTAAATTTTGAGTTTCTTTCATTGTAATCTCTCCAAAAAAAAAAATCTCATAAAAAAAATAAAAATAGGAAATAGAAATCTCTCGCTTTTGCAATGCTATTTCTATTCCTATTTTTTTTATTATGTATCTGATTACAAAACTATAAAAATTTTTCCAAACTTACAAATATTTTTTTTATTTTTTTTAAATAAATCAGCAAAAAATACAGAGCTCCTTAGCCCAATGAGATTCTTTGCAATGCTCCTAAATAGCCACTTCGGATTTTTTACACTTAACAATATATTTAGATAATACTTATACAAATCATACGCTCAACAAGTTTATAGTATGACTTTCTTAAAATCTTGGTTTCTCCTTCCCAAGTTGCACTTGGGAAGGAAGCTTTCTTTAAAGTTTT
>CAZCLJ010000248.1:0-6710 GCA_964499465.1 uncultured Hyphomicrobiales bacterium
TACGCGCTATAAAAGCCAAAGTGGTTCATTAGGAACGAAGTGAAGAATCCAGAGAATAGTGGTTAAAAGAAATTTTTCTAGATTCTTCACTTCGTTCAGAATGACTGTGTTAACTTATGTCATTTCCATTTAAAATAAAAGTCTTCTTTTATAAGGGGGTCAAAATGACACTTTAATTATATTCATTAAAGCAACTTGGTATTAATCATCTACCCCTTTTGTCTTAGGTTTTCTTTTGTTAAAATCTAACTCGGCTTTCCTAATTCTTACAGACAAAGGAGTAATTTCAACTAATTCATCTTCAGCAATAAATTCAATTGTTTGGTCGAGTGAAAGCAGACGGGGTGGACGCAGAACGACAGTAGCATCTGAATTGGAGGCACGCATATTTGTTAGCTTTTTTTCCTTTGTAATATTTACGTTCAAATCATTTACTTTATTTCGTTCTCCAATAACCATACCAGCATACACATCAGTTCCGGTATTGATAAAGAGTTCGCCGCGGTCTTCCATAGCAAAAGCAGCATAAGCAGTTGCTCTTCCATTTCTGTCTGCAACTAAGGCGCCTGTCGTCCTTTGAGAAATATTTCCAGCCCATGGTTCATAATCTGCAAATAAAGTATTCATTATGCCGGTGCCTTTTGTTTCAGTTAAGAACTGACTACGAAAACCGATTAAACCACGCGAAGGAATTTTAAATTCAATATCAACGCGCCCAGCACCTGTATTGAATAAATTAGTCATTATGCCCTTACGCACTGAAAGCTTCTCTGTTACAATCCCGGTATATGTTTCTGGAATATCAATAAATACAAATTCGAATGGCTCATATACTTTTCCATCGACTTCTTTCAAAATCACATTTGGTTTGGAAACAGCAAATTCAAAACCTTCACGTCTCATTGTTTCAATTATAATTGCCATTTGCAATTCACCTCTGCCGCATACCTCGAAAGCATCAGTTCTATCTGTCGGCTTAACGTCAATTGAAACGTTGCGTAATTTCTCTTTTTCCAATCGTTCTTTAAGATGTCGTGAAGTAACATATTTTCCTTCTTTACCGGCAAAAGGGCTGTCGTTAACATAAAAGAGCATTGAGATAGTCGGCTCATCAACAGAAATTCTTGGAAGTGGCTTAGGATTTTCATTGTCAGAAATCGTATCGCCAATAACAAAGCTTTCCAGCCCGGCAACAGCGATTATATCACCTGCCTCTACTTTTTCCACCTGAGCCCTTACTAATCCATAAAATGTATATATCGCAGAGAATTTGATATTATTACTAACATCGGTTTTACCGCAGAGCGAATACTGCTTATTCATTTCAATAGAACCGTTTGAAAGACGCCCAACTGCGATTTGACCTACATAGTTGTTGTAATCCAAATTTGTAATTAAAAATTGAGTTACTTCATTTTCATCGACTTCTGGTCCGGGGATTTCATTTAATATTGTATCGAATAGCGGGATTAGATTGTTGTTTGAATCGCCAAGCTCGTAGTGTGCGATTCCTTGCTTTGCATTTGTATATATGATTTTAAATTCAATTTGCTCGTCATTAGCTCCTAAATCTATGAATAAATCATAGACATCGGAAACCACCTCGTCAATTCGGGAATCTGGACGGTCAATTTTATTTATAACTAAAATAACTGGAAGAGATTTTGCTAAAGCTTTCTTTAATACGAAACGGGTTTGGGGAAGAGGTCCTTCACTTGAATCGACAAGGAGCAAAACTCCGTCAACAAGGTTTAAACTGCGTTCTACCTCACCACCAAAATCTGCGTGACCGGGTGTATCTACAATATTTATTTTTACGTCTTTATAAAATATAGATGTGTTCTTCGCCATTATAGTAATACCACGCTCTTTTTCAAGGTCCATAGTGTCCATAATTCTTTCATCAACCTGCTGATTATCTCTGAACGTTCCGCTTTGCTTGAGCATTCCATCAACAAGTGTTGTCTTTCCGTGGTCAACGTGGGCTATTATGGCAATGTTTCTAAATGTATTTTTTCTCATTTTTTTTGTATTTATTGAAAAATTTTAACTACAACTTATCACAGACGAATTTAATAATATTATATTTTTAATTAAATAAACAATTTGAAATTTTGGATAATTGTTAATTATTAAGGGGAGTTCTAAAAATTGTCATTCTGAAGCGAAGAATCTCAATATCTGTGGTAGGATTGACATGTGAGATTCATCGCTTGCCAATGACATCATTACATTTACTCTACAAAACTTTACGAAAGTTAAGAAACTTTCGCAAAGTAATAAGATTAATACTTTTGTAAAGTTTCTTAACTTTGCAAAAGTTTAAAATCTAAACTATCTAAACGTTCTAATCTTTCTAAGCATTATACTATTACTTCCCAAAACTTTGTTTTTTTAGCAAATTTTAAGTCTAATTTTAGACTGAATAATTCATCAGATGACTTCCCAGTCATCTGAAGAATAGATTTATACCAAGTTGCTTTTAAAGATAAATATGATTGTCAGTCATTTCGAAACGAAATGAGAAATCTCAAGTTTCGTGGTAGCAATGACTTGTGAGATTTCTCGCTTCGTTCGGAATGACAAGACTACGAAATATCAAGCTAAGAGGCATCTGGAGTTTTTAATTTCAGAACTCCTTGTGCCATGTAGTTTGCTATTTCGCATATTTTACAATATGAAGTTAAATTTGAATGTAAATATTTCCAATAGGTCATTCGTTATTCGTTATTAGTAGTTACAAACTAATGACTAATGACCAATAACTAATAAGATAATATTTGCTAACCGCGAAATTTTTATTTACGAGATAAATCTCCTAACTCCTCTATTTTCGTTATGACCCTGGAGTTCTTAACTTCAAAAGAAATATCTCCGCTATTAATAAAAAAGAATATTGAACATTTGCTCAATAATATTAAAATAACTTCGTCTATTAGACTTTAAAAGAATATAAAAAGGTTTAAAGATGAAGAAAATTATTATTATCGGAGCAGGTATAAGTGGATTATCTGCTGGTATTTATGGACAATTGAATGGGTTCAAAACTGAAATCTTTGAAAAGAACTCTACCTCAGGTGGAGAATGTACTGGATGGGAGAGAAAGAATTATCATTTCGATGGCTGCATTCACTATGTTTATGGTTCTAAAGATGGCACTGGATTGAATCAATTATGGAAAGAAGTAGGAGCATTAAATGAAAATACTGATATAATTAATACTGAGCTATTCTATCAATTTGAAGAAAATAATAAAATTGTTAAAATATACAAAGATGTAAATCTTTTAGAAAAGCATTTATTAGAATTTGCACCTGAAGATAGCAAATTAATTGTTGATATATGCAATGCGATTCGCAAACTTCACAAGATGGAAATACAAGTAGATAAACCAATGGATATGATGTCTTTGAAGGAAACGATAAAAATGTTTATTCAAATGCTTCAATTAAAAAAAATTTTCAACAAGTATGGTAGGATTTCTATAAAGGAAATGGCAGAAAAATTTAATAATCCTGTTTTGAGGCAAGCTTTTCAACAACAGATACCAACAAAGAACAGTGCTTTGGTAATGTTAAATGTTTTGGCTTCAATGAATAACGGTGATTGTGGTTGGCCAATTGGTGGTTCAAAACAATTTTCTCGAAGAATAGAAGAGAAATATAAATCATTAGGTGGCAAGATTCACTTTAAATCAATTGTGGAAAAAATCAAAGTTGAGAATGGAAAAGCAATAGGAATTATTTTAAAAAATGGGCAGGAGTTTTTATGCGATTATATTATTTCATCTGCAGATGGATATTTTACTTTACAAAATCTTTTATCAGGAAAATTCTGGGATAGCAAACTCAACAAGCTTTATTCAGACGATAGTTGCTACCCTATAATGACTTCAGTACAAGTATCGGTTGGAATTAACAGTGATTTGTCTAAACTTCCGGATATGGTTTATTTTAAGTATTCCAAAAGCATAGATGCAGGTGGTTTCAAACACGATTACATAGGACTTAAACATTATTCTTATGATATAACAATTGCACCTGAAGGAAAATCAGTAATTACCGTCATTTTAGAAGCAGATTATAATTGGTGGAAAGAAAAATACAAGAATAAAGTAATTTACAACTCAGAAAAATCTCGAATAGGTAAAGAAATATCTCTTGCAATTGAAGAACAATTTCCCGATATTTGTGGAAAAATAGAAGTCATTGATGTTGCAACTCCTATGACTTATGTTCGTTATTGCAATGCATGGCGAGGTGCATGGATGTCTTGGATGCTGTCGCCTAATAGCAAAATTCACTTCCATACTGGAAAATTGAAAGGTTTAAAGAATTTCTTTCTTACCGGTCAGTGGACAATGCCACCAGGAGGGCTTCCAATAGCACTTGTTACAGGTAAATGGACTATTCAACGTATATGCAATGAATATAGTATTAAATTTCAAAATAAAATAAATTAAATTTTATGGGTAAAAGGTCTGAACAAATAGCAGCTCAAAGAAAAAATATTCTTAATACAAGTCTTCAATTATTTGTACAAAAAAGCTACCACGGCACTACTGTCCGAGATATTGCTGAAAAAGCTGATATAAGTGTTGGGCTGTTATTTCATTACTTTCCAACAAAAGAGGGTATTCTTAAAGAATTACTTATCCAAAGTAAATCAGGGATATCCTCTGTTTTGGAAATACTTTCCTTAAATGAGAATCCAATAATTATTTTTGAAAAAATTGCAAAATTTATTTTTGAATCTTATTCTGACGAAAATACTAAATATATGTATTTATTAGTTAATCAGGTTATTACATTCGATTTTATTCCTAATGAGTTGAAAAATATACAAAGTTTCTACGAAACAATTAAAGCAAGTATCCCGGTGATTATCAGAGGACAAGAAATAAATGCAATAAAATTGGGAAATCCTCAAGCTTTATCAATGGCATTTTGGGGTGCAATTCAAGGTATTGCTGAATTGCTTTGCTGGTTTCCAAATTCAAACAACATACCAGATTATACTCATATTGTTGATATATTAAGGAATAATGAATAGTGTTATACCAAACCGACAACGAGAAATGCAAAATATGAGTAACATTCTGAACCCACTGATTAAGCAAGTACTTTATTTAAATGGAAATGAAATCACTAAAAGTGTAATGCTGATGGATGTCAGAATCCATCTTGAAAAATAGTTTTTATAGTCCATTAGTTATTAGTCATTGGTATTTTTGCTATTAACTAATGATCTATAACTAATAACTAAAAAGCAAGATGGATTCTGGCATACGCCAGAACGAAAAAAAATAATTATCAATTATTTGAGATTCTTCGCTGCGCTTCCTAATGAACCACTTCGTTTTATTTAGCACGTAACTATATGTATAACTAATATTTATAATGATTCTATATGCTTATGGAAGTCATCGGATGACTAAAAAGTTCATTTCCTCAAAAGTAAACGTCTTCGTTTATATTCGCCTCAGAATGACAGGGTAAAATATATCATCTCCATTTAAATAAAGCACTAGCTATATCAGGGGGTTCGAAATGATAGTTAAAATTTCTAACAAGATTTACTAATATGTTTCGTTAAAAATAGAAAATGATATTATAGGATTCCTTACTTAGTTTTGGAATATTGCTTTTATTTTGCAGCGCTTGTTGTCGGTTTGTTATTAGTGCATCTCTGAAGTAAAAATAAAATTATTATAGTTTCGTAGAAAAAGAGAATTTCATTTTGTTTGATATTTTATACATTTGAAACATTAATTAAAAAATCTCGTTTATAATAAAAAATTATTATTAAATATTTTAGGTTATTTATGAAAGATGACAAGAGAACAAGGGTTTGTCCAGTTGAAGCTGCTGGTGGCTTAGATAATTCATTCAGAAAATTAGTTCAGAATCCTCAAAAAATATTAAAACCATTCATAAATCCCAATTCTAATGTATTAGATTTAGGATGTGGTCCAGGTTTTTTTTCAATTGAAATTGCAAAAATGCTTAAAGGTAATGCAAAAGTAATTGCCGCAGATTTGCAACAAGGTATGCTTGATAAAGTAAAGAAAAAGATTGTAGGCACTGAATTAGAAAATAAAGTTGTATTGCACAAATGCTTGGGAAATAGCATTAATCTCAATGAAAAAGTTGATTTTATATTGGCTTTCTATATTGTTCATGAAGTTCCAGACAAGGAAAATCTTTTTAAAGAGTTAAAAAGTATTTTAAATGCTAATAGCTCAGTGCTGATAGTTGAACCGAAATTCCATGTATCGAAGCTTGATTTTGAAAATATGTTAGAAATAGCTAAAAGATATGGCTTTAGAATTAAGAAAGAGCCACGATTTTTCTTCAATCGCTCAGTTTTGCTGTGTAACTGAAAAAGTAAAGTTTGTTTATTTTACAATGTTACACTTGTAGATGCATTAAAGTGTCAATGGTAACCACTAAATTAAACAAGTGCTTTATTTAAATTAAGATGACATAAGGTTTAGAAAGATTAGAACTCCAGCCCCCATAACGAAAATAAAGGAGTTAGGAGATTTGTTTCGTAAAGAATAATTGCACAAATTATAAAGAAAAGGTGTCATTCCGAAACGAAGTGAAGAATCTCACAAGTCATTGCTAACACTAAACTTGAGATTTCTCACTTCGTTGCCAATGACATCGCTATTTTTGTCGGTCATTCTGAACGAAGTGAAGAATCCA
>CAZCLJ010000249.1:0-6665 GCA_964499465.1 uncultured Hyphomicrobiales bacterium
GGGTAAATTAATGTCATTCCCATTTAAATGAAGCACTTACTTTATCAGGGGGTTCGTAATGACACCTTTTTAGTTATTCTGGCGTATGTCACACCTGTCTTGCTTTTTAGTCATTAGTCATTGGTCATTAGTTATTAGTAAAATACTAATGACTAATCACGAATGACTAATGACATATAAAAACAATTTTTAAGATGGATTCTGACATCCGTCAGAATGACACTTTAATTGAATCTTTGAATGCAACATAATATAAATGCTTTATTTTCTTTATGGAGACGGGGGTTTTAAAACAAAAAAACCTTCTAAACATAAGTATTTAGAAGGTTTTATTTATTTTAAACTTATTTTTCTATCCTAAAATGGAAATCAAAACTCCAGCACAAATTGCAGTTCCAATCACACCGGCTACGTTTGGTCCCATTGCGTGCATAAGCAGGTAATTATTTGGATTATATTCCTGTCCGACATTATGGGCAACACGGGCTGCCATTGGAACAGCAGAAACACCAGCTGCTCCGATTAATGGATTAATTTTACCTTTAGTAACTTTATACATAATTTTCCCAAGCAGTAAACCACCAACAGTAGAGAAACCAAAAGCAAAAACACCAAGAAGGATAATTTTTATAGTTTCAAGAGTAAGGAAGTTTTGAGCTTGCATAGTCAGTCCGACGCAAACACCAAGGAAAAAAGTAATAATATTCATTAATTCATTTTGAGCCATTTTAGAGAGCCGGTCAACAACTCCACTTTCTCTTAACAGATTTCCACCCATAAGCATAGCAAGAAGTGGGGCAGCAGGCGGAATAGCTAAGATACCGAAAGCAGCAACAGCTATTGGAAAAATAATTCTGATTTTTTTGGAAACAGTTCTGGGAGTTTCCATAACGACTTTTCGCTCTGTTTCAGTAGTAAGCCATCGCATAATAGGAGGTTGAATAAGCGGAATAAGTGCCATATAAGAATAAGCAGCCACTGCTATAGGACCGAGCAAGTGTGGAGCTAATTTTAGTGTAAGGAAAATTGCAGTAGGTCCATCGGCACCGCCAATAATACCAATTGCTGCAGCTTCATCTAAATTGAAACCAAGAATAACTGCGAGAAGTAAAGCAGCAAAAACTCCGAATTGTGCAGCAGCTCCGAGTAAAAATGTTTTCGGATTAGAAAGCAGCGGACCAAAATCGGTCATAGCACCTACTCCAAGGAAAATAAGCGGAGGAAATATTTCTAATTCTATTCCTTTAGAAATATAATAGAAAAGCCCTCCGATTTGCTCACCAAAAGGAATAGTAAGCAAGCCATTTCCGGGTAGGTTGGTTAAAAATGCACCTAATCCAATAGGTAAAAGAAGTAATGGTTCAAATTCTTTTACTATGGCAAGATAAAACAAAACACAGGAAATTGCAAGCATCGCCAGGTGTCCCCATTCCAATTGCAAGAAGCCCATATTTTGAAAAAACATTAGAAAATGGTCGAACATTTCTCCCCCTTATTCAAATGTAACTAATTCTTGCCCTGCCTCAATAGTATCTTGGACTTTACAATGAATTTGTTTGATGACACCAGCACCGTTTGCTGAAATATTTGTTTTCATTTTCATAGCTTCAACGACAAAAAGCACTTCGCCTGCATTTATCTTTTGTCCTACGGATATAGGAATTTCAATTATTACGCCATTGATTGGTGCATAGAATGATTTACCCGATGCATCTTGTTGTGGCACTTTGGATTTTGAGGAAGGCGTTCTTACCGGCTGCTGCAATGTTGTTGGGGTAGCTGGTCTTGACTGCCTTGCTATACTTTGCAAATATGATGGATCCATTTGATTGAATTCATCGTCTTCTATTATTTCTACTTCTACGTCAAATCTGACACCGTTTACGGTTACTAATAACTTTTTCATATCAATTCTTTAATTCTGAGAAAATAACCTTATTTTTGTATATATAAATCGTGTATTATATTCGTGTTGGGCAGAGCTTGAATTATTCGCTTAAGCTCTACAAATGGAATTTTATTTCCCTTTAAATTCAATATTTTTAAATTCTTTAATTTTGTAATTCCAGTATTTACTTTCTTTATTCTGTTATTCGATAAATCAAGTTCAAATAAATTTTGAAGATTTTCTATTTCATCTGGTATCTCTGAAATCCTATTTCCAGATAAATTCAAATAATGCAAATTCGTTAAACTGCCAATACCTGTTAAATCTCTTATTCTATTGTTTGGAATGTTCAAATAATCCAATAACTTATATTCACTTAATCCACTCGGTATATTTGGAAATCTATTTCCCGCCAAACTAAGATTAGTTGCATCTTTATCCATTGGTGGAAGTTGATTCAATCTACTATTATCAAAATTATATACTTTTATAATAATATGAGTACTAATAAATATAGTTGAATTATTTGGATTTGAAGAACAGGGGCAACCGTTATTGTTGATATAATCAATAACATCATCAATAGCTTTATGGCTACCATCAACAGGTGCTTTAGTAACTTTTCCGTATATTGCTTTTGCTTGATTCAAATACTCCAAAGCAGAATTCTTATCATCTATATCGCAATAATAGTAAGCAAGGAGTTCATAGCCGGCTGCTTCCCAATATTTGTTATTCTCCTGTTTAGCAATCTTAATTCCCAAATCTAAATATTTTTTTGCTGAATTGAAGTTTTTGGCAACCCGGTGCGAATTACCAAGTTTCAAATAACGCATTCCAATGTCTGCTTGAGCATACAGAAGATAAGGCATTATGGCTATTAAAAGAAAGAATATTATTTTTTTCATTACTTTCTCCCTTAATTATTCCATAAAGAAAATCGAATACCCAAAGCTAAGTCAGTAAAGAGTTTATTTCCATAGTCAATATTGCCAAAATTTGTATTTACAACATAATTCTTTGAAGGAATATTTAAATTCAGTGCTGCAAAGAGTTCGAATGGGAAATTCCTATTTAGTTTATTTGTATTAAGCTCAAATTTTATTTTTTCACCGTTCCAAACAGACTTTTCGGCATTTGTATTGGGAATACGTCCATCAGCCCAATATAGTCCGGCACCGATTTTTAATGAAAAATCCAAATCGCCTGAAGTAATTACATTATTGATTTGAAAATTTAAACCGAGTGAAAGGCAGCGTGTTTTAAATTCTTCTTCCGGATTTGCACCGATTTTTGTTTTGACTACTGGTTCGGTATATTCAATCCATAAGTCAATATTTTTTCCATAACCTAAGAAACTATATGTATAAATATTTAGAGCAACAGAAGGAGCAAACTCAGTTGTTATGCTTTCGTTACTTGAAAAGTATTTATCTCCTGCAATAGAAAAAGACAGCGCCCTGTTTAAATTATGTGAATTACTTATTGCAAGTTTATTATTGCTAATTAATTCATTGCAATCTTTTTTCAATATTTCAATGTATTTCGTTGCAGAATCAAGCTGATTTCTCAAAGATTCGTAATCTGCAATTTTTATATTGAGCCAGAAAATTGAATCGCGAAAAGATTGATTATCATTATAACAATCCGCAATTTCATTTAAGTAACTCTGGTTCAATTCGTCAACTTTTTTTGACTGATTGTTTTTTACATCTTCGTAAAGTTGTCTTGCTCTTTGCCAAACCTGTTTCAAATACTCTTCTTCAAGAGAAGAAATTTGGTCTAAAGTCGGCATATCAGTAATTTTTTCTGTAGTATTTGTAATTAATTGTAATTGAGTAGATAGAACAATCGACATTTTCGTTAGCTCAAGAAGTTGGTAAGCATAAATAGCTTCTGTTTCGGAAAATATTTCGAGTTGTTCTTCTGTTGGGAGCGGTGGCACAAAAACAAGTGGTTCAGCAGAAAATGCTTTATTATTGCTAATGCCGATAAATAAAGCAAGCATTATTAAGCATTTGATTAAGTTTTGTGAATGATTTTTCATAATAGCTCCTATAAAAAAATAAAATTCATTTTTTATCTATAGCTCAATTTATATGCCATTCATTTAAATAAAATTTAAATTATACTAATTGATAATTTAAAAAAAAATAATTTTTCTTGTCATTCTGAACCACCAGATAAAAGAATACTTTTATATAAATGGAGTGACAAAATTACTAAACAGTGTTTTTCAGTCATACTATCAACAAGTTGATAGCATGACTGAGAAAAGATGATATACAGAACAGCACTAAGAAATCCCCCCTACCAGGGCTGATACGTTCTTTAATTCCCCTCTTGAGAGGGGCAGGGGTGTGTTCTTTATATAATTCGTTATTGGTTTATTGTGGTTAGTCATTTGTCATTCGTATTTTTCCTTTTACCAATGACTAATAACCAACTCCGAAAACTATAAACCATAAACTATGAACCATAAACCGAAAGCTGAAGAACACACCCCCTGCCCCTCTCAAGAGGGGAATGCGTAAGGTGAGTTACACATATAGCTTTGTCATCTCAATTAAGCATTTGCTTCGTTCTATCTTTTTAATGAATGAGAACCAAGGACGCCTAATCTACCTGTATTAGTCCAGGAAGAGCTATCGTGGCTGTCAAGAAAATGTATCTTTTTTATACTAATTGGCTTATGAAATGCTTCGATAGCTGCAGCAGTAATAATGGCAACAACTTCCGGAGTGATTTTTTCTTCAGGAGCTATGTCTTCTTTTTTTATAGAAAGTTTTTTGCCAACTCTCATTTTGTTTATTTTCTCATCAACAAATTTCATAACTGAAATGAGAATATTAAACATAAACAAGGAAACAAAGACAACTCCCATACCAACAATGAGCAGCATCAACGCTTCTTCAATATTTTCAAGCATATATTTTCTTTCTTAAAGTGGAATAAGTCCGTGTTTCTTTTGAGGTCTCGGAGCACGTTTATTCTTAAGTGCTTCAAGAGCAATTGATACATAATGACGGGTCATCTTTGGTTCAATGATACTGTCAACAAGTCCTTCAGCAGCAGCCGGATAAGGAGTAACGAAGTTTTCGCGGTACTCATCAATAAGTTCTTTTCGTTTTTGTTTAGGGTCTTCAGCTGTTTTAATTTCATTTCTAAATAAAACGGAAACAGCACCTTCAGCTCCCATAACAGCAACTTCAGCAGAGGGCCAAGCAGCTACTCTATCGGCACCTAAGCTCTTTGCACTCATAGCAAGATAAGCACCACCATAAGCTTTGCGGATAATTACTGTAATTTTTGGAACAGTTGCGGCAGAGAACGAAAATAGCATTTTTGCTCCGTGCCTGATAATACCACCAAATTCCTGCTCAATACCCGGCATAAATCCCGGAACATCAACAAAAGTAATAATAGGAATGTTGAAAGCATTGCAAAAACGAATAAATCGTGAAGCTTTGTCTGAAGCATCAATATCAATAGCACCGGATTTCACCATTGGCTGATTTGCTACGATACCAACTACTCTTCCATTCAACCTTGCAAAAGCAACAATCATATTTTGAGCAAAGTGGTCTTGGATTTCCATAATTGAATCAGTATCAAAAACTCTAATCAAGACGTCTAACATATTATATGGCTCACGTGGGTCGTCTGGGACAATGAAATTAAGTGATTCATCTACTACAATATTTAGTTGGTCTGAACCTAAGAAAGGTGGTTCTTCCAAATTGTTTGAAGGTAGGTAGCTAAGTAAGCGTTGAGTAATTTCGATAGCATCAGCGTCGTCGCGTGCAATAAAATGGACGTTGCCACTATAAGTAGCTTGAGCCATAGCACCACCGAGCTCCTCTGCCGTAATAGTTTCACCAGTTGCTTCCTTGATTACCTGAGGACCAGCTATAAATAGCTGACCGGTTTTTTCAACCATTATGATAAAGTCCATTAGTGCAGGAGAATAAGCAGCACCACCGGCGCAAGGACCAGCTATAATTGATATTTGAGGAACAACTCCGGAAAGCAATGTATTGTAATAAAAAATTCTTCCGTAACCGCGAAGAGAGTGGATTCCTTCCTGAATTCTTGCACCACCGCTATCGTTTATTGCGATGTAAGGGGTGCCATTTTTTAATGCCATATCCATCATTTCGCATATTTTCCAGGCGTGCATTCTTCCGACGCTTCCACCCATTACTGTAAAATCCTGTGATGAAGCATGGACAAGCCGTCCGTTAACAGCACCGAGTGCAGTTACTACTCCATCGCCGGGTAATATTTTTCCGTCCATACCAAATGTTTTATTACTATGCTGGACGAATCTAAAAATTTCATCATAAAATCCGTTGTCGAATAAATAGTGAAGACGCTCACGTGCAGTCATTTTGCTTAGCTTGTGTTGTGCATCTATTTTATCCTGACCGCCTCCAAGATTCGATTCACGGGTCTTTTGATTTAGCAGATTGATTTTGTCTTTAATTTTACTCATTTTTTTTATTTGCATTTTAATAAAAATACTAAATTAATAAAAATTACTTATACAATATTATTTAAAAATAATTAATTCTTTTTAATAATAGTAATTAACGAAAACACTTAATCTCTAACTTTATTAAACTTAGGAAACTCAAAACTCCATTACGAAATAGAGGAATTAGAAGATTTGCTTAGAGTAGTAATTTATTGAAAACCTAATAAACATTTCTTGTCATTCCGAACCCCTGATAAAGAAAGACCTTTATTTAAATGGAGATGACATAATTTAACACTG
>CAZCLJ010000250.1:0-6647 GCA_964499465.1 uncultured Hyphomicrobiales bacterium
TCGTTTCGAAATGACACAATATAATAAGTCTTTTAACGAATTACAACACTAGATAAAGGAAAACCTTAATTTAAATGAAGATGACATCACTTAACACAGTCATTCCGAAACGAAGTGAGAAATCTCAAACCCTGCGGTAGCAATGACTTGTGAGATTTCTCACTTCGTTTCGAAATGACACCTTTTCTGGGTAATTTGCGCAATTATTCTTTACGAGGCAAATCTCCTAACTCCTTTATTTTAGTTATGGGATAAGGAGTTCTGAACTTGATATTATATTCAAAAAAAAGCAGTCCATTTTTGGTGAACTGCTTTTTTTAATTAAGTATTTTTTGCTATTATTTATATTGTTCGATTATATCGCTAATAATAACATTCATTCCATTACGTTTTTTAATTTTGCCTACGACGCCAACTTTTCCATCAGCAAGTTCGGCTAATTTTTTATTAGCAATAGTGCCATCAGGATTAGCAATAATGTAAATAACTGGTTTTTTTGCAGTACCAGCTTTGATTGCTAAAGGTTGTCCTTTACTAACCAATTCGGTAGCTTTTGCTTTATTAACTTCACCAGTTCCACCGGTAGCAAAATCAAGCAATGAAATAACAACACCAACAGTTGGTTTTCCAGATTTTACAGCTGTTTTTGAAGCTGACTGAACTTTAGTAGTTGCTTTAGTATCAGCTTTTTTAGATTTTTTATCTTGTGCAGCTGTTTGAGCAAAAACAAAAGTAAAACTGAGACATAACATTAGGGCAAAAATTAAAATATTCTTTTTCATTATTTGAATCCTTTATTTCTTATTCAGTTACGTTCTTTTTAATATTAGAAACTTTTAAACTAGAATTAGCGCCATTTGAATTGTTATCATTTTCAACTGGTTTAATTTTTGCATAAGGTAAATTAGCAGTCTTTTGATAAGAAATATCTACTTCAATATAGCGATTATCTGCTGCTCCCTGAAGTATTACGCCACCGACTGCTTTTACAAATACTTTTGCAAAATGTCCGTCTTGAGTCTTAACGGCGAATGCAAAACCTTTTGTAACATCTGTAAAAGTAACTCTTTGTTGTTCAGTTGGATTTAACATTTCAGTATCAAAAATAGCATCTAAAGAATCTAAACCTTTCCAGTTGTCTTTAATTAATAATAAAGTGGGTCGGGGATTTGTGATTTCGTACGAAAGTTTAGAAGGTGAACCGATATCAAAGGATGCACCTTTTGTATCTAAAGCTAAATCCCACTTATCGCTATTAGCAATTCTATAAGTTTCTGGCTTTTGTGTTTCTGTATTGAATAATTCTAAACCACTCGCATAGTCAGAATTAGATTCATATAATTTAATGCCGGTGAAGCGGGTAGCTGTTGCCCAGGAAACACTTACTTTAGCGCTTTCTTTATCTTTGGTATTTCTTGCGGCTACTTCAAAAGTATAGAGTGTTCCGGATTGTAATCCAGTAATAGTAATCATATTACTTGATTTCTCAATCACTTTCTTCTCGTTACCAGGATTAATGTAAAGAACATAATCTTTGAAAAAAGAACTGTCTTTTGAAGTTGTTGCAGTGAACTTAATTACGATAGTTGAGTCATTTTTTGCATTTGCCATCAAATTTGTAGGGGCATTTACATCTTTTACATCTGGCTCTACAGGGTCATTGGTGCTTTCGCAACCGGCAAATATCATTGCTGATATTACTAAAATTACTGCTAATAAGTTTGATTTTAGATATTTCATAATATCTCCTTTTAATTTATAAAATAAAATAGTTAAACTAATCTTTTTAATAAATCAAATTAGGAAGTAAATAACTTTCCTTAATTTAATTATTTCTAAAATAACAAAAAAAACAATTCAAAAACAACTATTTTCTGTTTAAAGAAAATTTTTGCAAATTCAATAAACGTTTCGGGGTTTCCATAATATCATTCTTTTTAAAGTAGCTGCCGCTAACAGAACGAACATCTTCAACTGAATAAAAGGCATTGGGGTTAAAAGTTTTAATGATTCCAATAACTTCTTTCATATCTATTCGTTTAAGTACCATAAAAATAAGTTTTACCGGTCCGTGGACACCTTCAGCGTCAACAGCAGTAAGATGATACTTCCTTTCTTTTAAAACTGCTACCAGTTCGGAAGCATCCTTATTAGTGATTACACGGACAATTACCTGCCCCAAGGACAGTTTTTGTTCAAAAAGAATTCCTATATAAGTTCCGGAAGCATAACCAAGCCCCCAAACAACGTAGTAATAAAAATTATTCAAATTTTGCATTACCTGTGAAGCAGCTGTTACCCAGATAAATGCCTCAAAAAAACCGAATAACGATGACATTACCCTATAACCTTTGCTAACCATAATTATTCTTATAGTTCCTAAGCTAACGTCAATTATTCTGGCGCAAAAAATTAACAGGGGTATTATTAAAAATGTAACTATATTCTCATCAAAATATGTATTTAAATCCATAAGTCCTTTTTATATTTATTATATTGGTATAAACGAATGAACTTATGTAAAATTATATTTCATTATTTTGATTTTAGAATATCCCTTATTTCTGTTAATAGCTTTTCTTCGCTGCTTGGCTCTGGTGCTGCTGCAGGTGCTGCTTCTTCTTTCTTCTTGAATTTGTTTATTCCCTTAACTGCTAAAAACAAAACAAAAGCGATAATAACAAAGTCAATTAATGTATTGATAAATATACCATATTTCATCAGAACCGGCTCCGGACCTTCTTTTAGCACTATAGCCAATGAAGCAAAATCCATCCCACCGAGCAGAAGTCCAATTGGTGGCATAATCACATCTGCTACGATTGAACTGACAATTTTTCCAAATGCCACTCCAATAATTACACCGATTGCCATATCCACTACGTTTCCTTTTACAGCAAATTCTCTGAATTCTTTTAATAAACCCATAATAACCTCAATATTATTTATAAAATAATAACTATTTATTATTTTTTCTAATTTACAAATAAATTTAAAAAATTAAAATTAATATTTGATTAGTTATTTTAGAACTCCTGATGCCTCGTAGTTTGCTATTTCGCAGTCTTGTCATTCCGAACCCCCTTATAAATCAAGACTTTTATTTAAATGGGAATGACATAATTTAAACTTTCGAAAGTTAAGAAACTTTACGAAAGTAGATGAAATCTTCTTACTTTGCAAAAGTTTCTTTACTTTTGTAAAGTTTAAATCAAAGATGTCATTGGTAAACGAAGTGAGGAATGACATTTTAATAATATTTATGATAGCAACTTGGTATGAACTTAATTTATTCGGAAATGAATTCTAAGCAAAAAAAACAGCCGACGGTTTTACCCGCCGACTGCTTTCTTTCAACATATTGGAGTCTTATTTATGTTGTTATCTTACAATTGCAAAACTACCTTGATAACTACCGCTCTGATTCTTTATTATTAAATAATAATTTCCCTGAGCTAAGTTCTCAACGTTGATTGTAAGCTTTTCTGAGTTAATTGAACTGTAATTATTTTCAAAAACTACATTTCCGACAGCATTGAGAATTTGGATATTTGTATAATTGGAATTCAAATCCAAATTAACATTAAGAATGCTTGTAGCCGGATTAGGATAAACTGCAACTTGCTGAATTTGTTGGTTATCATCAACAGAAGCAGCTTTTGCAAATAAAATTATATCTTTGTTGAATGATTCGTCGTTTTCATTTAAGGAAATAGTTGTTTCAAACTTTTCGTAGCCGTTCTTTTCGGCAACGATTTTGAAGCTACCCTGGACTAAATTGTTTAAAGAGTATGTTCCATTAGTTTTGCTTAATGCCCAATCAACAGAGTTACCTTCGTTTGTCATTGCGCGGACAGTAACTCCGGAAATTGGCTCGCTGCTGTTATTATAAATATTTCCAAGGACCTGAACAATTTTGCCAGTATCAATTTTAATTAAATCTTTGAGCTTAATTGTATATTGGTTCGCATTATTTTCTGTATTGACAGTAATTGTAGTAGCAGATAAAAATTCTTCAGTAGCAAATTCATTTTCAACGTAATAGCCGGGTAAATATTCAATCTCATTCGGGAAAGTGAACAGCACATAATCGCCGGGAATAACTCCGTATATATCAAATTCACCTTCTTCATTTGTTTGAGCCGGGAAAGCCCAGTTGTAATAATAACCTGTTGTGTCCATTGAAATAAGATATGCCTGAACAGAAGCACTAACCGGCTGGTTATCTTTGTTGATTACTTTTCCAGAAATATTATAGAATTCATTGGCATATTTAACTAAAGTAAAATTAATATCAGCAACATCATTTTCAACAAGAATTGGCTCTGCTTCTAAGTAGTTTGATGTGTTATTGTAATATTCTTCATAGTAGTCGCAATCCAAAGGATATGCATAACCAATGTATTCATAACCACCGAGGACTGTAGCACTATAATATCCATTTTGGTCTGTTTCAGCATAAGCTTCAATGAAAATGTAACCAGGGTCATAATTAAGAGAATCTTTTAAATACAGAGGGAAGAAATTAACCATAGCGTGCAAACCAGCACCTGTTTGTTCATCTGTTACTCTACCACTAATAGTATAGGTTTCATAAGTAAAGTCTGAATATACATTAATATTTAGATTAGAAGTATCTCCACAAGACAAATTAACAATATTAGCACTTTCATAATCTGAAGCATCTTGGTAATATTCCGTTGTTATGCCTCTTCCTGAAAATCTTATTTTGTAATTTCCTTCAGGGACATAGAAAATAAAATTGCCTTCGTTGTCAGTTACAGTTGACATATACAAATAGCCGGGCTGGTCGTTGTATGGATATTCAATGTCTGGCATAAAAACATCAACAGTTGCAAATGGAACATTTTGATTGTTTTGGTCAGTAACAGTTCCATTTATATATGCACAGGGATAATTAAAATTGTAGTTATCAACAGTAATATTAATAATTTGTTCTGCATAATCAGTTGGTTCATCAATATAATATGCTTTTATTGTAAATTCATAGTTGCCAAGTGCAGTTGGAGTCCATTCAATAGTGCCATCTGTTGGGGAAATTACCATACCTTCAGGAGCATCTATTAAAGTGAACTCAATTGGTTCCTGACGGCTTGTCCAAACATAAGGTGTATATGAAAA
Organism: uncultured Hyphomicrobiales bacterium; assembly: GCA_964499465.1. GTDB lineage: Bacteria > Bacteroidota > Ignavibacteria > Kapaibacteriales > UBA2268 > JAAYJM01. The sequence continues at coordinate 5,143 of CAZCLJ010000250.1, forward strand.
ATATTCATTAACAGCAAGAATTAGAGGATAAGGTGGGTAGGAAACAAAATAAATACTTGGTGGTTCTTCAATTGTAAAGTTTTGTGTTAAAGCGTCTCCACAGGCAATTTCGATGACCAATAATGATGTATCTATATAATAACCATCTTTAGAAAATATACCAATCTGATATGTCCCTTCCGGTAACTCAAAAGAATAAAATCCATTCTCGTCTGTATAAGTATAAAAATATGATATTAATATGTTAGGATTATACAACAAAGTTGCAAAAACATATATATCCGATACTGGCTCTAAAGTGTTATCATAACTGATTGTGCCTTGAAGAGTAGCGCAAGGTGTTTCCTCCTCGCTGAATACTACAACATCAAGCCAGCATTGACCGGTTATCTCCGGATTATCAAGTAAATATGCATTAATTAAAAAGCTAAAATAACCTACCTGATCACTCGTCATAGTAAATTGTCCAGTAACTTCATCAATCGTTGCGATGTCGTTATTTTTAAAGTCTATGAGCTCATATCTTAGCTCACCGGGCAGCTCTGATACTGCGTTGAAATCAATATTTAGGGGCTGCCCAATTTGTATTGTCTCTTCAACAAAGTAACCGTTTTCAAAAGTTATCATTGCCGAATCTCTTTGCGCCCATAAAGGCGAGCTAAGTCCAAACATCAACAAAAGAAATGCTAATGTAAGTTTCATTTTGATTTTTGAGTTTATCATTTTATTTCTCCAAAAATATTTGTTAAACATTCACTCTTAATATACTCCCTGCTTCAGTTTTGTTTCAAAAAATTTCAAACAATAATTTTATTTTTTTAATTTGTTCTTCTTTTCCAGTCATACTATCAACAAGTTGATAGCATGACTATTTATCTTTTAGTTTATTCTTTGAGATGAACTCCACCTTCGAGGTGGAGTTCATCTTTTACTGATTTCAAAGAGCATTGCTATTTATTTGTTTTCCAAAAACCAAAAGTAGAGAATTAGAGCCACTTCCCAAATTGAATTTGGGAAGAAAAAACATCGTAGATGTGTCATCTTAGTAGCAAAGCAAAAACAAAGAACTAATAAACTTCGTAGAAGTGATATCATCTCTCCGAGATTCTTTGAGTATGTGTGCTTTCATTTCTATTACGATAACGCAACTACGTTGCTAATTTTCACACTTTTCGAGCTACTTCCTAAATTGAATTTGGTAAGAAAGTAGAAGTTTAACTTGGGAAGGGGAAAAATGAACAACAAATTAATTATTATTAATAATTAAAAAAAGTGAAAAAAATATTTGGTTTTTATTATTTTTTTTTTTTATATTTGCTTAGTTCATTTTTGCAAGTTTTAAATATGGTATTTTTTTACCTACTCAAAATATCATTTTAAAATTGCAGAGTCGGTAAATGAACTAAATTTTATCACAAAAATTTGTTAATATTTAATTTGGAGGGATTAAATGAGATTTAAGCTAATCTTGTTTTGTATTATCTTATTTCCGTTTGTTTATACTT
>CAZCLJ010000251.1:0-2776 GCA_964499465.1 uncultured Hyphomicrobiales bacterium
TTTAAAGATATTGATCCCCAAATATATTCCTATACAATGAAAAAAATTGCACCTGATTTTATGAATGAGGTGTTGAAGATCCCCCTAATAATTTTTTTGCGAGACGAGGGTAACGTTACAGCTAAGGCTTCATCTGAAATAAAAGGATTGGAAAATTTATTTAGTCTTTTTGTACTAGATATAACCTATATTCTCAATCCAGAATTATTGATTTTATACAGGCTATTTTTACAAAAAAGTGAAGAAAAAAATTTGTCTGATATACAGATCAATGTCATTATTATCAATGATGAAATAACAAAAGAAGTAAATTTTGACAGATACAAAAAAGTGAAACTTTTGATGGATCTCATTTCATATACAAATCCCAATTCTTCTTCTCTAGACGTTGATTTATTAGAAAAAATTTATGGTGAAAATGAATTAGATTCTTTTGGATCCACAAGCATTAAAAATATATTCCCTAGAAAAAGAAAAGCTTCAATCGTAAAGTCCAATTCTGATATTGAAAATCCTTGGCTAAATCTATATCTCCAACCCAATAAGACATATTTGAGTTTTGAAAATTCCGTCAATCCGAAAAAAAAAATAAAAGTCATTCATTGCCCGATATGTGCAAAGGAGTGTAATATAGAAGATGATTTGATAAAAATTGAAGACAATAATATTCACTTCAATTGCTCTCATCACAACACACAATTTGCTAAATACGATCCTTTTAAAATTTCATGTTTATTTTTTTCACCTGATGTTGTTGAAGAAAATGATATAAAAAAGCTGCAATATTTTTTTAAAAATAACGTGCGACCGATCAATATCGACAGTATATACATGATTAAGATTTTAACACCTGGTGATAAACCTACTTTTCTCCCTTTAAAAAAATTTATGAAATTTAAATCTACCACTATTGATTTGCAACGAAAAAGTATTTTTAAAAAATTTCTATGTCCAATATGCGGCAAAAGTTATTTGATCTATTTTACGGATGAGAGTCGGGATGATTATATAGATATCAATAATATGGAATATATTCATTTTTCAAAAATGTTTATAAATGGCGATAGAATCGTTTTTAATTGTGACCATAGTGACACTCTATATGACATGTATAAGCATTTTTCCATTAAGTCAACCAAATTAAGAACGTTTATGGAACAAGCAGTTTTGATGACAGAACGATACTCTGCCAATTTTATGGACGGGAAAAAAGTGATTGTTCAGGTCATCGATAATGACACCTATATTATTGACATGGCCAATTATTTATGAGATTTGATTTGTTTGAATACGAAAACCAAACACATGCGCAAGATCTCATTGCATTTAATTTCAAATCTATTTTTCTTAGTGCGGAGGAGTCTACCAGGGATGTCTTCTTAAAAAGTATTCAACAAAATCAAAATGATCTAATTGAGTATTTAGATAGTCTCATCAAGGGTACCGTTGAGTTCGAGCCAGTACTTAAACAAGTTAGAGAAAAATATATGATCGGTAAAAAGCAGTTTGAAGATTTTCCGATTGCGACGCTCTATTATAAGCTCCCAATGGATGAATGTTTGTCTGGTACTTTAGCGACCGAGGTATTAGCGTTTCACATTAAGTTTCTTCAGCATAAACAACAAATGAAAATCCATGAAAAGTCTGCGACTATCCGGCATTTTGTCCATATGATAGAGATCCTTGAATTTATGCGTAAGAATAAAATTCGAATGGAAAGGTTTGTGAAAAATGACTTTAAAAACCTTCTTTTATGTCTTGAGGATGGTGTTGTAAAAGTAACTAAATCTCACACAAGTGCTGTTCAGCCTCAAGCGCAGAGTTCACAGGATTTAGAGGGCAGCGAAAATGAAGACGATCAGGATAATGCACATCAAAGTACTGCTGATAAAAAAAAGGAACTGGAGGTAAAAGAGGATAACGAGTCTTACTATGTTTTGATTGTCGATGACGTTTCGTATCATGTAAGCAGTCACTTTACATTAAAAAATATCGATTTGAAGAGGGATATTAAAGCGCTCAAAAGCTTCTATGGATTCAACAAACAATCGTATCAGCCTTCTGCGGACCACCTAGACACTTCGGCGGAAAACCATGAGTATTGTACAGGTGAATCCTACACCACCTCAGTTAAAAAAATGCCAGTCGCTCAAGAAGCCGAAGAAGAGGTAGAAGAGGGTATTGCCCGCAGGCAAAGAGTTCAGGTGAGTACGGGAACGAAGAAGAACACAAAAATATTGCAGAATAAAAAGATTCTTGCCATTTCAGCCGCGATCGCGAAGAATAAGCTGCAGCTGCCGTCTTTATACACTCTTCCAAGCATAGGGTTTCTGTCCGAGTTTTGCCAATTTTTAATCGGAAGAATGAAAAGGGATGAGGATCAATATTATTGCGGACTGTTTATTATCTCCTTGGTGATGGGAATAAAGCCGGATCAGTGTGCGAAACTATTTTTTGGGGCTCAAAAATTTGTAAGTGACAACAACACCGTAGAGCTTCAAATCTCAGACGAATACTTCGCCAAATACGATCGGTTTGATGAAAAAGTAGGAATTATCACTACAGATACTATCAGCTATAAAATCCCTTTTGAGCTGATGCACTTAATCCAGAAGCTCTATGAAATCAAAGTTCCATATGAAGAAGAGGAATTTCGGAAAGTAATCCGAACCAAAAAAAAGGATTTTCACAAAAAATTACACATCAACTTTCAAAAAATTTGGCACTGCTCGATGGTTCACAAAAAAATTATCTATAAAAACATCAACACAGAAAT
>CAZCLJ010000251.1:2876-6562 GCA_964499465.1 uncultured Hyphomicrobiales bacterium
TTGAACAGCCTACAAGCCACCGTTCTAAAACAATATGAAGCACTCTATGGAGTGTTTTTGGAGGTATTGAGTTTGGAGGGATCTGACAAGTTGCTCTCGGTCCGGCACAACAAATTCACCCTTACCGAAAAATTTATGATGCACTTGTCCAGCCTTGAACAGTTAAGTTCTCTGCATATAGGGTCAAATACCATCTTTGAATTTATAGAACACCTTAAAAGTTACGGATATATAAGCAATGGCTCCGCGTCATACGCGCTTAAAAAGCCGATGCGCCAGATCAACCGTTATCATCATTTTTTGCCGCCGAAGTATTTTTATCTTGCCGATCAGGTGGAAGATTTTGAGGAATATGTCTTAAATGAACTCTCACAAACCGATACTCGGCTAGCCGTCTATATAGCATTGGTTTATTTTGAAGAGGATGGCTGGCGCGAAGAAGCGTTACGCAGGGCATCGCTTAATAATTTTTTTCTCATCCATAACCAGGGCTACCAATGTATTATTGAAGGTCCCCTGGAAGATGGCTTTAAAAGGTTGAAAATCTTTCGGATCAAAAAAGCTTACGCGCTTATGGCACGGTTCAAAGAGATGGACACAACACAGCTCTTTGATGATCCAAACAGAATGAAAAAAGAGTCTAAAAGAGAAATTGAAAGATATTTTGGCAAAAAAATCTCTGTCGATGCGATCCGTAACGCATTGATTTTCAATGCAATGATGACTCAACCACCGGCGATCGTAGCGTGTCAATATAAAACGGTGACTACGGTTCCCCTCTGCCTTGGGGAACTTGCTTATTTGTACCCTCAGCAGATTCCTGCCCACCTGCTTGAGATTGAGGCGCAAAATAACGGACTGATAGGACGAGCATTTGAGGTTGACGGACTAGACGACTATGTGGATGAGATGTTTACCGATACGGATTTCGATTACGACTTAAAGATAGCGCCTTTATTCACATTCAAGGTAGGGAAGCAGTGGTGCAATTTGTTGAAAACAGCGCCAAGGGATTTGGATCGGGAAACCCTAGAACGGATCAAGGGGCATTTTGAGAAGGCGATCCAATTCGAAAAAGATATTTCGACGTTGATGGTCTTGTATTATATCCGTGATGTATTAGGCAGAATATACATAGGAAAAAGACAAGCCGATGGTATCAATATCACTACCTTTATCGATTATATAGGATTGTTGCGTAAACACCTATTTACAAAGATAAATGATTTCGAGCATATAGACGAAGCGGTTTTATCCAATATTCTGAATCCATACAAGGCTAGCGGTGCAGCGTTGAACTCAATCAAAAAGCTCAATTTTTTGGTGTCTGATTTTTTAAAATTTCATAATGTCAATTTCCAAAAATATAAGATCAACGCAAAGCATATCCCTAAATCTCTTGTCTTTCCAGATGAGATAGATTTGATTTTGGAGGAGATTGAAACTGTCTATAAAAAAGCGGCGGCTGAACATAAAAAAAGGTATTCAAAGTTCTACAAATATATTATCCTTCAATACCATTCGTTCGTCATACTGGGTTATTACTCAGGTATGCGCCTCAATGAGATTAGAACCAGAAGGCATGCCGATATTATTCGAGAACCTTTGTATCTTTATGACCGTAGGATTAAAGATGCAGTGTATTCGGTAGACATCAATGTTGAAGGTCTAAAAACAGATTTAGACAGTAAAACAGCCAATAGTTTTAAAACCTCGAACGCCAGCAGACGGGTAGGGTTTGTCATTTCGAACGAGAAACACGCGAAAATATTTGAGGCATTTTTGGAAGAGAGCTCGAAGAAAAACACGATGTACCTGTTCAAAGATTTTAACCTGGCAGGGCATTTACAATTTGATAGTGTAATGAAGCTCACTAAGGTGCAGATCCTGAATGAAATCATTTCGCAGGTGACGAAAAGGTATGCGACGCTTCATTCGCTGAGGCATTCCTATGCCACGTGGTGGTTCATGCAAAGAATCCTGAGCGAACAAAATTTCAATGACGCGCTTTTGAATTTTTCGATCGAAATCGGTCACGTCACTCCGGATGTTGCAATGAGAAGCTACATCCATTTTGAACTTATTGAAGAGGTTATCGCACATGAGAGACGAAATTAAGCAAGCCATTCTCAGTAAAAACAGTTTTTTGATTTATGGGTCTGATGCTGGCTATAGCATGGATATATTCGATGAACTGGCGCAAGTGTGGTTAGCTCGGCATAATGAAATTTTTTATTTCAACACATATGATTCTGGAATCAATCCAGAATTTACAAAAACATCGAAAGCGCTTTCACAGCGATTGAATCCATTTGAGTTTTTTAAAGAAAAAGAGATTTCGCAATACGACTTAAAGAGATATATCAGCGATATCTGTAATTACCTACATTCTGAGTTTTTATTGACTAAAGTTGATGGCAAAGACAGCTTAGAAGCTTTGCTTCATGAAGTGTATTTGTCAAAATTTGCTGACGAATTCAATATTGATGAGTTAGTTTATCTGTTTCGAGGTATTGTAAAGACACATGAGTCTTTGTTGGATGAGGATTTGTTTAAAACACTTGATAAGATACGTGTTATGGCGCTGAATAATCCATTTACTTATGTTGTAGACTCTGAATTCGATAATTTGACCAGAAAAGCAAGATTGCAACTTGAACGTTTGTTTTTTAAATTTAAACCTGGCGGTAAATATATGGAATTGGAATTAAAGTACAGCAAATCCAAGTCCGCTACAAAATATTTCAGTGATCTACTTGAGAAAATGCAACGTGATGATTTGAAACGGTTTCAAAGTAGTCCAGAAATCATGCCGGGAAAAATAAATTATTTTAGGAAAGATTATTCATTCAGGAGAAATTTTCTGAATATGTATTTATCATCACTGGTAAGAAAATTAAAAATTCACAATTCTCCTAATAGACCCTTGGTTGTTATCAATGGCAAACAAAAGGATCTTTTCGAAAATGTAAGTATGGATATTGAAGAACTATTTAATCGATGTACGGTTTGTTTCATTATTAGTAGCGGTGAAGACCTTGATGCGAGAATTAATTCTTTTGTAGATGTGAAAATTTATTCCCACAAGCACAAAAAGTTATCTTTACCAGATACTTTCACGGAAAAACGCATAGAAAATAATTATAGTGTCTACTCTAACTAACTGATAAATGTTGACTCGGTTTTCAGCTGCGAGCAGTACCGGACAATGTGTGTCCGTTAGAAAGCCTAAGTATCAGAATTATAGTATAAATTGCCTCAACAGAAAACACATACCCTTTGCCTTTTTCGTATAGGGTAGAAAGTACCATTATGTCGAAAGATCCCATATCTTCATTCTCCAAAATAATTTCAGGAAAACAGTCTATTTTTTCTGAAAATAATGTTTCGTTTAGGTGACTTGGTGGGATGATAATAATATATATTCACACCAAATATGGTATGATTAGTCCATTGAATCTATCCAATTAATTTTAATCGATATACCAAAAGGCAATACAATACATGAAACGCTGGATATGGGAGCAAGAGTCTTACCCCGATTTTACCTACGATTTATTCCGACTTGAGCGTTTAATTCAAGAGGTGTCATTGGAGCAGGGGTATCTGATCGCATTGACTCAGACAATGGACAGTGACAATATTGCCCAGCGACAGCTCGAAGCGCTGATGAGCGAAGCGATTAG
>CAZCLJ010000252.1:0-6556 GCA_964499465.1 uncultured Hyphomicrobiales bacterium
TGACTTGTGAGATTCTTCGCTGCGCTTCAGAATGACAGGGTAAATTAATGTCATTTCCATTTAAAATAAAAGTCTTCTTTTATAAGGAGGTTCGAAATGACAAGATTGCGATATATCAAACTACGAGGTATCAAGAGTTCTTAATTTACATTTTCTTTTACATAATATATTGGAAAAATTATGTTATTTCCTTTTATATGAAACGTTTGCTTTATCAGAAGCAGGAGAACGACATTTAAACAGAATAATAAAAACATTAGTATAAACAATATTTTGAGTTACTCTCCTTCTATCAAATAAAATTATTTTTATACCGAGTACAAAAAAATGGGTTGGATATATTTGATTATTGCTGGGATATTTGAGATTGGTTGGCCCTTAAGTTTGAAACTTTCTGAAGTAATTGAAAATAAAGCACTCGGAATAGTGCTTGCTGCTATTTCAATGGCTTTAAGTTGCTTTTTCCTGTATATTGCACAGCAAACTATTTCAATAGGAACTGCTTATGCTGTATGGACTGGAATAGGTGCTGTAGGTACTTTAATAGTCGGAATTCTGTTTTTTGGAGATTCAACAAGTTTTTGGAGACTATTTTCTGCTTTTCTGATTGTAGTTGGAATTATTGGCTTGAAGTTATCTCATTAGAGTGATTTTTTAAATTGTCATTTGAATATATCTACTTACCAAGTTCAACTTGGGAAGAAGTAGAAATGAAAATAAGTTTTTTTCAATAATTATTCCTTTAATAAAAAGCAATAAACCATATTTTCAGAACTCCTCACCCTATAGCGGAAATAAAGGAGTTAGGAGATTTGCTTCGTAAAAAACAATTGCGCAAATTATAACAAAAATGTCATTCTGAACGAAGTGAAGAATCTCAAACTTTGTGTTAGCAATGACTTGTGAGATTCTTCACTTCGTTCCTAATGAACCACTTTGGATTTTATAACACGTAACTATATGTATTGCTAATACTTATACAAGTCATACGATAAACAAGTTTATAGTATGACTTTTACAATCATTTTAGCCATACTATCAACTTGTTGATCGTATGGCTTGCTTCTTATTTAGTTCATTTTCTTAAAAGTAAACGTCTTCGTTTATATTTGCCTCAGAATGACAAGACTGCGAAATACCAAACTACGAGGTGTCATGAGTTCTGAATTTGAATTTTACTAACAACTAATGACAAATGACTAATAAGATAATATTTGCTAACTGCGAAATAGTTATTTACGAGATAAATCTCCTAACTCATTCATTATCGTTATAGGGTCAGGAGTTCTGACATTATAAAAGCATTATTATAAGTTATCTCCTTGATATAGAAAATCCAATCATTGCATAATTAATAGTTTCCCATTTTCTCTGATTTAAACTTTTTGAAAGTGGCTCATTTATTTAAAAATAAATTTGTTTTGTAATATAAGAATACGTATTTTTAAAATATTAAAATAATGAAAAGTGAATAAAAATAAAAAATATTGTTAGTAAAAAAAGGAGTTCTTATGAAAATTGGAGCAAAACTCTATTCTGGTTTTTCTGTAGTAATAGTATTAACCATAATTTTAGTATTATTAAGTTTAAGTAATCAAAGTCAGATTAATAATAACATTAACAAGATTTCTAATGACAGGTTTCCAAAAACTGTTTGGGCTAATAACATTATTGACGCCCTTAATGGTGCAAGTCAGATTATTAGAGATGTTATAATTATCAACGATACCTTAACCTATAAAGGAGAACTTAAAAAATTAGATGTCTATGCAAATACCGTTATTGCTATGCTGGATTCTTTAAATAGAACTGTAACTTCAGAAAAAGGTAAAGAAATATTAAATAAACTTTCAGTTGCCAGAGAAAATTATGTCGAAGCGCGTAAAAAAGTTCTTGATTCAATCAATAAACATAATTTTTCAGAAGCAAGTAAACTACTGTTTTCAGAATTGGAGAAACCTCAAACTGATTACATAAAATTTGCCAATGAAATGATAGCTTTTCAATTGAATCAGGTAAATGAAGCAAATATAGAAGCAAATGAAATTTATCAAACATCTATGTTTTTATTAATAATTATTGCAGGTATTTCTGTAATAATTTCAATATTAATTGCATTAATAATAACTCGTGGGATAACAAAACCAATCAAACTTAGTGTTGAAGCAGCAAATAAATTAGCTGAAGGAAATACTGACATCAAACTTGAAACTAAGAGTAAAGATGAAACTGCAATTTTAATTAATGCAATGAATAATATGGCTAATTCAATTTCATCATTAGTAAATGATGCTAATAAACTTGGAGAAGCTGCAATTGCCGGAAAATTAGATGTTAGGGCTGATGCATCAAAGTATTCTGGCGATTATAAAAATCTAATTAATGGCATTAATGGAACTTTAGATGCTGTTATCAGCCCACTTAACGTTGCTGCTGAATACATTGACAGAATTAGCAAAGGAGATATTCCACCAAAAATTACAGATGATTATAAAGGTGATTTCAATGAAATAAAGAATAATATAAATAATTGCATTGAAAATTTGGATTTATTAAGAAACGATATAAGAGTATCATGCATTGCAGCATTAGAAGGGAAGTTGGATGTTAGGGCTGATATTACAAAGCATCAGGGAGTTTACAGAAAAATTGTTAATGGCTTCAATGATACATTAAATTCTGTAATTAATCCTTTGAACGTTGCCGCTGAATACGTTGACAGAATAAGCAAAGGAGACATACCTCCAATAATTACAGATGATTATAAAGGTGATTTCAATGAAATAAAAAATAACCTTAATGGCTGTATAGATGCAATCAATCTACTTATTCAGGATTCTAAACAACTTGCAAATGCAGCAATAAATGGCAAATTAGATATTCGTGCAGATGCAACCAAACATCATGGCGATTTTAGAGTAATCATTCAGGGCGTTAATAATACAATGGATAACGTAATAGGACCTCTTAATGTTGCCGCCGAATACTTTGACAGAATAAGCAAAGGAGATATTCCACCAAAAATTATTGACGAATATAAAGGGGATTTCAACGAAATAAAGAATAATATTAACCAGTTAATAGACAATATTACAGTGATACTAAAAGGAGTTAACAAGACTGGCGAAAGTATAAAAAACGGAAATTTACATGATAAGGGTAACGCTGAAATATTTCAAGGTGATTGGAAAAATATAGTTACAGGTATAAATGGCATTATTGATGCGTTTGTTGATTCTTTAAGCATTACTTCAAATTATATTGACAGAATAAGTAAAGGAAACATACCACCCAAAATCACTGAAGAGTATAAAGGCGATTTCAACGAAATAAAGAATAATATAAATGGCTGCATAGATGCTATAAATTTATTGGTTCAGGATTCTAAATATTTAGCAAGTTCCGCAATTAACGGGAAATTAGACACCAGAGCTGATGCAATAAAGCATCAGGGTGATTTCAGGAAGATTATTGAAGGTGTTAATGACACTTTAGATGCAGTAATCGGTCCTTTAAATGTAGCCGCTGAATACGTTGACAGAATAAGCAAAGGAGACATTCCTCCCAGAATCACAGAGGAATACAAAGGCGATTTCAATGAAATAAAAAATAATTTGAATAGCTGTATTGATGGTTTGCAAGGTTTAGTAGAAGCTAAAAATATTTTAGCCAATATTGTAATTAATGATTACACCAAGAATGTTACTGGTAATTATTTAGGAATTTTTGCTGAAGTTGCAGAAAGCGTTAATTCTATCCTAATAAAATTGAGAGGGATAACATCTCTGTGTATTGAAGTTTCTAATGGCGATTTAAGACAAATTGATGATTTACGAAAAGAAGGAAAGCGATGTGAATTTGATAATCTCAATCCTTCATTATTAAAAATGATGGAAACAATTCAAGAGTTGGTTAATGAAACTGTATTTCTTGCAAATGCAGGTGCAGAAGGAAAATTAGAAGTGCGTGGCGATACTTCGAAGTTTAAAGGTGAATATGTTAATGTTGTTGATGGTTTCAATAAGACGATGGATAATATTATTAATCCGTTAAATGAGGCAGGTCAAGTACTAAGCATATATGCCTCAGGAGATTTAACTCCAAGAATGGTTGGCGATTACAAAGGCGATTTAGCAATATATAAAGATAATATCAACTCTCTTGGTGAATCACTTAGCAATGTTATTAGAGAAGTTCTTGATGCTGCACAGTCTACTGCAAGCTCTGCTATTCAGATTTCATCTACCGCTGAAACTATGGCAGTTTCTGCGGAAGAGCAAAGCAAGCAAGCCGATGAAGTTGCCAGTGCAGTAGAAGAGATGTCCAGGACAATAACTGAAAATGCAATGAACGCCGGCAAAACTGCTGATGTAGCTGAAAAGAATGGGAATATTGCAAATGAAGGTGGCTTGGTTGTTGAGCGAACTGTTGATAAAATGAGAGATATAGCAAAGGTTGTTAAGCAATCTGCCGACAATATGGAAAAACTTGGTGAATCAAGTAAGCAAATTGGTGAAATCATCTCTGTTATTGACGATATTGCAGACCAAACTAACCTGCTTGCTCTTAATGCTGCAATTGAAGCGGCTCGTGCCGGAGAACAGGGGCGTGGCTTCGCTGTTGTTGCAGATGAAGTTCGAAAACTTGCAGAACGGACTACTGAAGCAACAAAGCAAATTGCTATTATGATTAAAGGTATTCAGAACGAAACACAGTTGGCTGTTGCTGCTATGAATAAAGGCACTAACGAAGTTGCAGAAGGAATTTCACTCGCGGATAAAGCAGGAGCTTCTCTTAAATCCGTTGTTGACAGCTCACGACTTGTTCAGGATATGATTAATCAAATTGCTGCTGCCAGCGAAGAGCAATCTTCAACCAGTGAACAGATTGCTAAAAACGTCGGCACTATTTCTCATGTTACTAACGATAGCGCAAGGCGTATTCAAGATATTGCCCATTCTTCAGATGATTTATCTAAATTGACTGAGCAACTACGTGCTATGCTAGCTCAATTTAAAGTTGACAGCAATATTGATTATAATGACAGAATGTCAGATTCATACAGACAATTAGCTTCTTCTTCAAAAAAGCATTTGCCTGCAAGACAGTAATAGAACGATTGCTAATAGAAGTTATCGGATGACTAATATCAAGTTGCTTTTAATAATAAAATATGTTTATTTGTCATTCCGAACCCCCTGATAAAAGAAGACCTTTATTTATCTTGGGGTTCGAAATGACATTATAATTATATTTATAAAAGCAACTTGGTATAAAAAAGTATACATTTCACCAAAAGTTTCTATTTGGCTCAGAATGAAATTTTTTAGAACTTACATTATTAAGTTTAAAAACTTTCAGACAGAAAAATATTAAAATATTCTATTTTCTTTAAAATATTTCAACTTACTAAGGAATTTATATGGCAGCAGAATTTTCAAGCAAAAACAAGGGCGAAGAAAGCAATATTTTGCTTCAACTTGTTACTTTTCATCTTGGTGATGAAGAATTTGCAGTTGATATTTTAAATATTCAAGGGATTAACAGGATGATTGAAATTACTAAAGTGCCTAATTCCCCTGATTATGTGGAAGGAATAATCTGCCTGCGTGGAAAAATTCTTCCAATTATTGATTTACGCCGCCGTCTCGGACTTCCAACTAAAGAATATGACAAGTCAACCAGATTTATTGTTGTTGAAATTGAAAATAAAATAATTGGTTTTATTGTAGATAGTGTCTGCGAAGTTTTAAGAATTAACCGAAACCTGACTGAACCGCCTCCGGCTATCGTTGCAGGTATTGCTTCAGATTATATAACCTCGGTTGCAAAACTTGAAGACCGGCTTATTATTCTTCTTGATTTAAATAAAGTATTAACTGACAATCAAAAAGCAGAATTAGTGGCTTTTAATGTAGATGATGATAAATTGAATACAAGTGAATAAGGACAGATAATGTAAAAGAACTTTTGTTGTTTTTTCGCTCATTATGAAAATGAAAGCTTTTATTTTTAAAAAAGTGTTATCAATAAGTCATTAGTCATTCGTTGTTAGTCATTATTAGTTACAAACCAATGACTAATAACTAATGACGAATAACTAAAAAATATTATTTACTAATTTCGAAAGTCACCTATATAATGTGTCATTTCGAAATGAAGTGAGAAATCTCAAGTTTCGTGTTAGCGATGACTTGTGAGATTTCTCGCTGCGATTACCAATGACATCTTTTCTCAGTCATACTATCAACAAGTTGATAGCATGACTTATCTCTTGTCATGCTATCAGCTTGCTGATAGTATGACTGAAAAGCACTGTTTCAGAATTACACTTTTACTTATGTCATCTCCATTTAAACAAAGGTCTTACTTTATCAGGGGGTTCGAAATGACAAAACTGTGAAATAAGATACAACGAAATGTTTATAGCTCTAAATTAATAAATATTTTTTTATTATTTGCATTAAATTAATTAAATTCAGAACTCCAGACCCCATAACTAAAATAAAGGAGTTAGGAGATTTGCCTCGTAAAGAACAATTGCGCAAATTATAAC
>CAZCLJ010000253.1:0-6501 GCA_964499465.1 uncultured Hyphomicrobiales bacterium
TGATAAAATACAGAACAACCCACCACTATTCATATTTGGAACGAATATTTTTTTTAAAATAATTCGATTTATTTCACCCCAGCCGAAGCGATTAATTGAATAAATTAATTGAAAAAACAATTTCTTCTTTTTGGCAGATTTCTTTAATTTGAAGCAAGTTAGTTGGTAAATGATTTTTAATTATATCCCAGATAATTGCGTAATCAATACCAAAATACTCGTGAGTTATTCTGTTTCGAAGATAATACATTTCTTCCCAAGGAAGAGCAGGGTATTTATTTTTTAGTTCAATTGAAATATGTTTTGATGCTTCACCAATTACTTCAAGATTTCTTACAACTGCATCAATTGTTTTGTTATCTTTAATAAAATCATTATAATCCATATCTTTTATATATTCATCAATTCTCTGGATAGACTGAATAATATCAAAAAGATATAAATCATTTTTCCGTTGAGATTTTTTCATATATATTGGACAGATTGCAGAACATCATTTTTAATAACATCTTTTAAAGCTAAATGAGTTACAAGGTCAATTTTTTTTTCAAAAGTTTTTTCAAGGAAAATTTCAAGTGAAAAGAATTCCCAGCCAATAGGTTTGCTAAATTCAACTAAAATATCAATATCGCTTTCATCGGTATAAGTATTATCGCCGTAAGAGCCGAATAAACCCATTTTTGAAACAGAAAATTCTTTATTCAAATATGGTTTTAACTCTTTTAATTTATTCAATATTTTTTCTTTTTCACTCATAAAACAAAAATACTTAAATTATGTAAAATTAAAAAGAGAAATTTTGAAAAAATGCTTTCACTTCGTCGCCCTGCTCAATTCCGACGAAAGCCGAAGCAGTAGATGCTGGAATTATAAAATTTTGATTAAAATAAATACAGAACTCCTAACCCCGTAATAAAAATAAAAGAGTTAGGAGGTTTGCTTCGTAAAAAACAATTGCGCAGTTAATATCCATAATAAATTATGGAGTTACTCACCTTACGCAATTTCTCTTTTGAGAAATGAAAAAGTATAATGTTGATACATTTTTTTGTCCACTTTTCTTATCCCCCTCTTGAGAGGGCTAACGATTATACACATCTTTAAAACGTGCTGCTATTCTACTTATCCCGTTAGGGATAAAATATTTGTAACAATGCTTCTTTTTGAGTTTTTTATTCCGTAGGAATTAAATATTAGAGTGCTTATTTTATATATAATCCCTACGGGATAAGCACAGTCAATGGTTATTCTTGTTACAAATATATAATTCCTACGGAATAAATTTTTAGAACACTATACCTTTTTTTCTCCCTTTGAAACAAGAACTAATATTTGTGTATAATCGTTAGCTTGAGAGGGGCATGCGTAAGATGAGGTAGTTACTCTAATTTTTAGAATAACTCCTAAATTTATCTGGGAGTTATATGTTTGCAATTTTTTGATATTAAATTATTTTTAATTTCAGTACTATATTAAATGCGCAATAACAAACTACGAGGCATCAGGAGTTCTGAGTTTGCTATTTCGCATTTTTTATTATAAGAAGTTAAATTTGAATGTAAATATTTCCAATAGGTCATTCGTTATTCGTCATTCGTTATTAGTAGTTACAAACTAATGACCAATGACTAATGACAAATAACTAATAAGATAATATTTGCTAACTGCGAAATTGTTATTTACGAGTTAAATCTCCTAACTCCTTTATTATCGTTATGGGGTCTGTAGTTCTGAACTCTTGAGTATAGATGCCTAAAAATTACAATACATTAAATACAACCTGTCATTGATTTTCCCAATAGCTTCATATCTGTTTAATTTCCAGTTATAAATAGGTTCTGAAACTTCGTCAACCATTTTACCGGCATAAAGGGTGCTAAATTGTAAATCTCTAACAATTAATGATGTGCTTGTAGAGTAGGCAAGGGTTTCACTGTTTGGTTTTTTTGCATAGCTGGCATTCAATGTTAAATCATTTAAAATTGGATAGTTCCGGCCGTTTACATTTAGGAAACAATCATTGTTGCAACCTAAAAAGTAAAGTTCAGAGCCGTCATACGTAAAAAATGGCTTACTTGAAAATTCTCCGCCAGAGTATTCCACACTATTTAAAACGACAAGATTTTTGCCATTATCCACAGCTCTGTAACCAATCATAGAAAGTTCCGGATGTAGCACCAAATCATAAGCTTGCTCATATTCTTTGCCTAAAAGCGGTTCATAATACTCATCTGAAATAACGATAGAGCTCTTTCTTCCACTTGGTAAAACTACTAATGCTGCGGCAGCAGTACCATAGATGTTAATTGCAACATCAGAAATATTCTTAAATTTATCTGAGATTGATTTTGTTCCCTTGTAAATCTGCCAGGTAGTTCCGCTTTTACCTGCAAAGATAAATTGCCCGTCGCTCCAAAAACCTAATGGCTTTATCGCGTCATATATCTGGCTTTCTACTCCATTTATATTCAAAACATATCCTGAACTTAATTTCCCGAGCAAAGCAACTTTGTCCCCTGTATAGCTTAAATAGTAAGCACCAGTTCCGTTCATTATGTCGAACTTCTTTTTTCCTACTACTACAGTCTCAATATCTTCTTTTTTATAAGAATAAACAAGCATTTCTGAATTGGGGGTATATGTTAGAATTCCACTCATTGAAAGTGATGGAAGAGTAATTTTTCCATCATTTGTAAATAGATAGAGCTTTTCTTTTTCACTTGTAAATGCAGCCCACTTTTTTCCATCATTAGAAAAAGTCAAACCATCAATTTTAAATGCCAAATCAGATTGATTTCCATTTACAATTAACCTGTATTGCTTTGAAAATGGTTGGGTAATGGCCCACCAATTGCCAGTAGTATCAATACCATATTTTAGTACTTTTTCAGAACCATCCCAGATTTGTTGCTCTCCACATCTTTGAGAAGAAGCGATTTGAGTTAAAAACATTAATAAAAATAAAAAAATCTTTAATGTTGATTTTATATCCATAATTCATCTATAATAATTATTTATAATTTCTATTGTCAAAATAACAAATAATTGTAAAAGAACAAAATTAAATGAAAATTTATATATTATTTACTCAACTTTCCTAGTAGTTAAAATGAAGTAAATATTGAGTAGTAGTGCTTTATAAATAAAATAATATGTTTTTATCCTTAAAAAATACTTCATTAATTAATAGAACCTTTTAACACCTCCCCTGCCCCTCCTTATTAGGAGGGGAATAAGAACTGTTCTATATTTTAGCGTTCCCCTCCTAACAAGGAGGGGTAAGGGGAGGTGTATTTATAGTCTTTTTTACCACTTTTGTTCTTTTCTATATTATTTATATATTACAAACACTTATGTCAACTAGGAAAGTTGAGTTATTTATTTACAAATAAGAACAAACAAGCAAGTATTTGCTACTATTTGTAATTTTTATTTTTTATTTGACTCTCTATATTTTATTTCATTACCCTTCGCCAAAACGATGAAGAAAATTTAGGGTCAATATATTCAGAAAACTCTTTCCAGTTCGGATAAAATTGTCTAAAATCCTTACCATTCATTCTTGCATCTTTAGCCGGGTAAAGAACTCCACCGGCAGCTTTAACTAATTCATCTAATTCATTACAAAGCGAAAGAGTTTTATTGTTACCCATCGGAAAATCAATTGCTAATGTAATTCCCGGCCTAGGAAATGATAGCATACCGGGCGATTTTACTTCGCCAAAAGTTTTAAGAACTGTTAAAAACGAGGAAATACCAGATTTTGCAATATATTTCATTATTCTTTTTAAATTGTCAACTCCGTTTTTAAAAGGTATAACAAATTGATACTGCACAAAACCATTTTTTCCATACATTTTATTCCAGTTGAGTATTGCATCTAATGGATAGAAAAAAGCGTTGTAATCAACAATATGTTTTTCTATTGGATTGAGTTGCTTATTAAAATAAAGCATATTAAACGCATTAACAGAGCATTGATTAATAAAATTTATATTCAAAGGGTATGGTATAGAATTAATTTGCTTTTCTTTTGGTATTGAATGAATTGATGGGTCAGCGTGATTTCCCCGATTGAATAAGCCACGTCCAAGCCGTCCGTCTGTTGCGGTGCAATCAACCCAGGCAACAGTATAATCAAAATTTTTTTCTGAATCTTTATTAATTTCAAAAAATTCTTCTAAAGAATCGAATTTTATGCTTTCCATTGCAATAAACGGAGAAGAACACTTTTTTACATTAAACTCTGCCCAAGTTATTAAGCCGGTTAAACCCAATCCCCCTATAGTAGCAGCGAACATATTAGAATTTTCATTTTTGGAGCAAATCATTCTTTCTCCATTAGAGCGAACAAGTTCAAACTGCTTGACGTTGCAACCGAAAGTGCCGCCAATGTGGTGGTTTTTCCCGTGAACATCATTAGCAATAGCCCCGCCGACAGTTATATGTTTTGTTCCCGGAGTAGAAGGAAGAAAATACCCGTAAGGAATAATAAAGTCCAAGATTGAAGCAAGAGTTGTTCCGCATTCGCAAGTCAAAAGCGATTCTTCTTTATTGAAATTAATAAAATGAGAAAGCAAATGAGTATCTAAAATTGTTCCAGCGCTATTTTGACAGCTATCGCCATAGCTTTTACCCAAACCAAAAGGAAGAATGTAATTTGAAAATTTATTAAAATCAGGCAAATTACTAATCCATTTTAAAAAAATTATTTCTTCAGGCAGATGTTCGGGATACATTCCCCATGATTGATGTGTTTTCATAAAGTTGCTAAAATTAGAATTATAACAGAAATAAAACCTAATATATAAGTCAGTTTATCTTTTAAGAAAAATGAAACAGGGTCGTCAATCAATTGTTTTCTTGAAGCAAGGAACCACATTCGCATTATCCAAAAAAGAGCAAAAACTGCAATAATCCAAAGTAATTCCGGTTCGGTATATAAGTTTTCACCTACTTTACCGATTAAATAATCTGAACTTTTGCTATTAATATATAATGTGAGAACAAGCACTGAAAGAAAACCGGTAGTTATTCCTATTTGATGCATTATGCTCAAATCCTGAACTGAATAACCTCTTCTTCTTGCCTGATTTTCGTTGTTATCTTTTATAATATTTAGTTCAGCGTATCTTTTTGCTGTTGCAATACTTAAGAAAAAGAAAATTGAAAATTCAGTAAGCCAGATTGAAATTGGAATATCAACTGTATAAGCACCAGCCATAATTCTTAAGGTATATAAAAATGACAGGACAATGATGTCAACAATATATAATTTCTTTAATATCAATGAATAAAGAGTAGTGAGTATTATATAGCTTACTAAAATTAGAATGAATTGAATATTTAAAGCTAAAACAGCAATTGCTAAACTTATTATAAAAAAAAGCGGAGCAATGATGTAACCATAAGAAACAGGTAGTTTTCCAGATGCAAAAGGGCGGTTTTTCTTTGTTGGATGTTTTCTATCCGATTCAATATCAGCAATATCATTAATTACATATACTGCAGAAGCTGCCAAACTAAATGAAATAAATCCTAAGAACAAGCTAATGATTGAATAGTAGTCTTCGATTCTATGTGCCATAATTAGTGGTAAGAATAGCAAGAAATTTTTAACCCACTGATAAACACGTATTTGTTTGATTATTAATTTTAATTGCATATTATTTTGCGTATATTATTTCATCAATTTTGGTTATTTGTTCCACTTTTTTGATTAATCTTTTAGATGGATTAACTAAGATAGCGGCGTTTGCAGCTTGCCAAATCGGAATGTCTGCAAAGCTGTCGCCGGCATAGTCAAATCCTTTTTCTCCAAACATTTCGACTAATTTATCACGTTTGTTTTTTCCTTTTAAATTGTAATCACTCCGGCTTGATTCAACTATATCAAAAATTTGCAGGTGATTGGCAATTTGTTCAGCGATTTTTTGAGTACTTGCTGTTGCTAATACTACTTCTCTTTTTTCTTTTCTAGCTTCCTCAATTTTTTCTAATAATCTTTTATTGAATGATAATTTTGGAATATTTAATGTAACTTTTTCACATATTTTTTCTTTAAAATACTCTTTTCCTTTGATTAACCAAAAAGGGAAAAGAATTAATACTACAGGATTTTTTTTAATTGACAAAATAAATGACTCGTATAATGAATCAGTTAGAATTAATGTTTTATCCAAATCAACACACAAAGCAATTTTATTCTTTTCATTAATCATAGTTTATTTAAAATTAGTATAATACATCAAGTTACAATTTTTTATTATAGTGTAATAATTCGTTAAAAGACTTACTATTTTGTGTCATTTCGAACCCACTGATAAAGCAAATGCTTTATTTAAATGGAAATAACATATTTTCACACAGTCATTCTGAACGAAGTGAAGAATCCAGAAAACTTTTTTTAACCACTATTCTCTGGATGCTTCACTTAGTTCCTAATAAACCACTTTGGCTTTTTTAGCACGTAACTATATGTATAGCTAATACTTATACAAG
>CAZCLJ010000254.1:0-6467 GCA_964499465.1 uncultured Hyphomicrobiales bacterium
TATTGAAAAAATTGAAAATCTCTATTACGTAAATTTGGGAGAGTTAGAGTTTAATATAAAATTTTAAAAAAAAATCTAAACAGAATTCAACTTTCGTCTCCTCCTGTTTAGATTTTAAAAATAATTGATAAATCAACTATAACTATTCAGCAGCTTTTTCTTCTAGTTTAGCTTTAGCAGCTTCACGTTTTTTGCGAAGGTCTTTTCTTCTTTTGTAGCGTGCTAAAACAGTAACTTTGTGTTTTTCAACTTCCTGTGCAATTTCTTCCTCAGTTTTACCTTTGAATTGCAAAGTTCTTTTTAAGAGAATGCCTTCATAGCTTAAAAGGCTGCGAACTACATCAGATGGTTGTGCCCCGACATTGAGCCAGTAAATAGCTCTGTCCGGATTGATATTGATAGTAGTTGGAGAGGTATTGGGATTATAATAACCCAATCTTTCGATAAAATCACTATCGCGTTTTTTTCTGCTGTCAACAGCGACAACATCATAAACTGGATAATGTGCTTTACCCTTTCTTCTTAAACGTAGTTTTACCATTTTAAAACCTAAATTATAATAATAAATTAATTTCCAAAACTTGCAGGCAGACCGAACTGCTTCAAAACTCGGGATTTTCCGCCTCTTGCAACAGTTTTCATCATCTTCTGCATCTCATCGAATTGCTTTAAAAGGCGGTTAACATCTTGGACAGTTGTGCCACTTCCGTTAGCAATTCTTTTTCTTCTTGAACCATTTAGAATTTTAGGATTGTTCCTTTCCTGCCTGGTCATTGATAAGATAATAGCTTCGACACGGTTAAACGCATTATCATCAATGTTGACATTTTTCATTGCCTTATCCATTCCGGGGATAAAACCAAGCAAGTCGCGAAGCGACCCCATCTTCTTAATAGTTCGGAGCTGGTCGAGAAAATCTTCGAAAGTAAATTGATTCTTGCGAAGTTTTTCTTCGATTTTTTCGGCTTCTTTGGCGTCAATTTCCATCTCTGCTTTTTCAACGAGAGTCAAAATATCGCCCATTCCAAGAATACGCGATGCTATTCTCTCGGGATGAAATGGTTCGAGAGCATCAATTTTTTCGCCAACGCCTATATATTTTACTGGCTTTCCAACTACTGACAGCACTGAAAGAGCAGCACCGCCACGAGTATCGCCGTCAAGCTTTGTTAATACAATTCCAGTTAAATTTAATTTTTCGTGAAATGCCTTTGCAGTTGTTACAGCGTCCTGACCAATCATCGCATCGCAAACGAACAGAGTTTCAGTTGGATTTACAGCATCGCTGATGTCTGCAACTTCCTTCATCATCATTTCGTCAATCGTTAAACGTCCAGCGGTGTCTATGATTACAATATCACGAGCAAATTTCTTTGAATATGCCAAAGAATCTTTTGCTATTTGAACGGCGTCTTTACCTTCGCCAGTATAGACGGGAATAGCAATAGATTTACCGAGCGTTTGCAACTGGTCAATAGCAGCAGGACGATGAACGTCGCAAGCAACAAGAAGTGGCTGGCGACCTTTTTTCCTTAAACTCTTTGCTAATTTCGCTGTAAATGTTGTTTTACCAGAACCTTGAAGACCGGCAACTAATATAACCGTTGGGGGATGAGAGGAAAATGTCAGTTCACTTACCTTATTTCCCATAATCTCAACAAGCTCATCGTGAACTAATTTCACAATTAGCTGTTCCGGCAGTAATCTTCCTTTTACTTCCTTGCCTACTGCCTTTTGCTTTACATTTTCTACGAACTTTTTGGTAACCTGCAAATTAACATCGGCTTCGAGCAAAGCACGCCTTACTTCAACGAGTGCTTCCTCTACGTTTTCCTCTGTTATTTTTGTTTGCCCTCTAAGTCGCTTTAGCGCTGATTCTAATTTTTCCTGTAAATTTTCAAACATTTTATTTCAATTCATTTTAACGAATTACAAAATTAATTAAATTTTCTATATTAAAAAAATAAATAATATTTTTCCAATTCATTTTATTAACCTGAATAATTCATCCGATGACTTCCCAGTCATCTGATGAATAGACTCAGTAACGATTTTAGAATTTAATAAAAATTAGAGGAAAAACTTAGTTTTTTTACAGAATATTAAACAAACCATTTATAATCAATAACTACTGAATATTTTTTTTAAATTTATGAACTCAACTTTCCTAGTTGTAGTAAGTATATGTAGAATAAGAATAATATAAAAATACTATTTAAGTGTTTAAAAAGACAAAAGTACACCTCCCCTGCCCCTCCTTATTAGGAGGGGAACTCTAAAACACAGAACAGTTCATATTCCCCTCCTAATAAGGAGGGGCAGGGGCAGGGCTGATACGTTCTTTGAAATACTCTTTCCAGCCATACGATCAACAAGTTGATAGTATGGCTTTTGGCAATTTCTTACTGCTTTTTAGAAAATAATTTAAATTTTGATGCTACTTATATAATAATTTCACTTATTTAATCATTCTATTAATCGAATATCATATAATTATTTCTTTAAAAATAAAGCACTTAAGACTTAAAGCCATACTATCAACTTGTTGATCGTATGGCTATAAAGAACGTATCAGCCCTGGGGACAGGGGAGGTGTTAAAAGGTTCTATTAATAAATGTAGTATTTTTAAGGATTAAACCATATTATCTTATTTGTAATTCACTACTACTCTATATTTACTATATTTTATCAACTAGGAAAGTTGAGTTTATGAATAATATAGGTTAAATAATCTTATTTTCAGAACTCTTTACTTTAAAACAAAAGTAAAAGAGTTAAGAGATTTGCCTCGTAAAGAATAATTTGCGAAATTGTTATTTACGGAGCAAATCTACTAACTCCTTTATTTTCGTTATGTGGTCAAGAGTTCTGAAACTACAAGGGACCAAGAGTTCTGAATTTGATGTTGATAGTATACTCAACTTTCCTAGATGATAAAGTGAAGCAAATATAGAGTAACAGCATATTACAAATAAGATAATATGATTTTATCCTTAGAAAATACTTCATTTGTTAATAGAACCTTTTAACACCTCCCCTGCCCCTCCTTATTAGGAGGGGAATAAGAACAGTTCTGTGTTTTAGTGTTCCCCTCCTAACAAGGAGGGGCAGGGGAGGTGTATTTATAGTCTTTTTGAACACTTGAATAGATTTTTATATTATTATTATATTACATACACTTACTACAACTAGGGAAGTTGAGTAGTATATAAAATAAATTACTGTAGAGAACAGGCATGCCTGTTCTCTACTTTAACAAAAAAACATTTTTTTTAGAAACTACAGCTAAACCTTCTAATCTTTCTAATCTTTCTCAATTATAACTAATTTTGTTGAAATTTTATTATTTTCAATCATTTGACATATATAAACTCCCTTTGAAATATCTGGTATTTTTAATGTTTCATTAATAACAAACGAATTGTTTAGAATATTTATATTAAATACTACTTTGCCTTTTAAATCAACCATTCTAAAAACTAACGCACTAATTGGATTTTTTCTTTCATACGAAATAAATAGAGAATTTGGAGAATTTTTATAAACATTAAAATCAGATATATTTTGTAGGTTGATATCTTCTAAAACAGGAGAACTCATATCTAAAACGAAGAAACCAGCTTCGGAAGCCATATAAAGGATTTTATTTTCACTATCACCAAAAAATTCCTGCGCCCAGACATTTGAACGAGGTCCATAATCATATCTTGCAGCAGACCATGTAGCACCGCTATCTTCAGAAATTAAAATTGTATTTCTTTCACCGCAGGCAAAAATTTTATTCTCTTGTGTAAATCTTACTGAATACAAATCTCTAACGATATCCTGATTAACACTTACCCAAGATTCACCAAAATCTGTTGTTTTCAAAATTAATCCTTTGTCGCCTACAGAATACCCAATACTATCTTTAAAGCAAACAGAATTTAGATTTGTAATATCATCAATACTTGATAAATCCCAGGAAGTTCCTCCGTCAGTTGTTTTTAGTATAACTGATTTGTCCCCGACAGCAAAACCGGTATCAGCACTTATAAAATGAATTTCGTTTATATTAAGTTCATTTACAGAATAGATTTCAGTCCAATTATTGCCAGCATCAATCGTTTTTAAGAAAGTAGATTCGCCAGCTGCAAAACCAATATTATTATCAACAAAGTAAACAGATTTTAAATTGTAGTTATTGGAACTGTGCTTTTCTTCCCAACTAATTCCTGCGTCATTTGTAATAAATATCAAGCCATCATCGCCGCATATAGCGCCATTTAATGAATCAATAAAGAAAATTGAGTTTAAGTTTTTATCCGTAAAAGAAGCTTGTTGATACCATTTTTTCCCATTAACTATAGCTTTAGCAAAAGTGCCATTATCGCCAACAGCAAACCCATTATTTCTATCAGTGAAAAAAACTGAATTCATATCAGGTGTTTCACTAAAAAGAATAGAATCAGGTTTATTCCAAAACCACACATTATTTTCAGTTCTTAAAATAGTTGCTTCGTCTCCTACTGAAAACAAATACAAAGGATTATTTTTCACCAAGCAGATAGAATTCAAAGAAGTGAGATAGTCAATATTTTCATTTTTCCAATCAATGCTTTCATCATAACTCTGCCAGGTAACTCCGCCGTCAGTAGAACGCCTTACTATACCTTTTCCTTGAACTAAATTTTTATCATAAGTATAGAAATGCTCAGTATAACCACCAACAAATATTTCATCATTATCTCCGCTTTCGTTTGTCCTAACAGCCAAAGTAAAAAAGCTCGTGTCTGCAAATGCAATTAAGTCCCAGTTATAGCCGCCGTCAGTAGTTTTAAAAAGTCCTCCGTTGGGAGTATTTACTGGGGAAAGATAACAAACAATCCCATACCCAACTCGTGGGTCTCTCTTGCTAAATTCAATCTCTGGAAACTCTCCGTCATCTTTCCAGTATTGTGGATTGATTAAAGTATCTGTAATTTTCCAGTTGTAACCGCCATCTGTAGAGATAAAACATTCTGCATAATTTGAAGTTGCAAGGATTATATTGGTGCTATCCTCACGAATATAAATTGAACAAATGTTTACTGGCATTATCGTATCTCTGTATGGGTCTTCTACGTTATCTCTAACTTTACGTGGTGCAAGAATAGTAGAAATAGTATCCCATGTAATACCTTGATAATAGCTTTTATAAACATTTCCAGATGTATAGTCACCAATAAATAGTATATTTGGGTCGTCCGGCTTCATTACAAGAGCTTTTCCATCTAAACAAATATTGCGGTTCCTCTGCAAAACAGTTACCCAGTCTTCCTTATTGTTACCTTGATTAGTAGTCCTGCGAACATCTCCAAATAATACACCACCACAAATAACAACATTTGTGTCTATAGGGTGAATAAGTATATTATTAAGCATTGATGAACCACCTTTATACCCAACAATTAAAGTATCCCAAGAAATGCCAGCATCGTAGCTTCTGTAAATAACCCGTCCCTCGCCACCTACAAATATTGTATTGGGATTCTGTGGGTTTACACTCATACCATAAGTCGGCTCATCAATTAATTTTTTCCAGCCAGATAACTGGGGAAAAAGTGGATAAGTGCTTAATAGTAAAATTAACGATAATAGAATTACTCTTTTCATTTTTACCTCAAAAATTGATTAAAAATTACTTTTAAAATGTTTTCTTGTTTTTTTAATTAAATATCTTTTCTTCTGCTTTTTCTGAAAGTATAATTTAATTATATTTTTTATTTATTACAAAAAAAATAATATATTTTTAGGTAGTTTTTGATTTCTGAATAAAGAGAATTTTAATAATTGTCATACTGAGCCGAATATAAACGAAGATGATTATTTTTGGGAAAATGAACTTTTTAGTCATCGGATGACTGCCAGTCATCCGATGACTTCAGCTTGTAAATAAATTCATTATAATTATATGTATTACATATAGTTATATGCAATAATCCAAAGTGATTCATTAGGAGAGCAGCGAGAAATCACACAAGTCATTGTTAACACTACATTAGAGATTTCTCACTTCGTTGCCAATGACATCTCTTCTTTTTACAACCAAAACTTTACGAAAGTTAAGAAATTTTCGCAAAGTGTAAGAAAAAGCAACGTAGTTGCTTCCTGTTTGTAGAAAAAGTATTTTGAGTTTGCAAAACTCCGCAGGAGTGTTCTGTTTGTAGTAAAGACAGTTCACAACTACGATGCTTTTCTTTTTTTCATAATTATTTCTACAAACCGGATACTCCTACGGAGTTGAAAAAAAACAAAACTCTTTCCACAGCAAGTTCAAATACTTTTATACCGAACCGCTAACTAATAGTGCAAAATCTTAATGTCATTTAGAACCTCCTTATAAAAGAAGACATTTATTTTAAATGGAAATGACATAAGGACTTATGAAATATAGAAAGTCAAAATCCCCCCTACCCCCCTTTTTCAAAGGGGGGAGAAGAATTTT
>CAZCLJ010000255.1:0-6445 GCA_964499465.1 uncultured Hyphomicrobiales bacterium
GATAGTTTAGATAGTTTAGATAGTTTAGATAGTTTAGATAGTTTAGATAGTTTAGTTTCAGAACTTCAGCCACTATGTCGAAAATAAAGGAGTTAGGAGAATTGTCTCGTAAAAAACATTTTCGCAAATTACCCTGAAAAGTTGTCATTCTGAACGAAGTGAGGAATCTCAAGATTAGTGTTAGCAATGACTTGTGAGATTTCTCACTTCGTTTCGAAATGACACAATATAATAAGTCTTTTAACGAATTATAACACTAACTAACTTTTCTTCTAATAAATTTCTTAATATATTTTATATTTGTAACAAATAGTTTTTATTATTTTTAAATTTTCAATAATTTATAAATTATGAAAAGTATAATAATTATATTATTGCTCTTAAACTTTTTCAATCAAGAAGAAGCCGATAAATATTTTCAAGAAGGAGTAATTAAACTTACTACTCAGGATTTTAAAGGAGCAATTGAAAATTTTACGAAAGTACTTGAACAAAATCCAAGTTACTTTAAAGCATACCAAATGCGTTCTTTATCTAAAAACAACCTTGGAGATTTTGAAGGAGCAATTTCTGATATGGATACATTAATAACGAGATATCCGGACAATTCAGAATATTATGATTCAAGAGCGTACTATAAGAGAAATGCAGGTGATTTTACTGGTGCAATCGAAGATTATACAAAAGCAATAGAACTAAATAAGAATGAAAGATATTTTATAAACCGTGGAAACGTATATGCTAATGTTGAAAAATATACGAGGGCATTAGAAGATTACGAAAGTGCAATAGGATTAGATTCTGAATCTGGTGAGGCATACTGCTTTGTTGGATTAGCATATTTGAAAATGAATAAAATGGAACTTGCCTGCGAGAATTTGAAAAAAGCAGCCGAACTTGGCAATAAATCGGCTTATAAGACGTTAAAAGAACATTGTAGATGTTTCGATAATGATTCTACGCTATTCAAACCCAAGAAAGGTATTTTTTAAATAAATCCTGAATACTATGAGAGTACTAATTGTTGAAGATGACAGAAAGATTGCAGACGGACTGCAGCGCGGTTTAGCATCGCAGCATTATTCTGTAGATTTGGCTTTCGATGGAGCCGAAGGCGAACGTTTAGCAAGTGTAAATGAATATGACGTCATTATTCTTGATATAATGCTTCCTAAAATGGACGGCTGGGAGGTTTGCAGGACTTTAAGAAAGTATAAAGTCAAAACCCCCATTTTAATGCTAACTGCCTTAGATGACGTTGAAGACAAAATTCGCGGTTTGGATTACGGAGCCGATGATTATATGACTAAACCATTTAATTTCGGCGAGTTAATTGCGCGCATCCGTTCTTTAGTCCGCAGGAACAGCGATGAAAAAACGACTGTAATAAAATATTCCAATCTCGAAATGAACACTGCAAACCGCACTGTCCAGCGAGAAGGCAGATTTATTAATCTTTCCGCCAAAGAATTCGCTATGCTCGAATATTTTCTGTTAAACAAAAACAGGGTGCTTACCCGCGAAATGATTTCGGAACACGTCTGGGATATGAATTTCGACCCTCAATCCAATGTTATTGATTCATTTATTAGGTACCTTCGCCAGAAAATAGACCAGGATTTCGACCCACCGCTCATTCACACTATTCGCGGAGTTGGATACAAATTATCTGATTCTTATTAACTCACCTTACGCATTCCCCTCTTGAGAGGGGCAGGGGTGTGTTCTTTTACCTTTTTCCAATAATGTATTTGGGAACAAGAAGTAATCCTTTAAACTATTATATATGCAATAAAAATGAATTTATTATTATAAGAACAGTTCTAATCACAACAATCGTAGTTTAGAACAGAATTGATTAAGTATGAAAAACCAAGAACACACCCCTGCCCCTCTCAAGAGGGGAATAAGAAAAGTGGATTAAAAAATTGTATCAACACTTCACTTATTCATTTCTTAAAAGAGAAATTGCTTAAGGTGAGTTATTAACCGATAAAATAATGGACGAAAAAGCACCTTTAATAGCAGCTATTGATGTTGGCACAAACTCTTTCCATCTCATTATCGCTTCTGTAAATCAGCGTCAGATGATGCAAATTCTTGAACGTGAAAAAGAAATGGTTCGTCTCGGCTCCGGTGGCAATGATATGAAGTATTTACAGGAAGATGCTATGCAGCGAGGCACTACTGCGATTATGAACTTTTCTAAAATCGCTAAAAGTTTTAATGCAGAAATAAGAGCAGTTGCTACAAGTGCTGTTCGCGAAGCTATAAATAAAGATGAATTTATAAACAGAGTAAAAGAAGCAACTGGCGTTGAAATTGAGGTTGTTTCCGGCATTGAAGAAGGGCGTTTGGTTTATGTCGGGTGTATTCATTCTTTGCCAATAGTTACAAAAAAAACATTAGTTATTGATATTGGTGGTGGAAGCACAGAAACTATTATTGGAGCTGGTGGCGAGGTTGAATTTGTAAGGAGTGCAAAGCTTGGTGCTATTCGCTTAACAAAAAGATTTTTCCCTAACGAAAGAATTGCAAATTCTCAAATAAAAGAATGTCGCGAATTTATACGTGGCGAATGGGCTCCAAACATAAAAAAACTTAAGGAGTATCAATTAGAGTGCGTAGTCGGAACCGCAGGCACTATTCAAAATCTTGCTGCTATGGTTCTGGCTTCTAAAAATCAGCAAATACCCGATGTTCTTAACGGAACTAATGTTACGAAATCAGAATTAAATTCAGTTATAAAGAAAATTATAAATGCTCACACAATTAAACAGCGGCTACTTATTCCCGGAATTGACCCTGCCAGAGCTGATATTATCGTTGCCGGTGCCTTAATCCTTGAGCATATTATAAATGAATTAAATATAAACAATATTGTAATTTCTTCTTATGGCTTACGCGAAGGAATTGTTTTCGATACAGTTCAAAAAGTTGAAGCAATAGAACATTACAAGCATTTGGACCATTTACGAAATTCAACAATTTATGCACTTTGCCAGCAATTTTGCGTTGATATGGAGCATTCTGAATTTGTAAAAGCAATTTCATTAAAACTCTTCGATGAATTGCAGCCACTCCATAAATTAACCAACAAAGAACGCGAACTTCTTGAAGCAACATCAATGCTTCACGACGTTGGCTACCACATTTCCCACGACCAGCACCACAAGCATAGTTATTACATAATCGCTAACTGCATTATGCCCGGATTTACCCAAAGCGAAATTGAAGTTATGGCAAATATTGCCCGCTACCACCGCAAAAGTCATCCTAAAAAGAAACACGAAAATTTTCAAGTGCTTTCTCCAGAAAAGCAAAAAGTAGTTAACGTCCTTGCAAGTTTGCTGCGAATTGCCGAAGGAATTGACAGACGAAAAATGCAGACTGTTAGCGATATAGAAATCCATTATAATAATTCTGCAATAAAAATCGGATTAATTCCAAATAATATTGAAGAAATACCTGATATCGAACTTTGGGGAGCAAACCGCAGGAAGCAAATGCTTGAGGAAGTATTAAGCAGGAAAGTAAATATCTTTATAATTTAAAGATATGTTTATTCAACAAATTTTTATTATTTTAGCTTTTGAATTTTAGTTGATTTTCTAATCAAATAAAAGGAATTTGGCGTTTTAAAAAAAGGGAATAAGCATAGATGGAAGATTTTATACCAAGTTGCATTCAAAGATACAATTAAAGTGTCATTCTGAACGAAGTGAAGAATCTCACAAGTCATTTTAACCACAGAGTTTGAGATTCTTCACTTCGTTCAGAATGACAGACAAATATATTTTATCATTAAAAGCAACTTGATATTATTTCAGTATTTATTCAAATTATATGAGGTATAAAATGGAAGAATGTTATTTACCAGTTGAACTAATTAAGGAAGTATTCGAAGAGTATTGTGAAGATATTGAAAGAGAATATACTGAAGAAAAATTTAAAGATTTCTTAAATTTTCTTGGTAATGATGTTTACGATTGGATTAATGGAAATTTAAGATATTTCTTTGAATAAATATGAGCATTGAAAAACATATCGAAAATGAAACTTTATCTAATGTTATTTATAAAAATGATAAATTAACTTTATATAAAGGTGATACTTGTAATTCTGCAACTTTCTCCGAAGAATTTGCTGATTTAATAATTACATCACCTCCTTATAATGTTGATATTAAGTATAATTCACATAAAGACGATTTAACTTATATTGAATACCTGGAATTTACAAAAAAGTGGATAAGTAATTGTTTTAAATGGAGTAAAAATCAGGCACGATTTTGCTTAAATATTCCTTTGGATAAAAATAAAGGTGGACAAAAAAGTGTTGGTGCTGACATTACAAAAATAGCTCAGGATGTCGGTTGGAAATATCATTCTACAATAATTTGGAATGAAGGTAATATATCCAGAAGAACAGCTTGGGGCTCCTGGCTATCTGCTTCTGCACCTTATGTAATAGCTCCGGTTGAACTCATTGTCGTTCTTTATAAAGAAGAGTGGAAAAAAACTAATGGCAGCAAAATATCGGATATAAAAAAAGAAGAATTTATGGAATGGACTAACGGCTTATGGACTTTTAATGGAGAAAGTAAAAAAAGAATCGGGCATCCTGCTCCTTTCCCTATTGAATTACCGTATAGATGTATAAAACTCTTTAGTTTTGTCGGTGATACTGTTTTTGACCCTTTTGCTGGAAGTGGGACCACTTTAATAGTTGCAAATAATACAAATAGATATGGTGTTGGACTTGAAATTGATGATATGTATTGTGGATTAGCAAAACAAAGGTTAATGAATAAAGTTGGGATGTTAATATAGGTTTAATATGAAGAAAGAAAAAAGTATTAATGATTTAGTAGTTGAATTTTTTAAGAATCACCCAAATGAAGAAATGCCTCACGGCCCAGTAGTTGATTGGGTTGAAAATAAGTATAAGAAATTATTCAACAGGAAACCAAGAGACCCTTGGCGTGCTATAAGACAACTACATCAGCAGGGATTTCTAATAAAGGTAAAAAAAGGAGTTTATAAATATGACCCGGACTTTGTAACTAATAAAAGTCTTGAGGATTTCACACCTGAAATTAAAAAGCAGGTATTGGAACGTGATGGAAATAGATGTGTAATTTGTGGAAGAGGTCCCAATGAAGGATATGAACTGCAAATTGACCATATTTTACCAAAAGACAAAGGTGGGAAAGCAACATTAGATAATGGACAAACACTTTGTTCAGTATGCAATTTTAGAAAAAAGACATATAATCAAACAGAAAGTGGAAAAAAAATGTTCATTCGTATGTGGAAAGTTGCTAAACAAATAAAAGATGAAAATACACAATACTTTTGTGAAGAAATATTAGAAGTTTATGAAAAATATAATATTAATGGTCATATTGAATGGAAAAGATAGTTATTAATACTATGAAATATAAATTATATTCTGAAGTAGTTTTTAATCAAGATATTAATGAATATCATATAAAAAAAGGTGATATTGCTACTATTATTGATATACACTGCCAAAATGAAAAAATAAACGAACCCGGTTACACATTGGAAATATTCGATGGAATTGGTAATACTTTAAATATTGTAACCGTTCCAGAATCTAAAATTGAAAATATTAAAGCTAATGATATTTTAACCACAAGAAAAATTGAATTTGCTTAACAGGCAATTTTTATATAAAAAACATATTTAAGGAAACAAATAATGATAAAAGCAATTAATCATATTGGAATCGCTGTAAAAGATTTAGATAGCAGCATTGAATTATTCAAAAAAATATTTAAATTTGAAGATGTTCACAGAGAATTTGTAGAAGACCAAAAACTTAACGTTGGCTCTTTCAAAGTAGGTGACGTTTTAATTGAACTTACCTGCCCAACTGCAGACGATTCTCCAATAGCAAAATTTATTGAGAAAAAAGGCGAAGGAATCCATCACATTGCATTCGAATCTGACGACACAAACGCAGAACTCGTTCGCTTAAGCAATGAAGGAATTCAGCTAATAGACAAAACTGCCAGAAAGGGCGCTCACGATATGCAAATTGCATTCCTGCATCCCAAATCAACAAACAGCGTTTTAATGGAAGTTTGCCAAAAATAAGATTAAAAACGTGCATCTACTTCCCAAGTTGAACTTGGAAAGGAGTATTTAAAAGCCAGATGTCCTACATCTTCGCGATGCAGGACATCTAAATCTTCGTTTTATCAATAGCTTATGAGATTCCTCACTTCGTTTCAGAATTACAAAATAAAGCATGTCATTGAACAAATTACTACATTTATGTAGCAAAGAATTACAATTTTAGAACTCCTGGCTCATAACGAAAATAAAAGAGTTAGGAGATTTGCCTTGTAAAGAATAATTTCGCAAATTACCCAGAAAGGTGTCATTTCGAAACGAAGTGAGAAATCTCAAGTTTC
>CAZCLJ010000256.1:0-6376 GCA_964499465.1 uncultured Hyphomicrobiales bacterium
TTTAGTTCATTTCCTCAAAAGTAAACGTCTTCGTTTATATTTGCCTCAGAATGACCGACAAAATCAAAGATGTCATTGGCAAACAATGTGAGAAATCTCAATGTCTGTGGTAACAAGGAGTTGTGAGATTTCTCACTTCGTTTCGAAATGACAGCATACGAAACAGCAAACTACGAGGGGGCTGGAGTTCTGAAAATATAATTATTCAATTTTTCAAAAAAAAAGCCCGGTATTTTACTACCGGGCTATCTTTAAAATATAGAGTTTGTGTGATTATTTAACTACTGAAATCTTTTCTGTTTTAATTTCAGATGGAGTCATAAATTGCAAGAAATAAATTCCAGAAGATAAATCTCTTAAATCAATACTAAATTGATAATATGCTTCATTTTGATTTACATTATTTAAAAAAGTTGATATTTCGTTGCCAAAAGAATCAAACATTTTTATAGTAACATTATTTGAATTATATAAATTATAAACAACATTCACAAAATCAGTTGCCGGAAGAGGTGAAATAGTTATATTAATCAATTCAGTTTGTAATTCATCATTGACAGAGGTTGCTGAGTGAACTGTATTAATTGGGTCGTAGTCAGCCCAGGGCATATCCCAACGTTCAGAAACATTAGGACTGAAAGCACCGCGATAATTTACTTTATCGAAGTAATCATCTTGAATTGGAGCGACGTCCCATCTGGCTGTTGTAATGTATGCTGCTTCTGCTTTGGGTAGTGGATTAAATGCAGTTGTGCTAAAAGGAAGAGTATTTTGCAAACCAGCTAAGGTTGCAACGTTACCAGGACCATTTGTAAATACATTACCGTATTCTTCGCTTGCCAACCAATTAGCATCTACATTGCCTTGTGCGGTTGTTCCGGAACCGAAGTAGAACCATTTGTTGTTTTTTATTCCGTAAAAATTATTGTATCTGACCATAATAGAATCTGCATCAGCAGCACGAACTGTATTTTGATTTGTTAACTCAATTCCACCGGGCCAACCGGCAAGGACTGAATTAAATAATGATAAACGGGAGTTTCTTCTAATTTGAGCTGCAGTTAAATATTTTGCATTATATTTGCCTGTTCCGCTTCCAGCAGTCCAGCTTGTATCCCAAACAGCACCAATAGCAGTGATATTTGAAAAGATTGGTCTTGTAAATGGCTCATTTTCAGATGCTTTTGAATCATTATCGCTTTCAAAAGCTTCGCTGTTCGATTGGTCTGCAACTGAAGGCAAACGATGGACTAAACCAAATTGGACTTTTCCGGAGTATCCGTTATCTGTATCAAAATCATCATCTATTGAGTTATATGCAATTAAATATTTTGCATTAACAGTTCCGCCGAACCATTCGTAGCTATCATCACCGCCGTAAGAAACCTGAATGTGGTCAATAACGGTTTTGCTACCAACAGCACCCATAGTTAAACTGTTCAATTCGTTATCCGGCGATTCTGCAATACCTGCAAATTCAATTCTGACGTAACGTATTACACCGCTGCTGTCTTCGTTGTTATTAACGCCATTCCATTTTCCGAACCAGGCATTTTGCTTTGTTTCAGCATCGTCTGCAATACCGCCTTCAATAGCGGCTTCAATCAAATTGGTTTCAGCGCTGCCCATAATAAGCAAACCACCCCAATCGCCACGGTCTCTGTTGCCCGGTGCATATCCGCTTGTCATAACTATTGGATGTTGGGCATTACCATTTGCGTAAATTTTACCACCACGATTAATACAAATAGCAGAAACATTTTCAGCATCACCATAAATAATCGTTCCGGGGTCAATTCGTAAAAGGCCTCCATTTGCTACGTAAACTACTTTATGCAAACCATAAATTTTGTTTGATGACAAAGTAACTGTTCCGCTAATTGTCCCTGTAATGATTGAATCTGGTGTTACCTGTGGTGGCATATAAATCGTTAAAGGTCCAACAATTTTGCAAACCGAAGTATCATCTTTTAACTGCATTTTTATATAAAGAACAGATTGACGTGGATATACAGTTGTAATAGAACCTGCAGCTGTTTCAGTGTTTTTACTATTAACATCTTTAAATTCCTTTTTATTCTTTCCTACAGCGAGCAAATTCCATGGACCTTCAGGGCTTGTTGCCCATTTATATTCGAATGTGCTGTTCCAAGTTCTGTTTCCCTGAGAATCAAGAATATCCCAAGAAATTGAAGAGGTTCTACCTACGCGGATTGTATCTCCGGCTTTTGGTGATTTTAAAGTTAAATCAACTGGTGCTGAATTTGATGTATAAAAAATCAGCACTGCAAATAAGCTAATAAGAAGTGATTTCTTCATTATTTTCCTTAAAAAAAATTAAACAATACATTAAAATTCTTATTTTATTTTGTAACTTAAATTTAATGAGAAATTTCTACCACGAAGATTCGTAGAAATCTTTTTCCCTGCTTGCTCCCATACCAAAGATTCATTCAAGATGTCTTTTGCAACAACTTTAATATCAAAATTTTCAGTAATTGATTGGGTAAATGTTGCATCTATTTGGTTACGGGGCAGTTCGTAAATATGCGGTTCTTTCATTTCATATTTTACAATATCAGCAACTTGGATTATTCGTTTTCCACAAACATTGTATGCGACATTGCAAGTTGTTCCGGAATATTGATTTGAATAGAATAGTCCGAGGTTTAAAGAATAAGGAGATTGTCCCCACATTGAGCGCGTTTCAGTTTCATCAACCTGAGTAACTGTTATTTCAGATTTTATTATCGCAAGATTTGCATTAAAAGTAACATTATTTAATAAATTTGAAATAAAACCAAGCGATTTCCTAAACTCAAACTCCATTCCGTAGTTGTAAGCATTTCCTTTTGCATTGGTAAATGTCCTTTTAAAATTACTGCTCGTTGGTATTATAGTTTCTTCAATTGCATTATCAAAAATTTTGTAAAATGCCCCGACAGAAATAACTTCGCCCGGATTTGGGAACATTTCCCACCTTAAATCATAATTTTGAATTAATGCTCTTTCTAAATATGGGTTACCTGTAACATCACCTTGAAACTGGAAATCATAAAAAGTAAAAGGAGCGTACTCTCTTAAAGAAGGACGCGTTAAAGTTTTGCTCATTGAAGCACGTAAATTCATTTCTTTGTTCAATTCATAAACAAGATTAAGCGATGGAAGAAAATCTAGAACATTACGCTCTACAAAAGTTGAATCAGTATTTTGTAATGTTATTGGATAATAGCTTTTTAAAAGTTGGCTACTATGCTCTAATCTAACTCCACCAATAATTCTTAATTTATTATCACCGATATAAACAGGAAAGTCAGCCATTATGTACCCGGCACTTAGATTTTCATCTGCTTTGTATGAATCAATTGGTCTGGTCTCCTCGCTCATTCCAAGTCGGGTAAAGCTGAAGTTTTCACTACTAAACAATTCATCTGGACTTAAAGTAAAAGCATAATCATAAAAATCTTCATCTCCGTAGTTATACACAACATAACCAAAATCAGGGTCATAATAGTATTTCAACAATTGGGTGCTTTTGTTTATTGTAAATGAACGAACTTTAAATTCTCTATATTTTTCCTCGTGAAATCCACCTAATTTTACTTTAAAAGCATCAAAATCTAACAAATAGTTTAGTCCTCCACTAATAGCATTTTCCTGAAGGTTTGAATAAAATCTTCCGGCTTGGTAGCCACTACTTTCTAAGTCATAAATATCAATTCTGTACGGTTCAGTTTCATCGTTTCTTGAATATCTTATTCTTCTGAAATCGGGTTCATCTCTTACTGAAACAGAATAGCCCAGAGTCCAATCTAACCTTGAATTTTGAAAAGGAATATAATGCTCGCCGGATAATTGCCCGGAGTAAAGTGATTTTTGAACATATTGGAAACCGTATTGAATGAGTTCTACCTGTTCCTTGTATCCATTGATTATGCTTGTTTCATCATCACTTGAGTTATTAATTGTGTTTTTAAAACTAATAGAATGATTCGAGCCGATTTTATATGCAATATTAAGTAATCCGCCAATGGTTGTTGAAAATGTTGATTGCAAGCCATTTCCAAAATAAATATAATTGTCGCCGGATGCTTGTAAAGTTCCACGCATTAAAGTATTTTGTGAATAAGAATTATTATACATTGCTGATGCAATAACTCCTAAATCATTATCAAAAACATTAAATATATCTGTATAAGCAAAATTAAATCCTCCATTTGGAGGAGCAGCAACCGAATCTTTTTTCCAAACACTATTATTGAATGATTTACTTACTTTTAACCATTGCTCTGAAGCAGGAATTAAAATGCTTTCGTCCTGTGATTTCATACTATTAATTAAAGATTTCATTTCCATTGAAGTTGAAGGCACCGATGATGGCAATGACCGTGTTCCGTCATCAAAACCCAACCAGTCACTTGTTCCACCATTATATCTTAAAAATTTATTGTCTTTTAATGAAATATTATCTGTAATAGAAGAACTAACACTAAATTTCAAGCTGAAGCCCTGTGGAAAATCAATAGTATTAAGTTGAACTAATCCGCCGGCAAAATTTCCGGGTAAGTCTGGTGTAAATGATTTTGTTACGTTCGCATTTTCAAGGAATTCAGAAGGAAACATATCGAAAGCAAACGCTTTTTTATCTGGTTCTGTAGTTGCTAATGAAGTTCCGTTAAGCGTTGTATTGCTATAACGCTCGCTAACACCACGCACAACAACGTATTTATCATTAAGAAGTGTTACTCCGGAAACTCTTTTTAATGACTGCCCGGCATCTGAATCCGGCATTCTTTTTATTTCTTCTATTGAAATTCCATTGCTAAGCTGCATTGCACTTTTTCTTATCGCCAGTATTGCTGCCTCATTATCATTCGACCTTCTTGCTTCAACTAAAATATCATCTTTAGCTATTGACTGAGGAGTCAACACAATGCTTAAACTCGTTGTTTCGCCATACTTTACAATAACATCAGTAATATCTTGTGTTATATATCCTATGTAAGTTACTTTAATTCTTTGGGTTCCCACTGGAATATCTTTAATTCTAAATTCACCTCTTGCATCAGTATAAGTCCCTTTTTGCGTTCCAATCACAGCAACAGTTGCAGCTCTTAATGGTTCTGCAGTTTCAGAGTCTATTATTTTTCCGGCTATTGTTCCAGTTTGTTGAGAAAAAAGGGTAAGAGAATTAAGTAGAATAAAGCAAGTAAATGCTATAATAAAAAAAATCAGTTTCTTTCTCTTTCTGTAATCAAATTTCATTTCTTTTCCTCATTTTGTTTTTTTACTAAATGCAAATTGGCTTTATAGTGTTATTTTAAAATAAATATCAAGTTAATTTTGTGTTAAATGAACAATATCAGAACTAATGATGCCTCGTAGTTTGCTATTTCGCAGTTTGTCATTTCGAAACGAAGTGAGAAATCTCACAACTCCTTGTTAACACAGACATTGAGATTCCTCACTTCGTTCAGAATGACACTTTATTCGGATAATTTGCGCAATTATTATTTACGAGGCAATTCTCCTAACTCCTTTATTTTCGTTATGGGGTCAGGAGTTCTGAGTTTGCTATTTCGCAGTTTGTCATTTCTACACGAAGTGAGAAATCTCACAACTCTTTGTTAACACAGAAATTGAGATTCCTCACTTCGTGTCGGAATGACACTTTAATTATATTTATGAAAGCAACTTGGTATAAATGGAAATGACATATTTTAAACTTTCGCAAAGTTAAGAAACTTTACGAAAGTGAAATTCTTCATACTTTGCGAAAGATTAAAATCTGTTAAAAGTATTTGAACTTAGCTTGAAAAGAGTTTTGTTTTCTTTCAACTCCGTAGGAGTATTCTGTTTGTAGAAATAATGATGAAAAAAAAAGAAAAGCAACGTCGTTGCGACCTATCTTTACTACAAACAGAACACTCCTACGGAGTTTGCAAGCTCAAAATACTTTTTCTACAAACAGGAAGCAACTACGTAGCTTTTTCTTGCACTTTGCGAAAGTTTCTTAACTTTCGTAAAGTTTTGGTGGACAAACTAAAATATGTCATTAGCAAAGAAATGAAGAATTCAGAAAATAGCAGTCAGTTATCAATTATTGGTCATTTCTCTTCTTACAAACCTTAATTAGCTTCTATATATTCAAATTATAATAATCACTAAGTATCAGAAAATTTTAAAAACTAAAAAGAAAATACTTGCAAAGCTTTTCGCAAACATTTTCTTTTCTCTTGATAACGATTTTCATTCTCTTGATAACGATTTTCATTCTCTTGATAACGTTTTCCGTTCTCTTGATAACGTTTTCCGTTCTCTTGATAACGTTTTCTTTTCTCTTGATAACGTTTTCTTTTCTCTTGATAACGTTTTC
>CAZCLJ010000257.1:0-6329 GCA_964499465.1 uncultured Hyphomicrobiales bacterium
ATATGCAATATGCAATATGCAATATGCAATATGCAATATGCAATATGCAATATGCGTAAATTTAACCAAATAATTGTTCCAAGAATAGCAAAAAATATGATTTTTTTGTCTTTATTCTTACTTCCTTTTTTTTGTAATTTTACAACAATAGCTCAACAATGCTATAATGTATTTCCTTTAAATCCTAATACTGGATTTGTTGGTATTCAGACTACTTCACCAAGCAAACCCCTTCATATTCAAAGTTGGGACGATTATTATTCCTGTCCTCAAGCAGCTATAAAGTTAACTTATAGCACACATTCCGGAAGTAATTACAGCGGATACCTTTCATTACTAACGCCCGGCTTTATTTCTGAATATAGCACAATAGGTTCACTTTTCGATGTAGTTTTAAAAGCTGATGAATATGCAAACGACATTATTTTAACTACAAGAAGCACAAATGGTAATATTAGGTTTGCAACAACTTCGTCTGGAAATGCGGACAGAGAACGTATGACAATTGCACCATCTGGAAAAGTTGGAATTGGAAATAATTTACCCAAAGAATTGCTTCAAATTGGTGATGAAATGTTTTTCCATAATGGAGGCACTAAATCGTTTAAAATTAATAATTATTATGATGCAGTTCAAGGGAAAACCTTTAATATAACTAACAGAATTTCATTGAGTATTGGCGCATCTGCAATAGACGACCCAAATCCAAGTGTATCTTTTATGGTCGATAAACAGGATGCAAATAATCCAGTATTTGTGTTTTCAGATTGGGATTTAGATTTAAAAGGTTTCAGAATTTTATCTAATGGTAATTTCGGTATTGGCAAATGGACGCCAGAATCTGCTTTTGTAGTTAAAAGCAAAGGTAACACTTCAAATACTTCTGCTTTAGACATTAGAAATTCCTCTGATACCCCCTTGCTGTTTATTCAAGATGGTGGAAATGTAGGAATTGGTGTCGATGACCCACTTGAAAAACTAGTTGTTGATGGAACTATTTGTGCAAAGGAAGTGCGCGTTTCTCTTGAAGGCCCTCCTTGCTGGGATAGCAACTGGCCTGATTATGTCTTTAATGAAGATTATAATTTAAAAAGCATTCCTGAACTCGAAAAATACATTAAAGAGAACAAAAAACTACCCGAAATGCCAAGTGCAAATGAAGTCAGTTCCCAAGGCGTTGAAATCGGTGAAATGCAGGCACGAATGCTCAAGAAAATTGAAGAGTTGACGCTATATGTGATTGAATTGAAGAAAGAAATTCAAGAATTGAAAAACAAGAAAGAATAATATGAAATTGTTTATTATAACTTATTTAATTTTATTTGTATCTTTAAAATATTATTCTTTTTCAGAAGAAAATTTAGATACAAACATAACAGAAGATATAAAGTTAAAAGAAGAAAAAACTAATAATGAAATATTAGATATTTTTGCTGGTATTGGGCTTGTTCAAGGTATAAGAGTTGGAGCAGGTTATTCATTTAACGATAAAATCAGAATTAATGGAAGCTATGGCACTGCTTTAGGTTTTATATTTTCTGGAAGAGAAAATTTTAAAAATTATTGCTTAGGGCTGGGGTATAAAGTTCATCCATATTTGTTTTTTGGCTTTGATTTCGTAATTTTAAATTTCAATGAGACGGTTTATGGGATAAACAGCCAAAAGTTAGTAAATAAAACCGAATACTTTATTTTACCTTATTTGGGACTCTCTACAAGTAAAACTGGAAACTTTTGTCTATCATTAAAAGCATCACCAACAATGAAGTATGAAGATAAACGACTCAAAATTTCGTATCCTCTTTTAAATATAGATTTAAATTTAAGTTATAGATTCAAATTATAATTAAAAATTTTAGAAAGAAAAAATTATGAGAAATAAATTATTAATAATAATTCTTTTATTGTGTTCTTATAGTAGTTGTTATTCACATAAGGAGTGGGTACATCAATACATAGTAAAAGAAGCGTATCAGTTTCTGGAAAATGAAATTGGAGAAATAACCGAATTAAAAAATTTTCTTGGGCTAAACTATTACGGTAAATCTGATTGGAATGATTGTCCTTGGGAACAAAATGAAGCAGTAGCAATTGGTTCTTGGCGTGAGGATTTATTTGACCCTGTTTGGTTTTATGGTGCTTGGTTCAATGGTTGGACAGCTTCTTGCACCCATTTTTGGCAAGCAGATAATGGGGATGATTTTCAAATGTATGTTACTGGTACAGGTAATGTTCCCAATGCTTGGAAAAAAGCACGAATGTATTTTTTTGGAAGAGATGAAGATAACAGTTTTAAATTTGAACATGAAGGTAATTACGAGTTGGGTTGGAAAAAAGATGGATATTGGCATTATGAGAGGGCAGCTACAATAATACGTTCGTATCAATGCTTATTCGATTTTTATAAATATGGTTATAGTAGATTAATTGGATACAGATCTACTTATACATACTTATCAAAGAATATTATCAATAAAGATGTGGAAATGGTTGAGTTGGCACGTAAGAAATATACATATCATATTTTAGGTAGAATTGCACATTTATTAGCTGATATGAGTGTACCAGCTCATGTTCATAATGATGAGCACCCTTGTGAACTAGGAATGGGAGATATTTATGAACTTTGGTTAGGTGGAAATACAACTTCAGATTGTAATTCAGAAAAAACAATCTTTCCAGCTCAAAGTTGGAATGCAACAACAGCAAGGCAACAAGGTGGATTATTCAAGGAAGTTCTTTCTATGAACGATAGAGATGCTTTAAGATATTTATTCTATTCCTTAAATCAAGTAACTGACCATTATCCAAGTTGGTGTGCAGGGGATATTTGTGAATTTTCTACACCTATTTATTCTGGAAATAATTCGTTAGTAAATGGCACTACTCCTTATTTAACAAATAAATATGTTGAATTAGGTTTACCACCTTATAATCCTGAAGTTTATGAATGTGCTGATCAGTCTTTAAACTACTGCATACGAGCAACTGCAACTTTATTTTATTGGTTTTGTGTAAGAATGGGATTAGTTGATTGTCCAGATGCTTTATATCTACAAAATGATAAATTTTATGGTATGCCTAATTCATACCAAACTGCTTATTTTGAAGCATCAAATCAAATATTTGCAGGTAATAATGTGAGACCATCATTGCCACAAGGTGATTATGTAATTGAATCAACAGCAAAAGCATCTTTCAAAGCTGGAAACGAAATAAGACTTGAAGATGGTTTCTCAGCTATAGAAGGTGCAGATTTTGTTGCTTTCATAGATCCATATTGCTATACTTATAATACTACTTCTTGTTATCAGGAACTGCCAACAAAAATTCAAAGCAATAGTTCAAAAAAAAGTAATAACGAATATAATCATATATTAAGCGACGATATATATCAATTTCTTGCTATTCAGACTTTGCCTAATGAATGGATAGTTTATTATCAAAACAATGATACAATTATTGTTAAACCTTGGGTTTTAATTAATTACAAATTATACGATTATCAAGAATCTCTTTTAGATTCTACTCTTGTTGATGTATATACAGATTCTATTCGAACTTTTAATGCTGATACTATTCATGTTATATCTTACCAAGATTCTTTATTATTACAATTAAATTCTGATTCAACATATTTTTATCATATAGTATTATCTACATCAGATTCTGTTGCCACAATAATTAAATCATATAATAATAACCAAAATATAATTAGAAAAGGCGACGACGGTTTAATGAATCATATTATTTCAGATTTAAATATATCTCCAACT
This sequence comes from uncultured Hyphomicrobiales bacterium, assembly GCA_964499465.1. Lineage (GTDB taxonomy): Bacteria > Bacteroidota > Ignavibacteria > Kapaibacteriales > UBA2268 > JAAYJM01. The sequence continues at coordinate 3,777 of CAZCLJ010000257.1, forward strand.
CCTTCAAGTAATAATTTAAAAATTAATTATAAATTATTTACTAATTCAGATATTACTATTAAAATTTATAATTCAAATATGGTTTTAATTGACATTATTGTTGAAAATCAATTCCAACAGATTGGTCCTCAATTAATCGAATATAATTTAAAAGATTTGTCACAAGGTCTATATTTTATTGTAATAAGTTCTGGTAGTGATGTTTTAAGTAAAAAAGTTCTAATTTCAAGGTAATATTAAGGTTTCAAGTAAAAAAAATCTTTAGAAGTTCAATACAACTTTCCGAAAGTTCTTTAGCTTTCGGAAAGTTTTTCATCTCCTAATCAAAAAAACTCCACTGCAGCGAAAGACGCAGATTCCCATCTAATACTGGATACAAAGGAACGAAATAATATTCATTTGACAAAAGGTTTTGATAAGTAGCTTTAATGTAAGCGTTTCCGAGTTTTGCTGATAAGAATAAATCTAAACCAGTAAAGCGATTGCCGGATTCTACATCTCTGTAAATATAAGTCCTATTAAAAGGAACATAGCTCAATCCCTTGAATTTGCTTATGAAACCAGCTTTAGCACCGACATTCAATATACTTTCCCCGATTTGCAACTTATAGTAAATGCTTAAATTTCCATAAAACAGCGGAAACAGATTTTTTACTTCTTTCGTTTCACTACTTACATAATTCGATTGAACCTGAGCATTTATGAAAAATGATTTGAAAGCAGCAGTTTCAAAGTTGATTGAACCACCAAAAACAGAATAATTCTCAATATTCTTTGGAATAGTATTGGCCATTATCTCATTTTCATAAATTGGTTCAAAAAGTATTGGTTCAATAACGTTCCTATTATATAAATTTATTTCAAACTTAGATTTGCTGAATTTGAATTTCATATTTGCTAAAAGTAGCAAGTTCTTTTCTTTATTTAAGTTGGAAGTAAATAAAGGAATATTTCGTGTTTCACTGTAAGATAAATCCAAATATAAATTTAGGTTATCGTTATTTGAATAGCAAATTTTTCCACCGCTTGAAATGAAGCTGTTTTCCTTTTGCTTAGTCCAGCGGTTTCCTTGAATTATAGAAATTTTTTCAGTTAGTGTAATTTCAGAATGAACGAAAAAAGCAATTTCATTGTCGGTTTTGCTGCTGAAATAATATGTTGCCGGCAGTTCATAATGCAAAAAGTTTGTTCCAGCACGAATAGTAAAGAATTTTAAAATTGACATTTCGTATCTAAAATTAAGTCCTACTTGTGGAGCAGAATAGTAAATGCTATTTAAAGAATCATTTGCTCGCAGCATATCGTCCTGTCTATGGATTGTCCAGTCCTCATTAGTAAAGAAAAGCGATGTAGTAAATGCCTGAGTTGTATCTTTATTTAAAATCTGGCTATATGTTAAATTTAATTCATTCCTGAAAACGCGGTCATTCAAATCCTTATATAGAACAGCAGCAGTTAAATCATCAGTGAAATCAGATGAATCGGACATCATACCGCCATTTGTGCCATTTCCCATATTCACGAAATTATATACAATAGAAATGCTCGACAAATCTGATATGTTATATCTAAGCAAACCGCGTGCATTCCAGCTTTCAAGCCAGTTGTTGTCATATCTTCCACTTGAAAAAAGCGAGCGAAACCCAAAAGTGAAATTCAAATCTTTAGCAATATTCTGGCTAAAAATCCCATCAGCACCTATAAAATCGTAGTCTGCCTGTGCAAACCAAAGCTTTGTAAAGGGAGTATTTGTATTATAAATAATTTCCTGAAAATTTAGCATAGCTGCTGAAGAATTATCAGAAAAGCTGATTGCGTCTGTTCCAGTCAGTATTTCAATATTTTCAAAAAACTCAGCAGGAAATTGCTCTAAATTGTATTTTCTATCGAATATGTCAAACATCGGGCGGCTATTAAAGGATGTGCTGATTTGCTGAGCGTAAGCTCCATTTATCGCTAAGCTGTTGAATTTCCCTATATTGCCGAGCGAAAGCGGTAATGAAAATATTTTGTTTTGAATTAAATCGGTGCTTGTTTGGTAGTTTTCAAAAGCAAAATCAGTTTTATTTATTTTAGTGTAATGCTTATAAGGAATAAGGAAGGAGCTACCGTGGGCTTTTAAAGGTTTATTGAAATAAAGGGTATCCAGTTTTTCTGCTGCTATGCTGTCTTCTTTTGGAATTGTATCGTTTTGCGAAAAACAAATCATTGGAAAAATTATTAGCAATATATTTATAATCAATTTCATAATTTTCTTATATTATTATTGTTTTGAATACTTTTTAATCAAAAGTAAAATTCAAATTTTGTTTTTTTAACAATCTCAAAAATAATAACAAAAACTTTACAATTGAAAAAAATTCTTAGAATCTCTCCTTATACTTTGGCTATTTAATATTAAAATATCTTGTGAATTTTAAAATATAATTCTTCGTGTTCTTCGTTCAATCATTGTGTTCTTTGTGGTTATTTCTTTTAACACAAAGGGCACAAAGTATTTCACTAATGTTGTAATTCGTTAAAAGACTTATTATATTGTGTCATTTCGAAACG
>CAZCLJ010000258.1:0-6325 GCA_964499465.1 uncultured Hyphomicrobiales bacterium
ACTCTCTGGATTCTTCACTTCGTTCAGAATGACCGAAAAAAGTAAAGATGTCATTAGCAAACGAAGTGAGAAATCTCAAATTATGTGGAAACAATGACTTGCGAGATTTCTCACTTCGTTTCGAAATGACAAGCATGCGAAATAGCAAACTACGAGGCATCAGGAGTTCTGATATTAAGGTAGCGATTTCATTTGTAACCATTTACCAATAACTTAATAACCAAATAACCAAATAACCAAATAACTCAATAATCCATTAACCATTAACCATTATCCATTAACCAATTCGCAATCCCATTTAACTTCGCATCCCGAGCGCTGGAACATAGCGGAAACGCTGCAATAAGTTGTTTGAGATAGTTCAACAGCACGTTCTAAATCTTTAATATCGGCATCAGGGCTTGTTAATTTATATTTAATGAATACTTTAGTAAATACTTTAGGATGTTGCTCCGCTCTTTCAGCATTTATGTTAGCTTCGAGTTTTGTGATTTGTTTTCTTTTTTTTCTTATAATAGCCGCAATATCCATCATAGAGCAAGCTCCCAATGATTCAAGCATAATCTCCATTGGAGTAGGAGCCACATCATCTCCTCCTGCAGATGGGTGTGTATCGAAGACAGTTTCAAGTCCCAAATCATTTATCCCGGTTATTTGCATTTTTCTGTTTAATTTTAAATTTACTTCCATAATTCTTTCCTTATTATAAATAAAATACATAAATTTGTAATTTATGACGATTAAAAAGATAAATATTTGAAAAATATGAAAGAACCAAAAGTAGCAATAATAATGGGCAGCGACTCAGATTTGCCGACAATGCGGGAAGCGGCTGCAATTTGTCTGGAATTTGAAGTGGCTTATGAAATGAAAGTTGTTTCAGCACATCGCACCCCAATTCAAATGATAGAATATGGCAAGGAAGTTCATCTTCGTGGTTTCAAGGTAGTAATAGCCGGTGCCGGTGGCGCGGCTCATCTTCCCGGAATGATTGCAGCTTGTACTCCATTGCCTGTTATTGGAGTGCCTATACAATCCAAAGCATTAAGTGGTTTGGATTCGCTTTTGTCAATAGTTCAAATGCCTCCGGGAGTTCCAGTAGCAACTGTTGCTATCGGAGCTGGTCGAAATGCCGGAATCCTTGCTATGCAAATACTTGGTTCGTCTGACGAAGCGCTTCGTAAGAAAGTTGAAGATTACAAGTTGAACCTTTTAAATGAATCACAGCAGAAAAATAAAAATCCAGAATTTACTCAGTAATTGAATCGGAAAAGAATTGAATAATATTATTAAAACTATATTTATTGGTGATGTCGTTGGAGCGGTTGGAATTGATGCAGTTAAGAAGTATTTACCAATATTAATTGAAAGATATCAGCCGGATTTCATAGTGGCTAACGGTGAAAATGCCTGCGAAGGTAAAGGAATTACTGAGGTTGAAGCTAATATGCTTTTTTCTCTTGGTGTAAACGTTTTAACCAGTGGAAATCATATTTGGGAAAACTGGAAAGGAAAAAATCTTTTAAGTACCTGCCCAAATTTGATTAGACCATTCAACTATCCAGCAGGAAACATTGGCAAGGGCTTCCTTTTTTTTGAAAATGAACAACTTCCTCAAATTGCGGTTTTGAATCTGCAAGGCAGAACTTATATGCAAACAATAGATTGCCCTTTTAAAGCAGCTGACTATGCTTTAAGTATCATAGCTCCCAAGACAAGCTATATAATAGTGGATATCCACGCAGAAACTACCGCTGAAAAAATTACACTTGCAAACTACCTTGATGGAAGGGTGAGCGCTGTAATTGGCACTCATACTCACATTCAAACGGCTGATGCTCAAATCTTGCAAAAAGGAACTGCATTTATTACTGATGCCGGTATGACAGGTCCTTATGATTCAGTAGTCGGTTTAAAAAAAGATATTGCTTACAAACGTTTTACACTGCAATCTCCCTTTAAATATCAAATGGCAACCGAAGACCCCCGTATTGCCTTTGTTTATTTTGAAATGGAAATTCCATCTGGAAAAGCAAATTTCATTGAAGCACAGATTTTTCCGGAGCTAAACAGAAGAAGAGTATCTGAGTGAGCAGTCAGCAGTCAGCTATCAGCTAACAGCTAACGGCTAACGGCTAACAGCTAACGGCTAACTCATCTTTAAAAGTTCAACTCGTTCCTTGCTTCGCTTCGAAATGACAAAATAACTTTTGCCCTACAAAACTTTACGAAAGTTAAGAAACTTTCACAAAGTAAGAAGAGCTAAATTCTTTCGCACAAGTTACTCAGCTTTGCGAAAGTTTAAAACCAGAAGTCCTACATCTTCGAGATGTAGGAAATCTAATACCAAGTTGCATTCAAAGATACAATTAAAGTGTCATTCTGAAGCGCAGCAAAGAATCTCACAAGTCATTGCTACCAAAGAGTTTGAAATTCTTCACTTCGTTCAGAATGACAGACAAACATATTTTATAATTAAAAGCAACTTGGTATAAATTTTCGTGTTATCAACAGCTTGTGATATTCACCACTTCCTAATGTAATGACAATACCATTAATAATTAATAATTAATAATTAATAATTAATAATTAATAATTATTTCTACATTATTCTCCATAAAAGATTAAGTCCAAATGAGTAGTTTGGGCTACTGCTTTTACTTGAAAGCAAAGAAAGCACATCATAAGTTGAAATATTTACTTTAAAGAATTTATAAATGTAGCCGGCACCGAGAGTAAGATTAATTTTTCCTGTTTGAGAATGAGAAACGCCGGTCATAAAGTATGGATAATCGAAATCCGGATACCAAAAAGCACCGAAAGCAAGGTGTGGGGTGGTTGAATTCCCCGGCATCTTATTGAATCCCTGATTGTAGTCCAATGCCAATTTTAAAACACCCGGAATTTCTTCAATATGCTGTGATAAATCAAAAGATGCTCCAAACCTAAGAGCAGTAGGCATTGAAGTAGAAAAACTGCCGATATACTCTCCTTTTGTATTGGTGCTGTTTAAAAGTGAATCGCGCTTTTCCTTGTTTAAAATATCATCAACAAAAAAATTAGAATTTACATCGTAACGAACTGTTTCCTTTGACCAATTAACAGAGCCAATGTCAGTTATTGAAAGACCGAGATTAAGTCCGTTATCTAATTCAGAATACAGTCCAAAATCAATTCCATAGCCAATTCCGGCTGGCTCCATAAAAAGGAAATTGAAATTGCTTGATTTAGAACGCTTGTCGAAATCGTATTCAACTCCGAAAGCAGGTGAAAATGATGAAATAGAATTTGCTACTAAATGTCCGGTAAGAACATTATTTTCTCCAGTATGGAAACGTGAATTTACATTTTCAATAGAAGTATATTCATAGCCGGTAACGAATTTCACTGTGATTCCTGCATAAATAGATTCTAACCAATTTTTTTCTTCTTCATATATTTTTCGTGCATAAGATAAGTTGTATGAGCGCAACCACCAGGTTTTCAAGTCAGAATCATCAAAGGAATAAACTTTTCCGCTGTCGTTGCCGCTTAGTGTTAAGTCAATCAAATCTTTTGCAATAACAAGGTTACCTGCAACTACTTCAGAAATTGCAAATGAAAATGTGCCAATTTCTTTTGATGGAGAATAAGACATTGCAAAAGGAATAGCAGAAATGCTGTAATACATTTTACCATCATCTTTGAAAAAACCAAGCAAGTCATCGCGTTCAGCATCAGTCAAATACTTTGCTTCTTTATTTCCGAAATAGTGAGTAAAATCTTTTATAGAAAGAGAATTATTGTGTAATTGAAAAGCAAAATCGGGTAGCATAAAAATGAAACTTGCAACGCTATCCATAGCAGTATTGAGCATTGCCGGATTTTTTCCTAAAGAAAGCAAACCGGTTGCACTCGCATTAGCACAGCCGCCCATTCCATTGCTCTTTGCATCTAAAATACCAAAAGAGCCGTATTGGGCTTTCAACTCTATAAAAGCAAAAATTAGCATCAATATAATAAATGTTCTTTTCATTTTTTATCCCTCTATTTCAACTTTATACTTTAACTTAATATAACTTGTAACTTTGAGCCAGTCATTGTTCCGAATAGCAACTCTTTGCGGGTCATTTGCAGAATTGAATTTTGATTCGATTATTAAATAATATGATTTTGCTAAATCCTGCATATCTTTTTCATCGAAAGTAAATTCTGCAACTGAAACCGTAGGACTGTTAGTATAGGCGTCGCTATCTATAAAGCCGGCTTTTCCTTGATACTGTCTTGTAAATAAAATATTTTTTGACACATCAGTAAACATAGCATTAATATCTGCTGTTACTGGAGTGTAGTTTTCTAATTTCATCGTTAAAACGGCTGCTTTACCCTTTTTTATATTGTCAATAGCATCTTGATTCAATTCTAATGGAATTGTATCATAAAGGGATACATTTTCGAGAGTTATGTAGCTGCTTACTTTAAATTGAAAACTAACAATTATACTATCGGTTCTAAGAATTTCACCACGTTTGTTTTCTGGATTAATTAAAACATCTCCGATTAAAACAATCGAATCTGGTAAAAATTTAAGGAAGTCAGAAAGTTTTGAATTTTGGTTATTTAATTTTTCAAAAAGGTAACCATTGCTCAATCTGTAATTTCCTAAATTAGTTGAACCATTAGTATTTTCAAGGAATTTTTCTCTTCCATCAATTTTCTTTCCTAATATTTGCAAATTCTGAACTTCTGTGCCAAAAATATTTTGCAAATTAAGTTCAGTATGGTAATTTGCTTCAATTACAACTTCCGGCTCCCAAAGGGTAATATTTTCATTTACTTCCTTAATTTTATCGTCTAAAGGCAAATATTTCGAAGAATGAACCTGTGAAATCACTTTTGTTGGAACAAATCCTTTTAGATAAGTAAAGCGAACATCTTTAATTTCAAGATTTAACAAAGCAGTATTTCCTGCATTTCCGCTCAAAATTTCAACTTCAATAATTAAAGAATCATTTGGGTAAGTTCCAGCAGAATGAGAAAAACCGGATATATTTTGATTTTGTTCTGCCTGCGAATTTGGTGCTATTGTTTTTTGAAAACTATATTTCCTGTGTTCTAAATCAAAAATAGTTGGAAAAGTAACTTTTGCAGTAAATTCTTCACTTGAATTACTTTTTATTCCGAATTTGATAGTGCCATCGAAGAAAAGGCAACTGTCAATTTCAATACCTTCCGGAAAAGCGAAACTAACCCGACCTTTACCATTAGCAATTTTCATTTCAATGTTTTGGTATGTAGTATCTATTCTGTTGTCCACAAATTTAATGACACTTGTTCTGTCATCAACTTGCTTGGACTGATAAATATACAAATGATTATTTGGGTCAACAGACACATCTTCATCTAATTTGACCATATCATCAATATAGTAAAAACGCGAACAAATCGGCAAATTGAAGTCTGCATCCCATTTTGGAACAGAAAAATCGCTTGGAATATCATTACAGGCAGCTAAAACTATTAATAGAAGCAGGTAGAATTTTTTCATATATGTCCTTTAAATATAATAGAAAAGTATTAAAATCATTATTAAACTGCAAATATAAGAAAAATAATTATGAAATAAAATATGTGAAATATTTTAATTTAACTTTATATTTTCTTTAAAATATAAATAAGACTGATTACGTCTTATATTATGAAATTAAATAGTATTGAATTGAACTATATTTTAAATAACTAAAAAAATAGAAATATGAAGAAATTATATGAAACAAAGGTAACCGCAACAGGCGGAAGAAACGGTCGGGTTGAAAGTGAAGATGGAATTATTCAACTTGATTTACGTATGCCCAAAGGATTAGGTGGAGATGGTGGTGCTTATTCAAATCCGGAGCAACTTTTTGCAGCTGGGTATGCCGCTTGCTTCGATGGAGCTTTGAATTTAGTTGCATCGCAAAAAAAACATTCAATTAAATCAAAAATTACAGCAACTGTAGGGCTTCACAGTGCTGATGATGGTTTTCATCTTTCGGTAAATTTAGCTGCAGAAATCGAAGGAGTGGACAAAGAAACTGCTAATGAACTTCTTCATTTGGCTCATCAGGTATGCCCGTATTCAAAAGCAACACGCAACAATATTGAAGTTACATTGAACTTACTTTAAATTAAGTTATTGGGTTATTGGGTTATTAGGTTATTGAGTTATTGGGTTATTAGGTTATTAGGTTATTGAGTTATTGGTTTATTGGGTTATTGGGTTATTAGGTTATTGAGTTATTGGGCATTAGTTAATACCAAGTTGCTTTTAAAGATAAAATATGATTGTCTGTCATTCCGAAACGAA
>CAZCLJ010000259.1:0-6316 GCA_964499465.1 uncultured Hyphomicrobiales bacterium
TTCACTTCGTTCAGAATGACTGTGTTAAGTGATGTCATCTCCATTTAAATAAAGGGTTTGCTTTATCAGGGGGTTCGAAATGACACCTTTCTGGGTAATTTGCGAAATTGTTCTTTACGGGGTAAATCTCCTAACTCCTTTATTTTTGTAACGGGGGCAGGAGTTCTGAATTTACAATTATTTAATTTTCAACAACAAATGTAAGAATTTGCTGAAAATCTTTACTTTTTATTTTTAAATAATAAATTCCATTGGATAAAGTATTAAGGTTTAAAGGAATTATATCATTAAATTCATTAATATTATAATTCATTGAATATAAATTTTCACCAATTGAATTAAACACTGAAACATCATAGTTGCTGTTTGGAATATCATTTATGTTCAGATAAAAACTGCCATTATTTGGATTAGGATATATTCTTGTTTTGTTTTCTTTAAAAGTTGAAGACGCAGAACTAATGCTATAAATATATTTAACAGCTTCGAATAAATTCATTTTTCCCCAACCCCAAACATTGCTTGCTGTTGAAGTAATTGAGCCGGTAAAATTATCTCTTGCAGCAGTTTCCTTAAAGACATCTTTAATATTTTGCGGAGTAAGCTTTGGATTTGCCTGAAGCATTAAAGCAATAGAGCCAGTAGTAACAGGGGCAGACATAGAAGTGCCAGACATAGAGGCATAATGCCACTTACCGATTGCTGCAGCAACGTCAGACCAATACCAGCCATTTTCAGTGTACATATCATCAAAAGAATTTACAGCCGCAATAATAGTAGAACCGGGTGAACAAATATCTGGTTTAACTCTACCATCTCCTGTAGGTCCCAAACTTGAAAAAGATGCTATATCACCTAAAATTTGGTTTTCGAATTGCATATTATTTTCTAAATTTAAATAAGAATCTTTGGAAACAAAAGCGCCGGAGGTGATAATAGTTTTTCCATTGCCCGGCTCACTTATAGTAGAGTTGTTGTCTCCGTCTGTTGCCCACTCTTTGTTTAATCTGCTGAAAGGAGAGGAGTCGGTATAGCTGTCTTTCCAAATCTGGACTGTTCCATTGTATGATTTTATTGAAAGTAAAGTTTGATAACTTGTCATATTTGTAATTTTTAAATTAATCCGGGGATTGCCATTTATTTCTTCAAACGATGGTGAAAATTCAATTTTGCAGGTATTATTCTCTTCATCATACAAATACTCTTCAAATGGCTTATCTAAACTTGCGCAAACGAAACCAGTCTCATCAATTACAATATCCGATGTGTCATTATATAGAGTAACATTTATGCAAAAGTCATTTCCTGCTGTTCCCCAGGCATCTAAAAGATTATAAGATGACCAAAACCTTTGTTCAACAAAAGTATGACATAACGTATCATTGCTGTCAAAGTCATACTTGAAATGAATAATGTGTTGGCCATTGTTACCAGCGGATTTAACAAAAATTCTTCCCGGACCGAGAATGCTGTCGCAGGCAATATCAAACAGAGTAGAACCGTCGTGAGGTCCCATGTGGGTGCCTAAACTCATATTAACTACTGCTGGCTTATTTTGGCTTTTTGCATAATCAAAAATATACTTTAATCCATCAAGAATATTGCTATGGGTAGAAGACAATTTTGTCTGCTGAGGCCAGTAATACGAAACAAGCACAATTTCAGCATCAGGAGCTATTCCACGGTAAAGTCCGTTTGTTCCGTAACCATTTCCTGCAGCAGTTGATGCAACATGGCTTCCATGAGATGCTTCGCTTCGGTCATGCTGTCTTGAAAGAATATCTGATTCGCCAACATATTCACTCCCATAATTATAAGTTGAAGGTGGAACTCCTTCGTTTTTCTGTTCCCAAACTCTGCTAATTCTTAAAGTATTATTATTTGAATCAAAAAATGCAGGATGAGTATAATCAAAACCAGAATCAATAATTCCAACAATTACTCCTTCACCAGTCAAATCATCTGGCAATCCATTCTCAAGTCCGTTTTGAACTAAATTAGCTTTTATGACTGAACGCGCACTGTCCAATTCCGGATATAGCACCTCATCAATTTCAATATAATCAACTGTTTCTTCATTAATAAGATTTGTAAATGCTTCTAATGGAATTTTTACTGATAAAATATTTCCTGTTTCAGTATTGATTTTTACTCCAAAATTTATTAAATTACTTTTACAGGAAAGATTTGAAACTTTGATTAACCCGGAAATATAAGTTTTATCGTCATAAGTATTTAATACATAATCTTTTTTCAACTTAGCTGCTGCAACGTTGCTATTATTTTCAGAATCAATCAATTTCTTTAAAAACATTTTAGTATTTGCAGAAAGCTTTCTCGAATGGTTTGAAACTAAGGCATTTGGTTTTTTTTCTAATTTAAATTGTTTTTTTGAGATGGGCTGAGCATAAACAGAAAAAAAACTAAAAAAAAGTAATGAAATAATAATTTTATACATATTGGTACTCCACAAACATACATTTATCCTGAATAAAATCTAGCTTATTTTGTTCTGCCAAAGCTTTAGCTTCATCGTTAAAGATGCCTTCCTGCAACCAAATTAACTTAATATCACCAAACATTTCTTTTCGCTGAATTGCCTCTTCTACTATTTTCAGAGCTTCTTCAGCAGGTCTGAAAACATTTAAAATATCAATCATTTCAGGTATATCGTTTAAATTATGATAAACCTTTATTCCTTCTATTTCATCTGTTGTTGGATTTATTGGAAATATTTTATATCCCATATCATAGAAAAACATTGGAACAGTAAATGAGGGCTTGCTTGGATTCTTTGACATTCCATAAACCGCAATATTGCTATATTTTGTAAAAACTTCTTTTGTTTCCATTCTTTTAATAATCATTTTAATAATAATTAAATTATTTTTATTTTTGTAAAGTATAAATTATCAATTTATTTTTAGACAAACAAGAAAAGAATTAATAATATAATCAATTTTTAAAACCAATAAGATTTGCATTATAGTATTATATATTATGTATGTTATATTTGATTCAGTTAGTGTAATATGTATTGAAAACCTGATAATAATTTTTTTTCATATCGAACGCCCTGATAAAGCAAATGCTTTTTAAATGGCGATGACATCACTTAACACACTCATTCTGACGGATGTCAGAATCCATCTTAAAAATAGCTTTTATAGGTCATTAGTCATTTGTTATTAGTCATTAGTATTTTTAACTAATGACTAATGACCTATTGGAAATACTTATATTAAAATTTAATTTCTTATTATAAAATATGCGAAATACCAAACTACGAGGGCCAGGAGCTCTGACTTTGCGAAAGTTTAAAATCAGTTAAAAGTATTTGAACTTAGCGTGGAAAGAGTTTTGTTTTCTTTTAACTCCGTAGGAGTTTCCTGTTTGTAGAAATGATGTTGAAAAAAAGAAAAAGCAACGTAGTTGCGATATATCTTTACTACAAACAGAACACTCCTACGGAGTTTTGCAAACTCAAAATACTTTTTCTACAAACAGGAAGCAACTACGTTGCTTTTTCTTTCACTTTGCAAAAGTTTAAAATCTAAACTATCTAAACTATCTAAACTGTCTAAACTATCTAAACCTTATATCATCTCCATTTAAATAAAGCATTTGATTAATAAAGGGGTTCTGAATAACACAATATAATATATCTTTAAGCGAATTACTACAATTGCTGGAAATCATATAATCATTCTTTGAAAATTAAAAAAATTTTTGTAACTTTCAATTTAATTTAATGTTAATAGATTGAATTTAGTTTAAAATAAGAGAGTTTAAAATGAAAAGAATTTTTTTAATAATTTTGAATAGTTTGTTTTTTCTTACAAGCATATTAAATTCAAAATCTTTACCGGATAATTTGATTGTATCTGAAGACGGATTAAGATTAATCAATTCGGCTCAGGAATCCGGTGGATTGTATGATATTACTCAAATAAAAACAATTTATTTAAATTTTAGCCAAACGAACTGGTGGCAGTTACTTACGAATAACTATAATTCTAAAACAGATATTCCGGCTACTCTTATTTGTGATGGAGTTACTTATGAAGGAGTTGGAGTTCATTTTCGTGGCCAAACTTCATATCAGAATGTAAAGAATTCTCAAAAAAAATCCTTTAATATTTCTATAGATTATCAGGATTCTAAATTAAGATTAATGGGGTACAAGACTCTTAATTTAAACAACGGCTATGATGACCCATCTTTTATTAGAGATGCACTATACTCACATTTTGCAGGTATGAATAATCCATTGTATAAAGTCAATTTTGTGAAATTAGTTATAAATGATGAGAACTGGGGAATATATAGTAATGTGCAGCAGCTAAACGGAGATTTTTATGAAGAATGGTTTTTAAATAATGACGGAGCTAATTGGCGTGCTGAGATGACTGCCGGCTCAGGCGGATTTGGTCACTGGGGAGGTGGCGGCTTCGGCGAAGGTTACTGCTCAATGAATTACCTCGGTATGGATACTACAAGTTATCTTAATTATTATAATTTAAAATCTACTGATATTGAAAATCCTTGGGACAAATTGGCAAATGCCTGCATTTATCTCAATCTTTCTGATACAGATGAACTTTATGATACTCTTCAGCATTATATTGATGTTGACCGCGTTCTTTGGTATATCGCTAATGAAATCGCCTTTACTGATGACGATGGATACGTAAACAAAGGCGGTTCCGATTATTATATTTATTATGATGAGGCAACTGATAGAGTTACTCCAATTGATTATGATGGAAATTCAACTTTTATTACAAAAAAAGTTAATCTTTCACCTTATTACCGTGAAAGTGATACTAAATTCCCTTTAATAAACAAATTATTTTCTTGTCCGGAATTAAAACAAAGATATACTGCCCATCTTAGAACAATAATTAAAAATTGCTTAAATGAAGAATACGCAAATTCTGTTATAGATAAATTTGTTGCCTTAATTACTCCTGAAGTAAAACTTGATTCAAAAAAGATTTATACTGACAATCAATTCACAAGTTCAATCACTGAAATTAAGAATTTTATTAAAAACAGAAAAACTAATCTACTTAAAAATCAAATTGTTAGTGCTGTTCCTCCGGAAATAGAAAGCGTAAAATATCTTTCGAATAATGGAGAAAATTTAGCTCCGAATAGCAACTCTTCTGTAACAGTTCAGGCAACTGTTAGTTCTTCTACCGGAATTAGTCAGGTAATACTTTACTGGGGTACTGAATTAATGGGTACATTTAACAGAGTAACGATGTATGACGATGGCAATCATAACGATTTATCCGCAAATGATGGAATTTTCGCTGCAGAAATACCAGCCCAATCGCCTTATACTTATGTAAGATACTACATAGAAGCCCGCTCAGATAATTCATATCTATCTTCGAGTTTCAATCCCGAAGGTGCTGAGCATTATGTCTATTTCTATCAGGTTCAGGCACAAAAAGTAGATGATTTTCCAGTAGTTATAAATGAATTAATGGCTTCAAACGAAACCACAATTCAAGACCCACAAGGCGAATATGATGATTGGGTCGAGCTTTTCAATAAAGGAAGCGAAGATATTAATTTATCCGGTATGTATTTAAGTGATAAAGTTGATAATCCTAAAAAATGGCAGTTTCCTGAAAATACAATCATCAATGCAGGAGGTTATTTAATACTTTGGGCTGATGAAAATTCAAAAGCCACTCCGGGTATCCATATGAATTTCAAACTTTCAGCCGATGGAGAAGTAATATTATTAACAGATAAAGATGCAAGCGGAAATTCTTTGCTTGATTCGGTTAGCTTCGGCGTGCAGGACACTGACATTTCTTTCGGACGCTATCCCAATGGAACAGGTCCTTTTTATAAAATGACTCCGTCACCATTGGCTCAAAATAACAAGCCACTCAATTCTGTTGAAGATTTGAAAAATTATATTTCATTATCAAATGTTTTTCCTAATCCTTTTGAAGAAAATATTGCGTTGGAATTTAATGTAATTAATACAGGTTATTACGAAATTTCTGTTTTAGATATGACTGGCTACCATATTAATACTATTTTTAAAGATAGATTAGAAGTTGGAAATTATTCTTTTTCATGGAATGGAATGAATCAAATTGGAAATGAAGTATCGAATGGTTGTTACTTCTTTAGAATTAGTTCAGATGGAAAATCAATGACCATTCCAGTAATTAAATTATAAAAAAGAAAATAAAAATACCTTATACCAAGTTGCACTCAAAGATACAATTAAAGTGTCATTCTGAGGCGAATATAAACGAAGACGTTTACTTTTGAGGAAATGAACTAA
>CAZCLJ010000260.1:0-6243 GCA_964499465.1 uncultured Hyphomicrobiales bacterium
AAATACAGAACAGCACTAAGAAATCCCCCCTACCCTCCTTTTTCAAAGGGGGGAATTAAAAAGAAAATTCTTCTCCCCCCTTTTGAAAAAGGGGGGTAGGGGGGATTTTGACTTTCTGTTTTCATAAGTCCATATTAATTAATTTCATCTCCATTTAAATTAAGGTCTTCCTTTATGGGGGCGAAATGACAAGCCAGCGTAATGACAAACTACGAGGTATTTGGAGTTCTAAATCTAATCATTCAGGTATAAAATAATTTCAAAAAAAATATTAGGCATAGAATTTGCAAATAATGATTATATTTGAAATATGAAAAATTTTGCAAAGTGTAAATACAAAATAAAATAGATGGAAAAAAAAATAAAAATATTAGTAACAAATGACGATGGAATTGACTCACCGGGATTAAAAGAATTAGTAAAAGCATTGAAAGGATTTGCTGATATATTTGTGATAGCACCAGACCGGCAGCAAAGTGCAATAAGCCATGCAATGACAATAGCACTGCCTTTAGTTCCCCATAAATTAAACATTAACGGCAACACAATGGCTTATGCAGTAAACGGGACCCCAGTAGATTGCGTTAAACTCGGAGTATCAACATTAATGGGCGAGAAACCAGATTTGATTTGCTCTGGTATTAACATTGGACCCAATACTTCCATTAGTGTAAAATATTCAGGGACAGTTGCAGCCGCAATAGAAGGGAATATTCAGGGAATACCATCAATAGCTTTTTCATTAAATTCGTTTAGCTATGTGCAGGATTTCAAATCTGCTGCAAATTATGCTTATAAAATAGTTAATATGCTTATTAGTGAAGAACTACCAAAGAATTTACTTTTGAATGTAAATATCCCAAGCTTGAATGAAAATGAAATAAAAGGAATCAAAATTACACATTTAAGTAATTCCAAATGGATTGATGCTTATCAAAAAAGGACTGACCCTTTTGGTCGTGAGTATTACTGGTTTGATGGAGATTATATAAATCTTGACAATGATTCCGATTCAGATGATAATGCAATAAATAATGGATTTATTTCAATAACTCCAATAGAAATAAATTACAATCATTCCAAAAACATTAGTTTTTTAGAAAAAGTATTAACAACTAAATAGATTTATTATGTCTGAAATAATACAAATAGAAAATATTAAAGATAATATGATATTAGCGGAACCGGTAGTAAGCAGTTTTGGACAGATATTAATCCCTGCTGGTTCTGAATTGTATGAAAGTCATAAACGAATACTTAAAACGTGGAATATTAAGGTTGTTGTAATAAAAGGAAAAGATAGTGACCAAATTGGAGAAATGAGTGAAGAAATAATTAAATTAGCTCGGAATCGATTTATTGAAAGAATAAATTGGGAGCCAAGGAATGCAATTGAAAAGGATTTAATCAATATTGGAATAATCAAAATAGCACAAACAATAATCGAAAAAGGGAAATAGTGTGGATATAATTAATAAAATATTACAAATAATAACAGACTTTCCTACCCTTCCTACGATATATAGCACCCTTTCTGATGTAATGGCAAATCCACGCTCAACGCAACAGGAAGTTGCATCAGTTATTATGACCGACCAGTCAGCTGCCTCAAAAGTGCTAAGAGTAGCAAATTCTCCCGTTTTTGGACTAATATCAAGAATTGAGAGTATAAATCAGGCAATTTTTTTCCTTGGTTTTGAAGAAATAAAAAACCTGATAATTGCTCTGAAAATTATTGACTTATTTAAAAAAAGCAAAATCTCTGACCAGTTCAATCCTGTAGAATTTTGGAAACATTCAATTGCCGTTGGAGTCATTACAAGAGCTATTGGCAGTTATATGGGAGTAAGAGAATTAGACAATTACTTCCTTGCCGGTATTTTGCATGATATCGGAAAACTTCTATTTATTAGATATATGGAAAACGAATACGTTGATGTATTAAATTACTCAATCGACAATAATGTTACAATTAGAGAAGCCGAATCGCGAATCCTTGGAATTACTCATACTACTGCAGGGGACCTAATCGGAGAAAAATGGAAATTGCCTTACAATGTTAGAAATGCTATCAAATATCATACTTCAGGTCTGATTGACGGAAAAGTTGATGAACTTACTGCTGTTGTCCATATTGCTAATATTACCGCAAGGGTACTTGAACTCGGATACCCCGGCGATAGACTAATTCATCAGCCAAATATACTTGTTTGGGAACAACTTTCTCTTCCCGATAACTTATTCTCGAATTTATATAATAAAATAATAAACGATTATAACCAATCTGTTAATATTTTTCTATTAAAATAATTTGTTTTTCTTATGGACAATGTAAATCAAACATACAAATTATTAAACCTAATAAATGAATATACTGAGCATATTTTTTTGCATTTTAATATTTTTGAAATAATTAACCAGGCATTAAAGGTTTTTTATAATATTCCAAATTCAAAATATGCTTCATTGTATATCTTAAATGAAGAAACTTTTGAATTTGAATACAGAGCTGTATATCCTTTCATAGATAAATCAATAGTCGTTTCTGATTTTAATCGTTTAGTTGATATTGGAATCGTTGGTGAAGTAATTGATACACGCAGAATCCTTTATTATGAACTTAAGCACTTAGATTTTGAAACAACAAATTACATAATTATTCCGCTATTAATTCCGAACTCTATACTCGCTATCGTTTTAATTCGTTTAGAGAAAAAAAATGAAATACTGGATGAATTTTTCAATGATGTATTAAAGTTATTTTCAAATCATTTTTCTTTTATTATCCAAAATGATAATTTAGAAAAATTATTAAATAAAGCTCAGGCACTTTTAGAGCAAAAAGTTGTTGCCCGCACTTTGTCTTTATCACAGGGAAAAAGGGAATTACAAACTATTTTAGATTCAATACAAGCTGGAGTTATTATTATTGATTCTCAAACGAATAAAATAATAAGTGTAAATCCTGTTGCTGCTTTTATTATTGGCGAAGAATACGAAAACATAGTAGGACGCTCTCCAAATGATTTCTTTAATTTTGAAGATGAAAAGAGATTAGGAATAACAGATAATTTAAGATTTTCAAGAAATTTTGAATCTGAAATTTGTAACAAAGACGGTGATACTATTCCAATTCTAAGAACTATGGCTAAAATCAATTTAGGCGACCAAAAGTATAGAATTGAAAGTTTTTTTGATATCACCGAACAAAAGATGACTGAAATTGCATTAAAGCAAGCTAACGAAATGTTGGAACTAAAAGTTCAGGAGCGCACTGAAGACCTTCAAATTCTTATTCATAAATTGCAAAATGAGATTTTTGAGCGTGAAAAAGCAGAGAAAGAAGTTCGAAAAATGCTCGACAAGGAAAAAGAGTTAAATGAACTTAAAACACGCTTTATTTCAATGGTTTCTCACGAATTTAAAACGCCGCTTACTGTTATTAGCACTTCTGTCGAACTTCTTCAGGAATTTATTAATAAATTTTCTGATGAAGAAAAAAATGAATACTTTACTAAAATCACCAAATCAATTGATTTGATGAAAGGTCTTATCGAAAATGTACTATTTATTGGTCAATCAGAAACAGATAATTTAAGCTTCGACCCGCAAAGAGTGGATTTAAAGAATCTGTGTATTAGTGTGATTGAAGATATTAAACTAACTTTAAAAAATGAAAGAGAATTTATTTTTGAATATAATTGCCCTTATGATTATGCAACCCTTGATGAAAACTTAATCAAGCCGATGCTTATTAATTTACTGAATAATGCTGTCAAATACTCTTTTGCTCAGCCAATTGAACTAAACTTAGATTCTACCCATAACGAAATTATCTTTTCCGTTAAAGATTATGGAATTGGAATACCTAAAGAAGAACAGGAAAAAATATTCGAAGCTTTTCACAGAGCAAAAAATGTTGGTGCTATTTCCGGCACTGGACTTGGAATGTCAATTGTATTAAGAGCTGTCGAACTTCATAAAGGGCAAATTGACATTGACAGCAATGTTGACAAAGGAACTACTTTTAAAATATCAATACCTAACTTAAACTTAATAAGGTAAAATGTATAAAATTTTAGTTGTTGAAGATGAATTTGAAATGCGCTCTAATATTAAAAGATATTTAGAGTTTAACGATTTTATTGTTTTTGACGCTGCTAATGGGGAAGAGGGGGTAAATTTAGCGATTGAGAATTTACCTGATTTGATTATATCCGATATTTCAATGCCTGTTCTTGATGGATTTGAAATGCTTACTATTTTACAAAAGAACATTAAGACAGCAACAATCCCTTTTTTATTTCTAAGCGCCCGGTCTGATAGAACTGATATTCGTGAAGGAATGAAACTCGGAGCAAATGATTTTCTGTCTAAGCCATTTTCCTTTTCTGAACTTATTGATATTATTAATATTCAATTGAAAAAAAAGGAATTAGAAAAAAGACAATCTGATGACAGAATTGAAAAATTAAGAGAAAGCATCAGAATGGCTCTCCCACACGAGCTTCGCACTCCTCTTAACGCTATTCTTGGTTTTTCCTCAATACTAATCAATTCTAATGATATTAGTATAGATAATAAAGATATGCTTCAAATGATTTTAACTTCTGCACAACGCTTAAATATTGTTTTAGAAAAATATATAAGGTATACTAATTTAGAGCTAATTTCTTCTAATTTAAATGAAGTAAAAAATTTACAGGGAAATTATACATCTTCTGTTAGGTATATTATTTCAGAAATCGCATATAATATTGCTGATAAATATAATCGGAGAGAAGATTTAATAATAAATATTTGCAATGAGGACTTGAAAATTTCTGAAGAGCATTTAATTCTTTTAATTGAAGAATTATATGATAATGCTTTTAAGTTTTCTGTCGAAGGGCAAATTGTGGATATCAGCGCTTACGAAAATAATGAAATTTATTACTTAATAATTAAAGACAATGGACAAGGATTCCCAAAAGATTTTATGTCTCAAATTGGAGCTTTCATTCAATTCGACAGAAAAAAATATGAACAGCAGGGAACTGGCTTAGGTTTAATTATTGCAAAAAAAATTACGTCTATATATAATGGAAATATTGAGATTAATAGTGACGAAAAATCTTTTACTACTGTTACCGTTTCTTTACCTATTTATAAAGAATAAAAATGAAAATCCTTTTTATTGGACCAATCTTCTCCACTTTTACTAAAATTGATATTAAAATCCTTTCAGAGAAATTTTCTTTGCTTTTAGAAAATTCTTCACTTGGAAAATCTTTCAAGGGTATTAAAAATTTAATTTCTGTTAATTCCCGTTCATTTTTCAAATTATTTCAATCTAAGATAATTTACTGCTGGTTTGCTGATTATTCAACCTTCTTACCAGTTCTTTTAGGAAAACTATTTAGAAAAAAAATATTTGTTGTAGCTGGTGGCTTCGATGTTTGCTATAAACCGGAACTTAATTACGGGGCTAAGGCAAAAGCAGTTCGTTGGTTTTGTGTGAAAAATACTTTTAAACTTGCGGACCAAATTTTCCCTGTTTCTTCTTATGCAAAAAGTCAGTTGCTTTCACTTATTAAAATAAAAGAAAGTCGCGTGGATGTGCTTTATAATGCTATTGAATGTGAAAAATTTTTTAAATATGCAAAAGAGAAAAAAAAAGAAAGAAACATAATTTTAACTGTTTCTGGAACTTATAGCAGTATAGAATATAAAATCAAGGGAATTGATAAATTTATAGAAACAGCCCGACTTTTGCCAAAATATCAATTTGTTGTTGCCGGACTTAAGGACTCCGCATTATCTGATGCAAAAGCGCAGGCAGGCGATATTGAAAATCTAACTATTATTCCCGGACCACTTTCAATTGAAAAAAATCTTTTGGATTTGTATTGCAGAAGTTCGATTTATCTTCAACTTTCAATTGACGAATCATTTGGAATGGCTGTAGTTGAGGCAATGGCTTGCGGATGTATTCCAATTGTTAGTCAAAACGGTGCATTACCAGAAATTGTTCCGGGCAATGATTTTATAGCTACAACACAGGAAGAACTGCTTTTTCTAACTGAAAAATACTATAATTCAGATGAAAAGTTGAGAGAAGGAATGCAGGAACATTCGAAAAAATTTGATATTTCGCATAGAAAAAAACAACTTCTAAGCTATTTTTAATATCAGAACTCCTGAAGCCGCGTAGTTTGCTATTTCGCAGTCTTGTCATTTCGAAACGAAGTGAGAAATCTCACA
>CAZCLJ010000261.1:0-6219 GCA_964499465.1 uncultured Hyphomicrobiales bacterium
AAAGTTCATTTCATTAAAAGTAAACGTCTTCGTTTATATTCGCTTCAGAATGACAGATTATATTACCATTATTGTTAGCGGTTTGGTATCAGAACAATTGATTCTTTACGTAAATATATGCTGTGTGTGTTTTATTTCGTAGGGAAAATATTTTGCAGTTTAATTTTTTTCTTTAAAAGCCATTAGTCATTAGTTGTTAGTAAAAATACTAATGACTAATAACCAATAACTCAATAACCAATAATAACCATAAACCATAAACTAATGTTGTAATTCGTTAAAAGACTTATTATATTGTGTCATTTCGAAACGAAGTGAGAAATCTCACAAGTCACTGCTACTACAGAACTTGAGATTCCTCACTTCGTTTCGGAATGACAAGAAATGTTTATTAGGTTTTCAATAAATTATTACACTAATAACCATAAACCATAACATAAACCAATAACTATAAACCCAGCACTATAATTCTTCAATAATTATATTGCTGTTTGTATAAATGCAAATTTTGCTAGCAATATTGAGTGATTCTTCAACGACTTGTTTTGGCGAAAGTTCAGTATGAGCAAGTAAGGCACGTGCAGCAGAAAGAGCGTACATCCCACCTGAGCCAATAACAATAATATTGTCTTCCGGTTCGATTACATCGCCAGTTCCACTAATGATAAGTGCTTTGTTGCTATCCATAACTGTAAGCATTGCTTCAAGACGACGTAGATAGCGGTCTGTTCGCCAATCTTTTGCAAGTTCAATTGAAGCACGGAATAAATTGCCGCGATGCTCTTCAAGTTTTTCCTCGAAACGCTGAAGCAGCGTAAACGCATCGGCGGTAGCACCAGCAAAGCCGGCAAGGATTTTATCATCATATATTTTGCGAACTTTTCTTGTGGAATGTTTCATTATTGTATTACCAAAAGAAACCTGACCATCTGCACCCATTGCGGCATGTCCATCTTTTAGAACGCCAATTACTGTTGTTGAATGAACTTCCGGATATATGTTTTTTTTCATATTAATACTCTCTTTTTATAGGTTTAAACCAAACTTCTCCAATGCTTATATCAACATTTAATCTGCCGAAATATTCCTTAATTAGTCCGGAATTTTGTGTTCCACGCTGTCCTAAAGTTATTGAAGAATGAAGCATTGTAGTTCCAATTATAGGGGTGTCCATACCAAAACTAATTAAATATTCATTTATGTTTTGACCGGCGATTTTATAATATAATTCTCTGAATCCGAGACCAAAATTATAAGTTATTCTGTCAGCAAAAGAAGCACCAGCTTTTTTATTGCCTAAACGGGTTACCCCTATTGAATAGTTGCTTGATTTCCTGAAATCAGTATTAGGTCCGGATTTGTAAGAAAAATTAGAAAAATCCTGAATAGAATAATCAGCTGCAAATAAAAATTTGTCTGATAAAAACGACATACCCAAACCGATTTCCTTTGGTATTTGATAAGAACAATTTATAGTATATGTAGAATCAGATAGCAAATCTGATTCAAAAGTAACTTCCCTGTCAAAATCAAATTTTTGAAAATTATTGATGAAAGCGCCCAGAGTAAAATTATCGAATGGAGAATAAATAGCACCAATTTTCCAGCCCCAGCTTTGAAAGTTGTCTTGCATATAAGAAATGCTTTGGTAGGTATTTTCTCCATAAACAATAGTAGTAGTACTATTTGCTAAATTACCAAATGAGAGGAAGCCGGCAGCACCAATTGAAAAGTTTTTTAAAATGTTGGTAGCGAAACCGAATTGAGCAACTGATATTCCACCTTTACCCTGGTAAGTAATGTTTGAATTTATTTCTTCGTCATAAAATGGTTGGGTTTTGTCGTAATCAATTAGATAATTCTGAGAACTATAAGGGTATATAGAAAAACTAAAACACATACCTTTTGCAGTGTCCACACTGAAGACACTTGAAACCTGATTTACCTTACCATTGTTTTGATATAATGTGTTGCTATTATCTTTAACTATATGCTGATTAAACAAATAGCCAATTTGGAGACGGGTAGTAGAAACTTTGCTCCAGAGTGCAGGATTACGGAAATTAATTGCATATTCGGAAGGAACGGCTATTGAAGTACCTGCCAATCCGCTTGCTGATGCGCCATTTGAATAAATCAAATCACCAATTCCAAAAACAGAATAGTTAGAACCACCTTGCGAAAAAGCGTTTACACCTGCTAAGCATAATAAGAAAAAAATATATTTTAGATTTTTCATAGTATTTTTACTTACAATCATTGAAAAGTGGTCTTGTAGAATAAACAATTCTAAGTTTTGGGATTAAAGTGCTATCTGGATTATTTAAGCCGTAAAAAGTAAGTTTGTCCAATTCTCTATACAAATCATTCCCTTCAGGCATAATTACAAATTTCATTTTTCCTTTTACTCTATTCCAGTATTCAACTGCCGAAGAAACTGACGGAAATCGGAAAATATTAGTTCCACTAACTCTTTCAGCGTAATAAACCGAAAGTGCTTCACTCATTTCAGTATCATCGTTGTCATATACTTCTGCAGTAATTATAGAATCCATATCAAAATTTCCGATGTCGCAACGTGTAGGGTCAAGAACAAGTTCAAGAACGGCTTTGTGAATACCTGCATTAGGAGGTAATGTAGAAAAATCAAATGTAAAGGTGCATCTTGAAGTAGTTCCACCCTGCAATACTATGTCGTCTTGTGAAGGAGGCGGGGAATAAATAAAAGATGATTCTATTGATGAATTCATTGTTATGCTTAAGGTGCTGTCTGGATTATTTTTATCTCTAAAAGTCAGATATAACCAAGGATTTGAATAGCTCTCAGATATTTGCTGAGCATAAAATTTTCTGATTAAAGTAGTATTTGAAGTAGGTAGCAGAGCTATACCCCAATTAGGAATGCTGTCTTTTTGGTTTTGTATCCATTCTTTAATTATTTCCATATCTAAGTTGAAATCTATATCAAGCATAGAATCTTGCTGGGTAATTGTTCCGTTGAAACTTCCTAAAACTTTTGCATCAATTTTGTCGGAAGTGCCATCTGGATTGAATATAGAATCCCAGGTAGATTCAATTGTCCAGAATTGATTTACTTTATGAGCAGTAAAGCCGAAAGAATTAGCTAATGAATCCCCAAAAGTGTAACGGGTTGGTGTCATATAGATTTTTGCTTCTAATAATTCATAATTATCAGAATTTACGATAGAGTCTGGAAGGAAGCCAAAACGCAGTATAGCAGCAGCTTTTAACCCGTTTCCGTTACCCAGAAAAATTGCACCGTTATTAGCAATTTGAATAGGTTTTTGGAAACTTTCAGTTTTTGCGATAATTTGCTTTTCAGCATTAGATATTGTTAAAACATCAATAGTATCATATAGTAAAGAATAACCAATACTTGTTGGTTGGTCATTACAAGAATAAAGTATTATAACAGATATAGCTAATAATATACTAAATATAAAGTTTTTCAAATTATTTAATCAATAAAATCTATAAAATGGAATGATAAATTTCAATATATTCTTTGACGTTTTCTTCCCATGAATATTTTTTTTGAATGCAATTTTCGCTTAATTCGAGCCATGCATCATTGTTTTTGTAAAGCTCAATGGCATTGTTCAAAGCAGTAAGAAGAGCAGCAGAAGTGAATTTTTGGAATAAGAATCCATTGCCGTTTTTAGATTTTGGATTATATTCCTGAACAATATCAATAAGACCGCCGGTAGCACGAACAACTGGAATAGTTCCATAAGCAAGGGAATAAAGTGCGTTAAGTCCGCAAGGCTCATATTTTGAAGGAATCAGGAATATATCGGCACCAGCTTCAATCTGATGTCCTAATGGGTCATCAAATCCGTTAACCAATACAAATTTCTTAGGATATTTCTTAGCTATTTCTTTTAGTTTAATAACAATATCAGCATCACCATCGCCAAGAAGTATCATTTGAACATCTTTTTGGAAAATTTCATCTGCAGCTTCAATAAAAAGGTTAATACCTTTTTGTTCATCAAGGCGGGAAATCATTGCTAAAAGAGGAGTGTTTTCTTTTTGCTCAAAACCAAATTTCTTTAATAAAAAATTCTTATTTTCTTCCTTAAACTCTTTGAAATTATCATTATATTTTGTTTGTAAATGAGCGTCACAACTTGGATTCCATACAAATGGGTCAATTCCGTTTAGAACACCTCTAAACTTACTTTCTTTTTCAATAAGAAAAGAATTAAGTCCGCCGCTAAGCTTTTTTTCCTGCAAAATTTCTTTTGCGTAAGTAGGACTTACTGTCGTAATGTAATCTGAGTAAATAAGAGCAGATTTAAGGAAATTAAACTTTTTTGAATGTTCGAAATTGTCAGCTATGTCATTAGAAAAGCCGGTTTTTTCGAATGTCTTTTGCGGAAAAACTCCTTGTTTGAAAAAATTATGTATGGTAAATACTATTTTGGTCTTTTTGAATTTACTTGCAAACATTGCTTTGGCATAAGCTGCAACTAAGGCGGTTTGCCAGTCATTACAATGGATAATATCCGGGAACCAATTTAAGATTAGGCAGGTTTCAATAACTGTCTTACAAAAGAATATAAATCGTTCATCGTTGTCCGGATACTCTTTGCCAGTTTTCGGGTCGTTATAAATACCCTTTTTTGAATCGAAATATGTTTGATTTGTAGTTATGTAAGCTTGAACTTTTGCTCTTGGATTTAAAATTGAAGAAGACTTCACATTTGCATTTTCAACTACTGAACCTACTTGAACCGGAATGCACCGTAACCTGTTGATTTCGTGAATCCTGTTCATTCGTTCAGATACCAGCCCGAACTTAGGAAACATTACTCTTGTGTCATAGCCCAAATCTCTTAGTGCCAATGGTAATGAATATGATACGTCTGCAATTCCACCTGCTTTGATAAATGGATAAACTTCAGTTGTTACAAATAGAATATTCGTTGTTTTTGCCATTTATATACTATTCCAATTATTTAAAATTTTTTCAACACATCTTTTTTACAAAATTAATAAATAATTATAAACTATAAAAATTATATTCTTTTTTTTATATTAGTATTTTCTGTTTTATACATTTAATTTATATATTTTTGGAGTTAAAATGAATGAATTTGTTTTTGTTTATGTTCTTCTAAATAATCCGTTTTTAGCTGCTATTTTATACTTAATTGTTTTCTTTATGCTTGCAAAAATCATTGATTTTATTGTAACTAAAATTATATTAAGATTTACTAAAAAGACGAAAACTACTTTAGACGATAAAATTGTTGCTATTATTCATCAACCGCTTTTTTTCACAATTTTCCTTGTCGGATTTATTGTTGCTTTCTCTCAATTCGATTTAAATGAAAAATTCGTCTTTCCTTTCAACTCGTTTGTTTATTCTGTTATACTTATTATCTGGACTGTTGCTTCTATTAGGGCAAGCAAAGTAATCATCAATATTGCATTTCATAAATTTTTTGATGTTACCGGTCTGAGTAAAGATATACTCCCACTTTTTGTTACAATAAGTAAAGTTACAATTATTATTATTTGTATGATGACTATATTTTCCATTTGGAGAATTAACATTACTCCTTTACTCGCTTCTGCTGGTATTGTCGGAGCTATTATTGCTTTTGCAGCAAAAGATGCCTTTGCTAACCTCTTTGGGGGGATTAGTATTTTTTTAGATAAGCCGTTTAAAATTGATGATGTTATCGATATTGGAGGAAATGAAAGAGGTAAAGTTGTTAATATTGGGATTAGAAGCACAAGGATACAAACTCCGGCTGGATTGATTCTTACAGTTCCTAATGCTGATATAGCTAATTCAAAGATTAGTAATGAAAGTATTGATACACTTCATTCAAAGGTATCTGTTAATATTGGAGTGGCTTATGGCAGCGATGTTCGGTTGGTTGAAAAAACGCTGTTAGAAATTGCTCTTAATTATCCATTGGTTGTAAAAGAGCCAGAACCTCTTGTCCGTTTCCTTGAATTCGCAGATTCTAGCTTAAACTTCCTGCTTGTCGTCTGGATTGAAGATATTACTAAAACATTTTTAGTCCGAAATGATATTAACTATGAAATAAATAAAAAATTTACTGAACTCAGTATCGAAATCCCTTTTCCACAAAGAGATGTGCATTTAAGAAAATAATTGACAATTGATAATTGATAATTGATAATTGATAATTGACAATTGATAATTGACAATTGATAATT
>CAZCLJ010000262.1:0-6194 GCA_964499465.1 uncultured Hyphomicrobiales bacterium
CTTCGTTCAGAATGACTGTGTTAAGTGATGTCATCTCTATTTAAATAAAGCACTTGATTTATCAGGGGGTCCGAAATGACAAGAAATTGTAACACTAAATATTTTTCTTTACTATCGTTTTCATAAAATCATTATAATCCAAGCAGTTAATAACATCATCTTTTTCGATAAATGCCTTGCGTGCAGAACGAATCCCATAAAACACATCTGTCAAGGTTTCAAGACGATGAGAGTCGGGATTAATTGAGAGTTTTACCCCTTTTTCTTTTGCCTTTAAGCAGTTTTCCCAAGATAAATCAAGGCGGTATGGGTTAGAATTAATTTCAATCGCTTTTCCATAATCCGCTGCTGCTTTAAATACCTCGTCCATATCAACTTCATATCCTTTTCTAACAAGCAGAAGCCGCCCGGTTGGATGACCTAAAATAGTAGTATAAGGACTCATTAGTGCATAGACGAGACGCTTTGTCATTTCCTTTTTGCTTAAATTGAAATTTGAGTGAATTGATGCAACAACAACATCAAACTGGCTTAAAACACTTTCAGAATTGTCAAGCGAGCCATCTTTGTTTATATCCGCTTCAATTCCTTTCAAAATATGTATTCCCAGCCCTTCCTCGTTCAATTTATCAATTTCCTTGAACTGCTCTAAAATTCTTTCATCAGTCAAGCCATTTGCATATCTAGCCGATTCACTGTGGTCGCAAATAGCAAGGTATTCAAAACCCATTTTCTTACATTCCAGTGCAATATTTCGTATGGTGCTTTTTCCATCAGACCAGTTGGAATGAACGTGTATCATTCCTTTTAAATCGCATAGTTTTATAAGTGGTTTTAGCTCGTTTTTTGCTGCTTTTTCAATTACTTCAGGAGTTTCGCGGATTTCCGGGTGAATATACTGCAAATCTACTTTCCTGTAAATATCTTCTTCATTTTTGAAAATTATTTGATTACCATTCAAATTACAGGAATGTTCAGAAATATTATAATTTTTTTCCAGAAATACTTCATCTAATCTGCTTAAATATTCTTCTGAACCAGTAGTTCGGTTTAGTCGCCAGTTGAAATTATCAGAATTACAAATTTCGATTGTTAAATCAATACCAAGTTTCGTTTTCCCTTTGAAAATATTTTCATTTTGAATTAAATCCAATTCGCTTATAAGGAATTGAGAAGTCTTTTCAAAATCATTGCTTTCAACAATTACATAAAAATCTTTTACTGTTTCAGTAAAACGTCTGTATTCACCGGTGAATCCGGCTTGCTGAATGAAATCCTGTTTATTTAAACTATTCAATACAGCCGCACAGTCTTGAATTGAAGATTCCTGATTGAAGCGTCCTTTGCCGGCTTTTTTATGTTCTACGCTGTTTAAAATCAGGTCTTGTGATTTTGCAGAAAAGCCCTTTATTTTTGATAGTTCATTGTTTTTACAGGCATTTTCTAAATCCTGCAGGTTTTTTATATTATAATTATAAAATAAATCTGCTGCTTTTTTGGGTCCAATTAATGCAATTTTTGTAAGTTCGAGCAAGCTATCAGGAACGTCTTCCTTTAATTTTTCGTAGTATTCTATTTTTCCAGTAGTATAATAATCAGTAATTTTCTTGACTAAGGCATCACCAAAACCGGGAATTTCAGAAAGTTTATTTTCTTTTACCAAGCTTTCTAAATCTAAATTTTCACTTATGATTAATTCTGCAGCATTTTTGTATGCTCTTGCTTTGAAAGGATTTTCACCCTTGATTTCTAAAATTAATGCAATTTTTTCTAATATTGAAATTAAATTATAATCTATCATTATTGTTTTCTAATTTTTTCTAACATATCTAATGTTTCAGCAATTATGACGTCTGGAGAGGAAAGATGCATTGAATGATTGCTGTATTCAATTATACTGAACTCACTTTTTTTAGATAATTCTTTGAGTTTGCGACTGTTTCGCAACCAAAACTTTTCTATAGCTTTTGTTTCTTTTTCGGGAATACCGATTAAGTTTGAAATTCTGATAATTTCCTTGGCATCTCGACAAAACACCTTTAATGGAATATTCGGAAAAGTAGGAATTGAATGGATTTCATCAATGCTTTCGTCAAGCATATTGTATTCTTTTAGCACTGTTCGATATAGTTTTCTGTCGGTATAATATTTTAAAAGCGCAGATTTCATTCCTTTCTGCATATCTGCATAAGCTACCTTAAGAACCTCTAATATTTGTTTTTCAAATGTTTCATCATCTAATTCGAGCATTGCTTTAATGTTGCTCATTCTTTTTTTCATAGAAAGGAACTGATGATAAGTAGGAGCATCTATTTGATAGAAATCATTTTCTTTTATTGTATTAGTATCTGCAAGGATTAAACCGCATACCATTTCAGGAAAAAGTTTTGCAAAATGCAGCAAATACAAGCCACCCAAAGAACCTCCTAAGAAAACGAAAGGAGCAGGTAAATTCAGATTCTTTAGCAATAAATTAAGTTCAGTTGCGATTTGCAAGCTGGAGCGTTTGGTCTTTGAAACGGGGCTTTCGCCATATCCCGCTCTGTCGTAGCTTATAACGGTTGTGTATTTAGATAATTCTAAATGAATAGGAAGCCATTCAGTTGAGCAGCAACCAAGAGTAGTTTCAATAACTACTGCCGGCGTTCCTTTGCCGCTAATTTTTGCAAATAGCTCAGTTGTGCCGGCATTTATATATTTTCCTTCTATTTTTTCCATAATTTTTAAAATTAAAAAAATATAATCTTACAAAATTAACTCTTTTTTATTTTATAACATTAATTTTTGTTGAATTGTTGAATTGTTAAATTGTTGGTTTGTTGGTTTGTTGGTTTGTTGAATTGTTGAATTGTTGAATTGTTGAATTGTTGATTTGTTGATTTGTTGATTTGTTGATTTGTTGGTTTGTTGGTTTGTTGGTTTGTTGGTTTGTTGAGGAGTTAATTAAGTAAGACTTTCCTAAACTTCAGAACTCTTGATGCCTCGTAGTTTGCTATTTCGCAGTCTTGTCATTTCGAAACGAAGTGAGAAATCTCACAAGTCATTGTTACCATAGAGTTCGAGATTCCTCACTTCGTTTCAGAATGACATCGTTTTTTTTACAACCAAAACTTTACGAAAGTTAAGAAACTTTTGCAAAGTAAGAAGATTTCTTATACTTTTGTAAAGTTTCTTAACTTTGCATAAGTTTAAATATGTCATCACCCTTTAAATAAAGCATTTGCTTTATCAGAGGGTTCGGAATGACAGATAAACTTAAAGATGTCATTAGTAAGAAAAGTATAACTTTTTATGAAAGTATCCTTCCCAAGTGCAACTTGGGAAGGATACTTTAATGATTAATGATTAATGATTAATGATTAATGATTAATCATTAATTGCTAATTATCTTTCGCAATTAACTCAATAACTCAATAACTCAATAACTCAATAACTCAATAATTCAATAACTCAATAACACTTATCATTAATGATTAATCATTAAATAACTTGCTTTTCTTTAAATTCCTTAATTTCTTTTAAAGTATATCCAATACCGGTAAGGATTTCTTCAGTATGCTCTGAAAGAAGTGGTGGAGGAGCATCGACTCCACCGGGAGTTTTGTCAAATTTTGCGGTTATATTAAATAGCTTTAAATCACCAATTCCTTCTACGTTTACTTGCTCAAAAGTTTTGCGATGCTCAATTTGAGGAGCAGAAAGAGCATTTCCTAAATCAAGAATAGCTCCAGATGGAATATCGTGTTTGTTCAGTATTTCAACCCAGTATTCAGTATTTTGCTCCATTAATTTTTCATCTAAAAGAGGTTTCAAAACGTATCTGTTTTTTTTGCGTGTATCTCGTTCTTTGAAACGTGGGTCTTCTTTTAGTTCAGAAAGATTCAAAATATCAGCAAGGTTTTCCCATTGTTCCTGTTTGTTAGCAGCAATATTTAAATATCCGTCTTTTGTTTTGAAAACGCCGGAAGGAGCAGCAGTAAAGTTTTCGTTACCCATAAGCTGTGGTTGCTGTCCACCAATCATAAGGTTTGCTACCACCCAACCCATAAGCGGCATAACTGAATCAAGAAGTGCAATGTCAATGAACTGTCCAACGCCTGTTTTTTCTCTGTAATATAGAGCTGAACTAATAGCAAATGCAGCATTAAGTCCGCCGACAGTATCGCAAAGCGGGAATCCGGCACGAAGCGGGTTTAGCCGTTCATCGCCATTGATAGCCATTACACCGCTTAAACCCTGTATTATTTGGTCGTAAGCAGGTTTATCGGCATCGGGACCTGTTTGACCGAAACCAGAAATGGCGCAATATATAATCCGTGGATTGATTTCTTTTAATGTATCATAGCCAACACCGAGACGTGCCATCACCCCGGGACGGAAATTTTCGACGACTACATCAGCAGTGGCAGCTAATTTTTTAAATATTTCTTTTGCTTTTTCCTGTTTTAAATTCAGTGTAACAGATTTTTTGTTAGCGTTTTGTGCTAGAAAAGATGTCCCCATCAGTTTTTTATTGTAGTCGGGAACGCAGCCCAATTTACGGGCTAAATCACCATCTTTGGGATTTTCTATTTTTATAACTTCAGCTCCAAGCCAAGCTAAATGTAATGTTGCAAAAGGACCGGACAGAACATTTGTCAAATCAAGTACTCTTATTCCTTCCATTAGTTTCATATATTCTCCAAATTATTGTGTAATATCAAAAAATCAAATGGAGTTATAATCCTACATTTCTCAAATGAACCTAAATTTAATAAATGAGAATCGCCTATAATAATATAATCAGCTTTAGCAGCAAAAGCACAATCAATAAATTTATTATCATCTGGATTACTGGTTATAACTCTAAAATTTTGTTCAGGTTTAAAAAATATGAGTATAATAAAATAAATTCAATTATTTCTGATTGAAAAGCGTTTGAAAATTTTAATTTTGGATATTTTAAAACTTCAATTATCTCATTTAAAATTTCTTCTGAAATAAAATTCTTTATTTTATTACTCTGTAATAATATCAGTATTTCTTTGGGTTTTCTTTTCCATCCAAATCCAGAAATAAACACATTTGTATCTATAACTACTTTTGGTTTCTTGCCCATTTTATACCTTCAGCTACAGTATTTTCATCAATACTATTTTTTTCTATATGCAATTCAACTTGCTTACAAATATCATCAAGTTGGATTGGTTTATAAACTTTTTTATTAATAAGTTTTT
The DNA here is from genome assembly GCA_964499465.1 of uncultured Hyphomicrobiales bacterium. Classification (GTDB taxonomy): domain Bacteria; phylum Bacteroidota; class Ignavibacteria; order Kapaibacteriales; family UBA2268; genus JAAYJM01. The sequence goes on from CAZCLJ010000262.1 coordinate 5,217, forward strand.
TTAAAACATAACTTATTTCATTCATTGAAAATTGCATTAAAAAAGATACTAGTGTAATAATTTATTGAAAACCTAATAAACATTTCTTGTCATTCCGAAACGAAGTGAGGAATCTCAAGTTCTGTAGTAGCAATGACTTGTGAGATTTCTCACTTCGTTTCGAAATGACACAATATAATAAGTCTTTTAACGAATTACAACACTTGTTGCTCTTCTGTGCATTTATAAGTTAGTGTTTTCATAAAATATCCTTATTCAAAAATATATTTATTCAAATATCATTTTTTATTAAGATTCATATATTGTCTGTCCATACTTATTAACTACTTTTATAAAAGGGTCTTGCTCATTAATTGGAATGACATCAACAGGAATTTTTAACTTTTCTTCTAATTTGGCAGCAAATAAAAAAAAATCAAATCCGGGTATGCCGCAAGCTAAATCTATATCTTTACATTCTTTAGGATTTTACAATTCCGAACCAAAAAGAATAACCTTTTTGCATTAAAATTCTTCGATTCTGCTATTATTGTTTCTATATAATCTTCTTTTAATCTCATTAGTTAACTTATTATGTTTTAATTATTAAAAATTCTTCAACATAATAATTACAAAATAACGAAAATATATCCATTTAAAAAAGATTGCATTTTTTGTATATTTTCAAAACATTAATTCTTAAATTTCAGAACTCCTGATGCCTCGTAGTTTGTTTTTTTGCAATCTTGTCATTTCGAACCCCCATTAAAGGAAGTGCTTTATTTAAATAGAGATGACATCACTTAACACAGTCATTCTGAACGAAGTGAAGAATCCAGAAAATTTTTTTAACCACTACTCTCTGGATTCTTCACTTCGTTCCTAATGAACCACTTTGGCTTTATTAGCACGTAACTATATGTATAACAAATACTAATATAAGCCATACGCTCAACAAGTTTATAGTATGACTTTATTAAATTTTTGGTTTCTCCTTCC
>CAZCLJ010000263.1:0-6180 GCA_964499465.1 uncultured Hyphomicrobiales bacterium
CGTTTCGGAATGACAAGAAATGTTTATCAGGTTTTCAATAAATAATTACACTAGTGTTGTAATTCGTTAAAAGACTTATTATATTGTGTCATTTCGAAACGAAGTGAGAAATCTCACAAGTCACTGCTACTACAGAACTTGAGATTCCTCACTTCGTTTCGGAATGACAAGAAATGTTTATTAGGTTTTCAATAAATTATTACACTAGGAGTGTCCGGTCTGTAGAAATAATAATGAAAAAAAGAAAAGCAATGTAGTTGCGGCATATCTTTACTACAAACAGAACACTCCTACGGAGTTTTGCAAACTCAAAATACTTTTTCTACAAACAGGAAGCAACTACGTTGCTTTTTCTTGCACTTTGCTAAAGTTTCTTAACTTTTGTAAAGTTTTATGGGATAATAGTAGCGATGTCATTGGCAACTCACTTAGAAAAATGAGAATTTTTATTTAAATGGAGATGATATTAATTAATAAAGCATTATGTTAAATAGAGTAACAGAAATCCCCCCTACCCCCCTTTTTCAAAGGGGGAATTAAAAAGAGAATTCTTCTCCCCCCTTTGAAAAAGGGGGGTAGGGGGGATTTCTTGGTGCTGTTCTGTATTTCGTTGTTTTCGTAAAAAAGATGTCATTGGTAATAGAGTGAGAAATGACAAACATAATTATAAAATATTCTCAAACAGTAGTTTTCTGTGATGAGAATTATTTGTGAAAATTTGTGAAGTATTTCTATTTCACAAATAAACATAAATAGTCTATATTATTCATAAATAAAAAAGTAAATACTTTATCACTCATTCCCAAGTTGCACTTGGGAATGTAACTTTCACAAAAGCTATGCTTAAATTCTAAATTCATAAAAAATACAATGCACAGCTTAATAAGAAATCTTCCTTCCCAAGTACAACTTGGGAAGGAGTTCAAAATCAAGTTATTTTCAATATTTTAAGTAAATCATTTAATATCTACTACTAATGAATATTTTTGTTAAATTTATGAATAACACAAATAGTAAAAATATCAATATCAAAAAAAACAGGAGTTATTATGAAAAAATTTTTCTTTTTCTTTCTATTTATTTTAAACATTGCTTTTGCAGAAGAATGTGCATGGCGATGGATAAATCCTTTGCCACAAGGCAATGATTTAGAATATATAAGATTTATTAGCAAAGATGTTGCTTTTATAGGAGGTGAAAATGGAACATTGCTAAAATCTACTGATGCCGGTTTAACTTGGAATATTATCAAATTAATGAATTACCGAAGTAACTATGATTTTTTCTTTGATGAAAATAATATCCTTTTGGTTGATGATAGATTTTTAGCTACAAATAATCCAGACTCTAACTGGGCTGATAAAAATATCTACAAAACAACTGATGGTGGCAAAAATTGGACAAAGTCCACTACAAAAGTGATGCAAATCGAATTGCATTATTCATTCCATTTTCTTGATATGAATACTGGTTATTACGTGCCAGAGAATAAAGATAGCATTATTCTAAAAACAACTAATTGTGGCTTAACTTGGGATACGATAAAAATGCCTTTATTTATTGATTATTCAAACAGAGTTATTATTAGAAATACCGATTTATTTTATATTTTTAATAAAAACTTTATAATGAAAACTTCAGATGGCGGCGTCAGTTGGAAAAATTTAGAAAATCTTCCGGAAGCAGAATATAAATCTATTTATTTTTATAATGATAATGTAGCGTGGATTAATTCTTCAATTGGTCTCTTAAAAACAACTGATAGCGGAGAAAGTTGGAATGTAGTAAGGGAAAAAGTTTTAGATAATATGACAAATCTAAAATTTATAAATGAAAATGTTGGCTATTCGGAATCAATTACCGGATTAAGACAACTTTACAAGACGACAGATGGCGGCGAGAATTGGAAGAGAATTTCTGCTGGCACTGGCTTCGATTCAGAAATTAGTTCTTTTGCTGTTTCTCAAGATGAAGTTTTTATCGGTATTGGAGATAACGGAATTATCAAAAGAACAACTGATGATGGAATTACCTGGCTCAATATGGATAAAGGTTTTAAAGATGACCTGACAAATATACAGTTCATTGATAATGAGAACGGTTGGATTACCGGCAGATATGGAACTATATTCAAAACTACCGATGGTGGAAATAGCTGGGAAGACAAAAAAAGTAATGTATTAAATGACGACATATACTTAATCAAATTCTTTAATAATAACATCGGAATTATATCTGGATACTACAAAAGCCCTTATGGCAACAAGTTGACTTTTTACAAAACAACCAATGGCGGCGAAGAATGGAATGAATTAGGTAATATTACTGATATATATACATTTTCATCTTTCTTTTTAAATGAACAAATTGGCTGGACTATTGTTAAATCCGAATTATTAGAATATTATCTATACAAGACAACCGATGGTGGAGAGTATTGGTCATTCCAAAAATCGTTTAAAGACAGTGCCTTTAATTGCTTAAAATTCTTTGATGAGAACAATGGGTATGCTCTTTTAGGAAATAATTACATATTAAAAACTACAGATGGCGGTAACAATTGGAGCAATACTCAACTTGACACAAATATTTATTATTACAATCTCACTTTTATTAATGAAAATATTGGCTGGATTGTTGGAAGAAATAAAGAAAATTTGTATTCAGCATATAAAACTACTGATGCTGGCAATACCTGGTTACCTAAATTAGGAAGTAGTTATTTATCCGGACTTGGTTTTTTGAACGAAAATATCGGCTGGGTCAAAGGTAATAATGATTCTACTTTTAAAACTACTAATGGAGGTGAAAACTGGGAGTATTACTCAATCGGAACGGATTATAGCAAAATTTATTTATATGTTAAAGATGAGAACTCTTGCTGGGCTTTCGGTAGAGGAGGAGCTGTTCTAAAATTTTCCTGCGAAGCTTCTTCAATTGAAGATGAACATTTTAGTGCCGAGGATTATTCTGATATAAATATTTTCCCTAATCCTGCAAAAAGTGAAATTAGTATTGCTTTTCCAGATAATTACTTTTGTAATGAAAAGTTTAATATTGCTTTACATAACTCAATTGGTGAAAAAATAAAACAAATTGATTTTTCAAACAATCAAAGTATTATTACTTTTTCTGTTTCTGAGCTGCCAAGCGGTTGTTACTTCGTTCTTGTAAACATTGGAAAAGCTGTAATAAGTAAACCGATTATAATTAGTAAGTAGAATGGACATTTTTGTCTGTGAAGAGAATTATTTGTGAAGCATTTTTCTTTCACAAATTCAGAACTCCTTATCCCATAACAAGAATAAAGGAGTTAGAAGATTTGCATCGTAAAGGATGATTTCGCAAATTCCCCAGAAAATGTGTCATTCCGAAACGAAGTGAGGAATCTCACAAGTCATTGCTAACACTAAACTTGAGAATTCCCACTTCGTTGCCAATGACATCGCTATTTTTGTCGGTCATTCTGAACGAAGTGAAGAATCTCAAACTCTGTGGTAGCAATGACTTGTGAGATTCTTCGCTGCGCTTCAGAATGACAGGGTAAATTAATGGCATTCCCATTTAAATTAAGCTCTTACTTCATTGTGGGGTTCGAAATGACAAGATTGCGAAATAACAAACTACGAGGCACCATAAGTTCTGAAATTAACACAAATAGTAAAAATATCAATATCAAATTAAAAAAAACAGGAGTTATTATGAAAAAATTTTTCTTTTTTTTATTAATTTTATCAAACATTGCTTTTGCCGAAGAATGTTCCTGGCGTTGGGTAAATCCTTTGCCACAAGGCAATGAATTATATGATGTAAAATTTATTAATGACGATGTTGCTTTTATTACTGGTAAAAGTGCTACGTTACTTAAAACTACAGATGCCGGTTTAACCTGGAATCACATAAAAACAAATATAATTAGAAATAATTATGAGTTTATTTTTGATGAAAATAATATTCTACTTGTTGATGATAGGTTTTTGTCAACTGGCAATAAAGATAGTAACTGGAGTGTAAAAACAATAATAAAAACAACTGACGGTGGAAAAAACTGGACAAAAATCAAAACTACTGTTTTAAGTAGTGAATTTAGTTATTCTTTCAATTTTTTAGATGTTAACAATGGATTTTATGTAGCAAAAGATACAATATTAAAAACTTCTAATACTGGCATTTCCTGGGATACTATTGTCCCTTCTGCATCTTACAAAAAGATTTTAAATACCAAATTTTTTGATGAAAATACATATTTAATTTTTACGAAAGATACAATTTTAAGAACAACTGATGCAGGTAAGAATTGGAAAATAATCAGTGATGTTCAGGTAACTAATTATAAATCGTCTTATTTTTATGATAATTTAGGATTTATTATTTCTGATAATAACTTACTTAAGACAACCGATGCAGGCGAAACTTGGAAGAAAATAGAGAATATTTCTTCTGATACTCTAAGTTACTTAATTATTTATAATGAGAATATTGCTTGGATAAGCACCATAAACGGTTTACTAAAGACAAGCGATGCAGGTGAAACATGGAAAATGATTAATACTCGCTATTCAAATTATCCTATAACAAGCTTTGTTGACGAAAACACTGCATATATTTTTACGAGTTTAGGTTTTAAAACATTATTTAAAACAACAGACGGCGGAGCAAACTGGAAAAGAATTTCTTCAGGAATGGGTTTTGATAGCTATATTAATTCTTTTGATGTTAATAAAGAAGGAGTTTTTATTGGTGTTGGTGATTATGGAATTATCAAAAGAACAACTGATGATGGTATTCATTGGAATGCAATAAGTTCCGGATACTATCAATCTCTTAAAAATATTCAATTCCTTGATAATCTAAACGGTTGGTCTGGAGGCAATTATGGCGAAATATTAAAAACTACTGATGGTGGACAAACCTGGAAAGAGAAAAAAAGTCCAATTATAACAGATAATATTATCTTCTTAAACTTTTTTAATTCCAAAAGCGGCATTATTGTAGCTCATTATGCTGACCCTTATGCTTATAACCTTTACTTTTATAAAACAACAGACGGCGGAGAAGAATGGACAAAAATTAGTGAGGTTACTGATATATATTCAGCCGATTTTTTCTTTTTGAACGAGCAGTTTGGTTGGGCAGCTTTTCTCTTATCAACGGGTGAAAATTCAATTTATAACACTACTGATGCTGGACAAAGTTGGAAAAACCAAAAATCTTTTAAGGATACTTCAATAGAAAAAATTCAATTCATTAATGTAAATATAGGTTATGCTTTGTGTTACAGTGGGGGCATTGCAAAAACTACTGATGGTGGTAATAATTGGAATACTATTATTATTGATACGACTGATATTTTCCGGAGTATGTATTTTATTGATGAAAATAATGGTTGGATAGCAAGTTATTATGGGAATATACTTAAAACAAGCGATGGCGGTAATTCATGGGAAATTCAATATAAATGTTCTGAAAATTTAAAGCTAATTCAATTCTTAGATAAAAATAACGGCTGGGTAATATCAAACGATTCAAAATCATTTAAAACTACTGATGGAGGAGAGAATTGGGAGGAAATCTATATAGGAACAAGTAACTGGCTCTACGGTATGGCATTTAGCACAGATAATTCTTGCTGGGCTGTCGGCGAAGGTGGAACAATCCTTAAATTTTCCTGTGAAGAAACCGAGGTTGGTGATGAAGAAAATTTAATTATTGAAGATTATTCTGATATAAATATTTTTCCTAATCCTGCAAAAAACGAAGTTAATATTTCTTTTCCTGAAAACCAAGAAATAAGTTCAATCTCTATTTTTAATGCACTTGGTATTGAAGTTAAACGAATTAAACAAGTTGAGCTAATTGGAAATAATAAAATTATGTTTTCAGTAGCTGATTTTCCTGTTGGTTTGTATCATTGTTCTTTTGAATATCAATTTGGCAGAATAACGAAAAGTTTTGTAGTGCTAAAATAGTATTAGTTTATATTATTCATAAATTCAGAAGTCCAGACCCCATAGCGAAAATAAAGGAGTTAGAAAGGTTGCCTCGTAAAGAATGATTGCGCAAATTATAGCAAAAAGTATGTCATTCTGAACCCCCTGATAAAGCAAGTGCTTTATTTAAATGAAAATGACATTAATCAATAAAGCATTTTGTAAAATTGAATAAGAGAAATCCCCCCTA
>CAZCLJ010000264.1:0-6160 GCA_964499465.1 uncultured Hyphomicrobiales bacterium
AACGAAGTGAAGAATCCAGAGAGTAGTGGTTAAAAGAAATTTTTCTGGATTCTTCGCAACGCTTCAGAATGACAGTGTTAAATTATGTCATCTCCATTTAAATAAAGGTCTTCCTTTATATTGGGGTTCGAAATGACATCTTTGCTTTTGTCAGTCATTCTGAACGAAGTGAAGAATCCAGAGAGTAGTGGTTAAAAAAATTTTCTGGATTCTTCACTTCGTTCAGAATGACAGTGTTAAATTATGTCATCTCTATTTAAATAAAGCACTTGCTCTATCAGGGGGGGCGGATTGACAAGACAAAGATGGATTCTGACATCCGATAAAAAAAGTCTAACACCTTGCGGTGTTAGACTTTTCGTATAGCCATCGGCAATGGAAGGGAACGATAGCTATTTACCCACAATCATAAGAGATGAAACAGATTGATTGCCAGAAAGTAAAACAACATTATAAATTCCATTTGCAAGGTTGCTTGCGTCAAAATTAATATTGTGCATACCGGCATTATAATTATTTGCTATTGAAGCAACTAATTCACCATTAACATTATAAATATTGATTAAAGTATTACCATCTTCGATTAAATTAAATTCAAATTTAGTATTACTTTCAACTGGATTTGGTGAATTAGAAATTGTTAAAGTGTTATTAGCGTCATTTCCCAGAACCGCTTTAGCAGAGTATATTGCATTTGATTTGTAAATTAAACCTTGATTTTCAGTATTTGATGTAATATCTTTAATACTTGTTAAGGAAATAACATCAGTTGTGTTATTTGCAGTATTTAGAATTTTTACAATCAGATTTTCATCAGTTTGAGCGCCATCAATAATTGAAGAAGATTCGTCATCACCCCAAATTGTAATGGCAGCGATACCATTATAAACAGCACCAGAGCCAACTAATTCATTGTTTTGATTATAAACACCAATTTCATTTCCGTCATTATTTTCAATGGAAAGCAGTAAAGTAGCATCGTTTCCAGTGTTATTGAAAGCAGGAACGAGATATTTTGCACTTGGAGTAGTTGCATCAAAGTTAGATTTCATAGATGAATTAGCTGGATATGTAAGCTGTGCTGCAGAATTCATATAGAAATAATATCCCTGAGTAGGAAACATATTGCCAAGTGTATTGATACCGAACGCCGGACTATAAATACCACCGGCACTATTCTTTGCTAATACCAATGAAGGAGTAATACTTGCAAGAGCAGTAACGACAGACATTTCATTATCACGTAAATAAGCAGATAAATTCCAGCCATTATTTAATGAAACAGGACTTAATTCCGGAGTAATTTTTGTACCTGAAATAGTAAGAATATCAGCATTAATCATATTAATTAAATATGCACTGTTAATATCCCAATTTCCAATTGTATTGATATTATATTCTGGAACATACATTTGTCCGGTAGAATTTTTCATTAATTTAACATTGTTCACAATTGAAGCTAACATAACTTCAACATCATCATCTTCAGGAGTAATATAGCTTGAAACACAATTCCATCCAAGACCAAGATTAATATTTAATACATCAGACTGATTAGTATTTAAACTTGCAAGCATAGAGAAGCCACCTTCTTCAAATTCTTCTGGACCCATAGAATATGTTACATAAGCAAAAACTGTATTAGCTTCAACAGCATCCCAAACTAAGAAAGTATATTCTTCACCAATATCGAAACCATCTTTAACTGGGGTATCCGGGTCATCTCCCCAAACAGTAATACCTACGTTTTGCCCGTTCCAAATGCCTATACCAGCACATTGCCATTCACCTGGTACCGGCTGGAAAAATACACCTATAGCATCGCCATTGCTCATTGGTCTGTTTCCAATCATTGCTGGGATATTATATGGAACTACTATAGTAGAAAATGAACCAGTATTTTCCACTCTAGGCCAAATTTCAGTTGTAAATGACCATACTGCTGACCATTCACTCACGTTTCCGGATGGGGAAACGGCTTGAACACGCCAGAAAAATGGAGATGAAGAAGTAGAAAACAATGGAGTTTGAATTGGTGTCTGGAAAGTATTACCATTATTTTCATACTGTTCAAGAACAATTTCTTCAAACTCTTCGTCTGTAGCTACCTGGAGATTGTAGAGGTTGTAACCTTGAGCCAGTTCCCAAGTAAATTGGGGAGTTATTGTAATCTTTTGTGCTAAATTTTCCGGACTTAAAAGAGTAATACCACCAACGCTTTCATAAGCTCCAATAGTTGGTGGGTTGTTTCGGACAAATCCACGTATATCTTCAGGCACTTCTTCAAAATAAATTCCAGCCCCAATAAGTGGTGAAGCTATCATAGGTTCAAGATTATCATTAGCAAAAAATTCCGGAAAAACTGATAATGAATTTGTATCCTGAAGAGTATAAGCTCTCCATTCTTCGATAGTATATTTATTGTTTATCGGGTCGCATGCATTATTATCAGGATCAACCGGTGCTCCTATATTACCAAGAATACCATAAGGACCGCCTGCATAATAATCATTGCAATTAACTGATGTAAAGAGAGTATCTATTGTCTCGGAAAATGCCCAAGCCCAAATTGCATAAGAGCGTGTTCCTTCTAAGCCCTCTAAGGTATTTGAAAATACATTATTCTTCATATCCATCAGATAATATATAGGAGCAATAAATGCAATTGCTGCTGATAATGTGCCTTCAGAACCAACATTTACCTGAGAGCCGTATAGATTAACTGAATTATGCCATAATTTCAATTTACTAGTACCTAATATTCTAATACCAAATGGATTTTGGTGGTAACTTGTTGAACTAAAGTTGGTCGTTCTAATATCATAAATAGAATTATTAAAGATACGAATTGTATCCATTGAACTAGGAATAGGAAGGTCAATACCATAGGCACCGCCACCATCAGGGCTTGCATTTTCCAAGCCATGAATTCTGTTCCTCATAACCTGACCGCCATAAGAATACATACTAAGTTCCAGTCCGATAATATTAACAGCTCCTTCGCTTCGTTTTATATTATAAATATGATTATCATTTATTTTTACAAAAGGAGTACCGAAAACTTTAATTCCTTTATATCTTATATATTCATCTTCGTTTTCAGAACCGATTTCATTCCCAAGAATTTGAATACCTTCTGCAGTCATACCGGGCGAAGGAATACCGTTAATTAAAACTCCATAATTTGCTCTTTTTATATGGTTGTTTTGAATAATAATATATTCACTAAAACCATTTAAATTAATATTAAAAGGAGCATTATACGGAACAAGTGACTGCAAAATTCCAGCAGTTTCTGTATTGCTTTGTGGAGTATTTGCACCAATAAAATTTGTATTCTTAATTGTAATATCACTACATTCCTGAACTGGTGAATCGCTGGCAATCCAAACAACTGTATTAGTGCCTCCAGTAGCAGTGTTTTCTATAGTAAGATTTCTTTCTCCAACATTAGCTTCACCGTCAATAATTACGCGAGAAACGCAATATAAAATAATTACTGCACCAGAATCAACTTCTGACTGAATAGTCCAGGAGCCATTAGCAGGTTTAATTGTTAAATAATAACCTGTTCCAAACAACTCAAACCATTGATGAATTTCAACTGTTCCCGGTTCAACAATATCGCTGATAATACTGACTGTAGTATTACCACCCATACCTAAGGTATCCAACTCCGCTATGAAATCTGATAGAGTAGGATAATCGCCATCAACGCCGACAGTAACCTCCTGGTTTACCTGTGCAGTTAGTAAAAATGGTATTACTAGAAATGCAAATACCATTAAGCTAATTTTTGTGAAATACTTCATTTTTAACCTTTCATTTGTAGATAAAAAAATAGTTAAGACCTTTTAATAATTTATTTAAATATTTAATTAGCAAGCATTTAAATCATTGTTTTCAAAATGATAAATACTTAATTTTTTAGCAATTCTTCTTTAGAATTATTAATAATAATTCTAATAAATTTAAATCTTCTTTTTATATATGTTCATTTTTTCTTATTTTTGTTTCATAACTTTTTTAAAATATTCTTATTCAGAAATTTAATAAAACCAGAGTAAATTGACTTTAAATAGAAAAATATTATAGCATTAAGATTAGAACTCTTTACATCATTATAAAGTCGTTAATGACTGTAAGACTCAAGACTAATTTACACCTTAAAAACCAAATTTAAAAATCGTTCATTCCATACTTTGAAAATTTATAAAAAATAAAAATTTGAAAAAAGGAAAATTTTTTCGTATTTTTATATTTTTAAAACTTAATTATCTTTATAATTCAATGAATTACAAAAATTATTTCTAATATTATGACAGAATCATTAAAAAAAATAATTCACAGCTTATCAAAAAGAGAAATTAATTATTTCATTAAATTTAGTAGAATAAGTAAAAATTCTACTTCATCTAATTACATAAAACTTTTTAATGATATTTTAGCATCTGGAAATATAAATGTAAATAAAGAAAATGGAAATTTAAAAAAGAAAAATAGCTTAAACATAACTTTAGAAAAAGGAAGGTTATTTGAAAAACTTTTATTAAGTATTTCAAATTTCAATTTTGAAAAAGACAACACCTGGAAAATTTTAAAAAAAATATTATTTATTAAAGTTCTTATTGAAAAAGGAATTGTATCCAAAGCGAGTAAAATGATTGAAGAAGCAAAAAAAATTGCTTACCATTTCGAAGAATACGATTTATTGCTATATATCATTTCATTAGAGGAAACTCTTTGTTTTAAACATTGTTTTATTGAATGTTATTCAAAATTAAAAGAACTTCAACTTGAAAGAAAAAGAATTGCAGAAATTATAGATTTTTTAAATTATTTACTGATGATAAAAGCAGAGCTTCAGCAATTTCAATGTGAAGACAAATACTATGCTTCAAATTTAGATGATTTTATAAAAAAATATGGTCATTCACCAATAATTCAAGAACAAGATATAAAAAGTGTTAAGGTAAAAAGTGCAATTCTATATCTTAGAGCTACTTGTTTTTATATTCAGCACGATTATCCAAATTCATTCCTTGCTGTAAAAGAGCATTACGAGTTATATAAAAAATTTCCTTATTTCTTTTCACGTGAAGAATATATTCAGCTTACAAGCAATTTCCTTTATTGTTGCTGCTTGGTGAATGAAGAAGAAACTTTTCATCAGTTAATGAAAGAATTTGTTAATTTGAAAAATCAGACTGATGAAGAGCATATTTTTATTATGAAGCTTTATTATGCACGAACATTAGATTTGTATCATAGAATTGGAAAATATCATGAAGCAGCCCATTTATCATTGGAAACTGAAAATTTTTTAGACACAACTAAAAGCATTTCTGAACCTTATCATAACAGATATATTCATGTTTATATTGTCAGAGCATATATTGATAATAAGAATTATTCTGCTGCTCTTCTTTCTTTGAATAAATATTTTAGATTAACCGGAGTGGAGCACTGCATAACACTCTTTAAACTGTTTGAATTTATTATTCATTATAAATTAAACAACTACGATAATTTAATATACTCAATAAACTCATGGATTAAAACAATTCGTAATAAAAGAAATCAATTTCCTGTTGAAAGAGTTTTAATCAATTTCTTTCGCTCAATTTACAGTAGTGTTACTTTTGAACAAAAAAAAGAATTGTTAATTAACGTTACAAAACAATTGAAAGAATTGGAGCAAAACGAGTTTAAAACTTATCTTAGCTATTATTTCGATTTTGCTGGCTGGTTCGAAAATGAGTTGAAAGAAGTTTTGAATAATTAAAATTAATATGAACTTATGAAAATAGAATGCCAAAATTCACCCTACCCCCTTCCAAAGCTAACGATTATACACATCTTTAAAACGTGCTGCTATTCTCAGAACTCCTGACCCCATAGCGAAAATAAAGGAGTTAGAAATGTTGCCTCGTAAAGAATGATTGCGCAAATTATAGCAAAAAGTATGTCATTCTGAACGAAGTGAAGAATCTATAGTTCTGTGGTAGCAATGAGTTGTGAGATTCTTCACTTCGTTTCAGAATGACAAGACTGCGCAATAACAAACTACGAGGCATCAGGAGTTCTGATTCTACTTATCCCGTTAGGGTGGGGTGAAATAAATCTCGTATTTATCAAAAAAAAACTTCACTCCAAAAAA
>CAZCLJ010000265.1:0-6156 GCA_964499465.1 uncultured Hyphomicrobiales bacterium
TTATCAATTATCAATTATCAATTATCAATTATCAATTATCAATTATCAATTAATTATTAGCTTGGTGGGTTCCAGTTTCCACGTTTCCATTTCACTAATTCAATGACTACGCTTCCAACGTAAACATTCATTTTTGCTTTAATTGGAACGTGGGCATCGTCGTCAGAGAACCAACCTTCAAATTTTCCACTTAAACCATAAATGCCCTCCCAATCTGCAATTCCGGTAAAGTAAAGAGTTTTTACGGGCTTTTTAAAAGCGGAAATATTTACTTTTTCCTGCTTTCCGGTGAAATTGATTGTAGTAGAGCAGGTGTCTTGATAAATAATTGTAGGTATTTTAATTGTTCTTTTTAAATTTATAAATTTTCTGGCGAGGTATAAAATAGAAAGTCCTTCGCTCCACTTTTTACTTGTTTTTATTGTGTTGTTAAATTCTAATTCGTTGTTTTTCAGTTGTTTATTTTTAATTATTCCCTTTTCGTAATCAAATTCAATTTCTTGCTTATTTCGGTTATTATTAGATTTCACATTCCCAGTAAATTTATAGGAATAAGTTGCAGATGGGTCGAGCCAACTATCAAAAACGCTCTCTAAATCTACAAAAGGTATTCCTTTATATGAATTTAAATATCCTTTTACTTTTACAGCTTTTTTTCCGTTCAGTTCTGTTTCATTTTCAGTAACGAGTTTGATACTACCAAGTTTAACTCCAAGAAATGAGACTTCGTAAAGTAATTCTTCGCCAACAAAAAGCAAATCTTGTTTGGCAATTGAAAGATTTAAAGATATTAGCAAAGCAAATGCGACAATTAAGATTTTTTTCACAATTTTTCCTTAGTTTTCTTTATTTTCTAATTAGCAAAAAAATGCTTTGTTATAGACGAAAATTAGAAAAATTTGTTTTTATGCCAAGTTGCTTTTAATGATAAAATATGTTTATCTGTCATTCTGAAACGCAGTGAAGAATCTCAAACTCTATGGTAGCAATGACTTGTGAGATTCTTCACTTCGTTCAGAATAACACTTTAATTGTATCTTTGAATGCAACTTGGTATTAAAACTTAATCGACATCTTTAATATTATTTTATCTAATAATGGATTTAGTTTATTTTTCAATAGTTCCTGATATTCAAGCAATTTCTTTTCAACTAAAATCCTGTCTTCATCTTTATGGGAAACAATTCTAATGTATGTTTTTCTGCTTCTGTCCACGTAATAATCATCAATACCAACTAACTGCAAAATACTTTCAACAAAACGTGCTTCTTCTTCGCTTTCTACAGCAGCAAATTCAATCCAGAAGTAGCAAGGCGGACCGGGACAACCCATTTCATCGTCATCTTCGCTTTCTTTATATTTTATATCCAAATCAACAACCTCAACAGGCAAAGCAGGTAATAGAATTTCTTCTTCCTTAATTATTTTGGATTTATTGTATCTATCCCCGCAAGGAGAAACAGTAAAACCCCTTTTAATATCATCTTTATTAATAATATCTGCGTAAATCATAACCCTGCGGCTAAACGGCTCGTTATCGCAACCTTCAGGAATTGTTGGAGCATTTTTAAATCTGCTATCAGTAACAAAATTATACCAGACAGCCGGGCATTGCTTGTTGATATTATCAATTCCAATAGCTTTCAATTCAAAAATATCATAAATATCTCTTGCGTTTCTCAAAATCTTATATTTTTCAGAATACTTTTTTAAGCCCTTGTCTATTGTTTCCATCGTGTAATAAGAACGTAGCATTGAAAGTAAATAATTTCCCTGTTGAGTGCCATTAGGTAAATTATAATTTCTGCCGGACTCATCAATCAAATTCGGCTGTTTCATCATAGTGCCTTGCTTAATTGTAGTTTTCCTGTCGGTGCTGTGTTCGTAATATTCAATGTCATCATCGCAGGTATAAAGAGTTTGCTCTTCGTTCGGAGTATTTCTCAGACGGCAGGGGTCTGTTAATCCGTAAACGACTATTCTCAAAGTTTGATTATTATTGCATTTGTCGAGAAGATTAAGAACGCTGTCAATTTTTGGATAAAATTCATTTTCTAAAAAATTCGTATTTAGCTCAGCTGCTGAAGCGTAATCATAATCAGATAAATCAATAAATTGGGAATTTTTCAGACAGGCACTATTAATTCTATCCTGTAATAAAGAAAGATTTTCTTCTGTTGTGGGCCACCAGTAACCTGTAACGAAAAAAGCAAGCCCTGTTGCATATTCAAACTTAATTTGCTCTGGAACAATGGGTTTTGAAATGCAGTTCAGATTTACACTTAAGATTTCATCTTTATATATTTTTTCTGGAGTTATTAAAACGACTTCGCTGCAATTCATTTCTTTGCACTCTTCACTTGGCTTTTCTATACTAAAAAGATAGGCAGCATTTTCATCAATTGTGTAGTATTCATCAGATTTTGCATACAAAATATTTGATGTTGGAATTTTTTTTAATATCTCTTTTTTTTGCTGATTAATGCTATTTAATTCACTTAAATATTCTTTAATCGCCTGCATATTCTTTTTTGATTTGAGCTCTAAAATCCTTATACTATCTTCAATTATCAGTTTTCTGTTCGTTAATTCTTGAAACTCGGTAGCAATATTTTTTGAAATTTTAGAAATTGTAATTTCTTGTAGCCATAAATTTTCAATATTAATCGTGTCATTAACAGAATTTAAATTGATTAGATTAACTTTAGCAATAACACTTAAAACCGGTCTGGGAGGCGGAACACATCTTATAGCTTGAGGAACTTCAAAAACATAGAAATCGTATCCACCTTCATTTTGAATGAGCGAATCAGAAATAGAAGTTTCACAAGGGCACTGGCGTTCATCTTTAATATTAACAAAATCGCGTTTTTTCCTACTCCAAGGCACACTGAACCTATCGGAAGAAAAATAAATGAATTCTCCTCTGCTGCCAATTCCAACTGGATTGGGAATAAATGGAAAGACCTCATCGAAATCAGATGTATTAATTGTAGTTATATCATCATTTCCATTTTCAAATTCAGAAAGAAGTTTTGGTGATTGCAGCACTTCAACTTTAAGTTCACGAAAATTCACTTTGATTTCTGAATAGTATAAATCGAAATTGCTTTTTTTTCCGAAATTATTTTCTCCTTTGCGGTTAGAAGCAAAAAGAAGTTTGGGCTTATCGCATAAGCAGTAAACAAATGGAGAAATTTCATCAGCTTCTGAATTAATTTGAGTCAATGAGTCAAATTTTAAAACTCTGTTGTTATCAAGGAAAGCATAGTATAAATTTATGTCTGTAGTAGAACTTGTGTTTATATCGCCAATCTGGTTTCGGACAAAGGGAGATTTCCTGTCCGATGCCCAAACAAGAAGCGAAACAATGCGACTGTTTCTAACAGTATCCCGCACAAAGCAAGGATGAGAATCCCAAAAAATTGAATTAATTGGCTGAGGAAGTGCTTCAAACTGGTATTTTCCTTTTACTTTATTAAATTCAAAAATGTCTGTTCCACCAACATTTCCACTTATGCTTAACTCCATATTTTTTGCGAACATTTCAGTAATTGGATGAGAAAATGAAACGTAGCCGGAAGTATCGGTAATTAAAGTTACTTGCTCTAAATTTTTTGTCAATGCTTCTATTGCTTCTTTATTATTTTCGTTTGGTTTGATAATACTTTCAATAAAATCGCGGGAATTTATTAATTTTCTGCTTCTGCTGTTAGAGTTTTCAACTTCCCTTTCGTAAGAAATAGCAGAATTTCCAAAAACATCTGGAATTGCAACCAAGGAAATTTGATTTAGAGAATCATTTTTTTTACTTTCAGGGTAAATAGAATTATAATTTCCATAAGGTAAGGATTTATGAATGTTATTTTCGGAAGAACAGGAAGCAAAGAAAAGCAAGGAAGCTAACAGCAATATGTGTTTATATGTTTTCATTATTTTTCTGGTTTAATTAAACATAATTATTTATTACCTAAGGAAATACCAATTCTAAAATTCCATACGTCCAATCTCCTAATAAAAAGTTGGTCGTCAAGAGGAGTAGCAACAAGACGCTGTCCTACAGCAAGTGAACGATAGCCAATATCGAAAGTTATATTAAGCAGACAGGAAGGAAGAGGAGCGTCAATACCAAGCCCAAAGCCATAAGAAAGAGGAAATCCAAAATTTGAAATGCAACTACTCGTGTTATCTGGCTGGTAACTCTTATTCCCAATGTAATCAAAGGTAGTTTTGTCCACTGCTGTTCCGAGCAAACCGTATATATATGGATTTACGCAAAGGAATGGGTCAAATTTGTATTTTCCGTAAAGTGCAAGCAGTGGTTTGTTTTCTTTCGTATCATCGAAATAATTATTCACTTCAAACCAAGGATTATAAAGCAAACCAATCTGTGTTTTATCAAAACGAAAACCGGCAGCAGCTTCAAAATGTTTTACATTTCTATATTTGAAGTCGTCTTCAATGAAATTAAAATCAGAGAAGATGCTGTTGATATAGTTTAATTCAAGGAACCACCAATCTGGCTGGCATTTTGGACAGCTAATATCAAATTCCAAATTATAATCAACACTTAAGTTTCCGCAGGGGCAGGGCATTTCTTCCGGGCAGGGAACGTATATTGAATCAACCTTTACAGTTCTTATTGAATTTGGCAGAAAAGGGTCGTTTGATTTTTCAAAAATGTTGATATTTTGATATTCATTCATTGAAATGTTTTCAATTTTCTGTCCAATGAAAATAATATCTTTTATATCAATTCGCTCAATTTGATTTTCGTTAGATTTTTTATCTAAAAAAACAACAAAAGTATCAATAACAAAGGTGCCGGTATCAATTGGAGGGCAATTAAGCCAACGCGTGCGTTTTTCTACTTTTAGCACAGTCCCTTCCAAATAATATGTATTACGCTTTTCAGTAGAATTTGGCAAAGAACTATACTTTTCAGTTTGGGCAACCGTAGAATCAATACGGATTATATCATTACTTCTTTTAATTTGCCTTTGGGGCGTAGTGCAGGCAGCAAAAGTAATGATACACAGCAAAATTAAAATTAATCCTTTTTTCATAGACATATCCCTAATGATAGTCCGATAGTAATGTATTGAAATGTTTCGCGGTCCGAGTCTTTCAAAATAAAATTAGGTAGATTGTATTTTATATCGAAATCTAATGAAGCGCACCTGCTAAACATTTTAAAACCATAGCTCGTGCCAATATTCGCATATCCTCCAATACCAATCGGGCTTAAATCGTCTTTTCCTTCAATATTACTGAAAGTAAGTCCCGGACTCAAATAAAGTGCTAAATTGCCTTTGTAATCGTTGATTTCAGTATTCTTATAAATAACGAACTTAACGTTTGGAGAGAAAGTAAAAATGTTTTTTACATTTTCAATTACATTATCTTTGTTCTTAATAAAAAGATATTCTGCATTTGCACCGAACCAGAAATTACAAAAGCGACGGCTTTCCACCTTGATTTGAATTCCCATCGCATTTGAAACAACATCTTTGAAATCAGAAGTAGGCAGAGCAAAATCGTAACCTACTAAAAAATAGTTATTTGCTCTTGTATTTACAAATGTAAATGCAAAAAATACTGCAATCATCAGGACAAGATTTTTAGTTTTAAACATTTTTACTCCTTTTTTTATTTTTTTAACATTTTTCGATATTAGACAATTAATTCAATAATAAAGTAAAAATAAAAAATAAATCTTTATTTACAAAAAATAATTTCAGAACTCCTAACCAGAATAATTCATCCGATGACTTCCCAGTCATCGGATGAATAGACTCAGTAACGATTTTAGAATTTAATAAAAATTAGAGAAAAAACTTAGTTTTTTTACTGAATATTAAACAAACCATTTATAATCAATAACTACTGAATATTTTTTTTTAATTTATGAATAATATTGGCTAACTCCATAACGAAAATAAAGGAGTTAGAAGATTTGCCTCGTAAAGAATAATTGCGCAAATTATCCTAACAAAGTGTCATTCCGAACCCCCTGATAAAGAAAGTGCTTTATTTAAATGGAGATGACATTAATCAATAAAGCATTTTGTAAAATTGAATAAGAGAAATCCCCCCTCCCTCCCTTTTTCAAAGGGGGGACAAGAATTTTCTTAATGATTCCCCCCTTTGAAAAAG
>CAZCLJ010000266.1:0-6150 GCA_964499465.1 uncultured Hyphomicrobiales bacterium
CTGACGGGATAATATACAAAAGGAGAAATCCCTTGCTACAAATATTCAATCCCTGCGGGATAAAAGAAAAAATCTCCTTTACAAAATGTAATTTTCAGTTATACGAGCAACAAACTTTTCATATAACTGGACGAAGGAAATAAGCTAATAAGGATTTTCAGTTAGTTGTCTTTTTCTACTAAGGTTTATTATTTAAATAAGGTTTTATTATTTTAGAAAGAAACCTTATTTTTTTTTAATAACTTTAGTAGAAAAAGAACCCGATTTAAATTAAACCTTATTAGCTTATTTTTCTTCTTTTAGTCATACGAACATTAAAAAATGCTCGCATGACATCTTCTTGTCATGCGAGCAGCTTGCTTTTCGTATGACTAAATGTATTAAATTTTTTCTAAATCATCTTAATCAAACAAATCAGGTAAATCATAGTTCAAAGACAAAAAAATGATTCAATCCTTAGCGGGATATTCTTTGTAGATATTCCATATCTGCCAGATATGGAATATCTATCTTTCTTTGCAATGTTTCAGTCATACGATGACTGGCAGTCATCGTATGACTTGGAAAAAGCTTTTTTTGCAAGCTCCGTAGGAGTATCCTGTTTGTAGAAATAATAATGAAAAAAAGAAAAGCAATGTAGTTGCGACCTGTCTTTGCTACAAACAGCACACTCCTACGGAGTTTTACAAAAGTAGAACATATTTTTCTACAAACAGGAAGCAACTACGTTGCTTTTACTTACCCACTTTGCGAAAGCTTGAAAGGTAGATGTGCCACACTTAAGAAAGTGTGGCACATCTTTTTCTAAATTTTGTATTCGAACTATGATTTTCTTTCTTCATCATCTTAATCAAACAAATCAGGTAAATCATAGTTCAAACAAGAACACACCCCTGCCCCTCTCAAGAGTAATGTCACGGAGATAAGGGAAAATATAAGAAAACTAAAATTCAAAATAACACCTCATCTCGCTTCCTCATTTTAGAGTTGGTAAGTAAGTTGTTGTTTTATAACAATATAACTCCACCTCTATTAAGGAAAAGTTGTGGAAGCTGTTATAAATCCACATAATTAAGTTATATTTTTCCCTTATCTCCGTGACATTACTCTCAAGAGGGGAATTAAGAATTTTCTTTTATCCCGCCAGGGATTAAATTTTGCAAACATATATAATTCAATCCCTGGCGGGATAGTTTTAATTTGTCTTTGAACTATGATTTATATGAATTTTTGATTAAATTTGAAAAATAGTAAATATTTATATAAAAAAAGGAGAGATTAAATGAGTTGGTTTTTTGCTTGCATAGGAAATGTTACAGAAGAAATAAAAAATGAATTTGACTTTTTCAAGGATGAAATCTTATATGAATATAATTCTGCAAACTTTTTTTTGAAAGCTGGTTCTAATAAAGATACTTGTTTCTTTAGTTCAAACCAAAATACTCAAACGAATACATTATCTCTTGGTATTGGTTTAAAAAATGGAAATGAAAATTCTTCATTAATGAATTCTTATGACTGGTCTTTAATAGACAGTTTAAAAAAGACAAAAGACATAAACGGGCATTTTATTCATTTTGTTTGGAATAATGATTTAATTGAGATTTTCACTGATATATGGGGTTTGAGAGATTTTTATATTACAGATTGTATCAATGGAAGATATTTTTTGTCAACCAGAATTGATTGGCTAAAAAAATTTGTTAACTCAAGTATGAATTTTTCAGAATTTGGTAGTCGCTGGCTTCTGTGCAATCAGATTTCAACAAAAAGTGTATTAACCAACATTCACAGAATATCGAACGGTTCAAGCATTAGTTTTGTAAGAAAGGATAACAAGATATCCCAAAATGAATACAACTGGAATCCAAAAGTAGAGAACAAAACAACTATACAGGAATATTCAAAGATTCTCAAATCATTAATTAATATTACTGATGAAAAACCTTTAACATTGTGCTTATCTGGTGGTTTTGATTCCCGTTTGATTTTATCTTATTTATTGAAATGTAAAACTAATGAATTTAATTGCGTAAGTTTTGGCGAGCAATTTGAACCGGATATAATTATTGCAAAAGAAATAGCGAAAGAATTGAAACTGAATTTTGAAGTAATTTGCAACTCTATAACAGATATAGAAATGTTCTTAATAAATTATAAAGAATATACCTTGCAAACTATCGTTAATAGTTCTGCTTCAAGATTTTTTCATTTGTCAAATTATAATGAGTTGACCAGCAGAGACACAATAATTATTGATGGTGGATTTGGCGAAATCTGGAGAAGAGAATTTGGAAAAAAATTACTGCTATTTGGAAAATCAGCAATTAAAGAAAAAAATCCATTTATATTTTTTAAATATTTAAGGAATAACAAAGCAGATTTTTTCAGTGAGGAGATGAATAATATAATGTATAATGGTGCTATTGAGCAAATAAAAGAATATTTTGAAAATAATACTTATACAGAAGAAACTGGTTTGGATAATTTTATAGATGTGTTTTCTATTAAAACAAGATTAGCAAATTTTTATAGTCCGGAGCAGACATATTTAGATACAAAACTTATTACTTTAATGCCTTATATTCAAAATGTTCTTTTAAAAAATCTCTTAAATGTTGATATTAAATATAGAAGATATGGCAGAATGTTGAAGAAAATATTAAAGAATAATTTCCCTGAATTGCGAAAATTCCATTTAGCAAAGAATGATTTTACTTATTCTTATAAATTTGGCGCAATTAATCAGATTGTTTCAAAGTATTTATTTAAAAATAAAAACATCTGGCAATTAAACTATGAAAAACAAAAAAATCTAATATTAACTTTAGCTCCTTACATTCAGGATTCTATTAATTCCAATTATGCAAATCAATGCGGTTATTTTGATAAGAATAAATTGCTATTACTTTCAAATTCATTATCAAATAAAGATATAAATCCACAAAATATTAATGATTTGGACTGGTGGCTATCAATTTATTTTTTCATTGAAAATATCTAAATTTCAGAACTCCTAACCCCATCACGAAAATAAAGGAGTTAGAGGATTTGCTTCGTAAATATCAATTGCGCAATTAGCAATTATTATTTTATTAGTCATTAGTCATTTGTCATTAGTCATTAGTCATTAGTCATTAGTCATTTGTCATTTGTTTGTAACTACGAATTACGAATAACGAATGACCTATTGGAAATATTTACAATCAAATTTAACTTCTTATAAAAAATTTGCGAAATAGCAAACTACGAGGGAACAGGAGTTCTAAGTTTGTAACTACTAATGACAAATGACTAATAACTAATGACGAATTGGCAACTCACTTTTAAAATAAGAGTTTTCATTTGATAAACTGCGAAATTCAAAACTACGAGGGAACAGGAGTTCTAAACTTTTTGGCAAATAAGAACATATTCATCTTCATAATAACCAAATTTATTATTCTGCTTTTCTGTAAAATGGTTAACTAAAACTTGAAAGCCACTTTCTTCTAATCTTTTTTTTAGACCTTGAACAGAATAGATGCGCACATGGTCTTCCTGCCCAAAATATTTTGTTCTGTCTTCCTTAGTTTTTATGCTGTTATCTTCATAAATATCTCCTTCTTTAAAAGGAGTTTGGATTAAGCAATGTCCATTCTTTTTTAATACTCTGTGCAATTCACTCATTGCTTTTTTATCATTTTCAATATGCTCAAGGATATGATAGCATATAATTAAATTATAAGAATTATCTGGCATTGAAATATTTGTAATATCAAATTTCTTTTCTGCAATAAAATTACCAGACAAATCGCTGCTGGTATAATCTAACTGCTTATTTGTTTTAATTTTCCGATAAACAGCCCTTGAAGGTGAAAAATCTAAAATTTTTATTCCTTCTTTTAAAAAATTCTTATTTAGTATGCTGTAAAGTCGTCTGTCCCGAGCAATACTACCACAATTAGGACAGATTAAATTTTTTTTATTTAAAAATGATTTTAAACCTTTATTGCATATATTACATTCATAAATATAACCTTTATAAAATTGATAAAAAATAAGTCTCAATATTGGTTCAACTTTAAATATAATTCTTTTTGAAAAAATTATATTTAAGACACTTTTTAATATTTTATAAATTAATTCCATTATTTATTAACCTATATTATTCATAAATTTATAAAAATATTCAGTTGTTATTGATTATAACTGGTTTGTTTAATATTCTGTAAAAAAACTAAGTTTTTTTCTAATTCTTATTAAATTCTAATTTCGTTACTGAATCTATTCATCCGATGACTGGGAAGTCATCGGATGAATTATTCAGGTTAAATTTCATAAATCAAATCTTTTTCCCAATAATAACATACTCATCTCTTTCGATAGTATCAATAATATTAATTTTAAAATAATTAAAAATTTCTATTAGCAAACTACTATTAAAAATATGATGATGTAAAGCACGATTTTCATAATTTTTCATTGACCTCATTCTAAATTGGTCAATATTTCCAGCTGGTTTATCCATTTCTAGATCATGCAGTTTTAATATTTCTTCTAAATGCGTTAAATCGTCTTCTCTTATATTATTTTTATAATCTTCTAATATATGAGAGAAAAGCGTTACTGACCTTTTATGGTCAAAACATTTTTCCTTTTTAGGAAGTATTAATAAAATCACCCCATCTTTTTTTAAAACTCTAATCCATTCCCCTAATGCTTTAAGCGGGTTTGCAATATGTTCTAAACAGTTTGAAGATATGACAAAATCATACTTTGAATTTTGAATCATTGATAGGTCTGTTGCTTCGGTTAAATACTGAATTCCAGTTCTTTGCTTATAATAATTGTAACTCATTCCCTCATTTATAGTTCCTTCCCAAATTGTTATATTTGAAAAGTTGCAGCCATCAAGTTCTGTAATACAATTGTAAATTGGTATGTAACCTTTATCATTGAATATCTTGCTGGGCCCGCCTATTTCAAGACCTTTTTTATTTTCGAAATATTTTTTAATTTTTGAAAATTTTTTAATTTTTTTCCCTTTTATTTTAAAAAAAAGTTTTTCAAAATAATGCTCTATTTTTTTCCCCATTTGATTTGCCTTATGATAAATATTTTTATATCAATAAATACGTCCACTCAAAAAAAGATAATATGTCTTTTCCGAGTAATAGAAAATCTAATTTTAGTATAGTTTCTGAACTCCTGACCCCATAACGAAAATAAAGGAGATAGGAGATTTGCCTCGTAAAGAACAATTGCGCAGTTAATCTCCCAAATAAATTTGGGAGTTACTCTAATTATTAGAATAACTCCTAAATTTATTTAGGAGTTATATGTTTGCAATTTTTTGAAATTACATTATTTTTAATATTAGAACTATATTAAATGCGCAATAACAAACTACGAGGAATCAGGAGTTCTGAGTTTATAGATACCCGTTTTCACAGGTATGACACTTTTTAGAGTGGATTCATAGAAATATTTAAAAAGTAAAAGATGTAATATCAAAAGACTTTAAAACAAATACTTTAACCACTTAAAATAACGAAGACTCTCTTTTTTTCTAAAAATTATTAACTTAACGTTTAAAGGATTTAGCCCTTTTTTTAAAAGAAAATCAACATTAGCAAAAATCAATGGTGTAAATTAAAATTAATTTTCAAATAATGCAAGAGAAAATGTTTTTTTAATTTTTTTTTACATATTTTTTTTGTGGAAATTAAAAAGAAGGAGGTATTTTTTGAGAACTCCTGATGCCTTGTAGTTTGCTATTTCGCAGATTTTATTATATAAAATTAAATTTCAACATAAGTATTACCAATAGGTCATTAGTTATTCGTCATTAGTCATTAGTAGTTACAAACTAATGACTAATGACAAATAACTAAAAATATTAATTGCTAACTGCGAATTTGTTCTTTACGAGGCAAATCTCCTAACTCCTTTATTTACGTTAAGGAGTAAGGAGTTCTGTATTTGGGAGTTATTCTAATAATTAGAGTAACTCCATAATTTATTATGGAGTTTAAAAGCGAAATAGTTTTTCTACTAGAAGAATCTCCTAACTCCTTTATTTACGTTATGGAGTAAGGAGTTCTTAAATTATAACTCAACTTTCCTAGAAGATAAAATGAAGTAAATATAGAGTAGTAGTGCTTTATA
>CAZCLJ010000267.1:0-6148 GCA_964499465.1 uncultured Hyphomicrobiales bacterium
AACAATGCTATTAATCAAGTAATCCTATAATCTTTCTAATCAAGGTTCAGACATCATCGTATTTGCGGACACCGTGGTCGGCGTAGTTGCTTTCTTTGTCTTTTTCCTTCCCGATGAATTTGGTGCGGTTCACATTTCCCAATAATGGAATTACAGAACCAAACGGAGTATAGAAGAACTGTTTAACAACTGTTCCAGCAGTTCCATCTTTACGCAATACTGTTCTTACATTGCCAAGACGGTCATTGATATTGTAATATTTTTTCCACGTTCCATCAGAATTATACTTATAAGTCAGATTAATATTCGAACCATTTCCGTAAGTATTGTATTCTGCATTCCACATCAGCACCGTTCTTGGTCCAGGACTTGATATATTTGCAGTTCCACCACCAACGCAATTAATTGATTGCGTAGCTGCGTCATATTCCGCACCGTAATATACGGCAAATTGTTCATTATTCCAACCTAAAAGATAATAAGCCCGCGGGAAAAATTGCAAGGAACGACAGCATCAACCATCGGGTTAACCCGATGGTTGATAGTGATTTAAAACGAATGAATGTAGTGAACGCAAATTTGCGTTCCCTACAATACACATTCTTTGCGAAAGTTTCCCAACCTTTCGTAAAGTTTGGAAACATCGTATTTGTGTTTTAAGAATGACTTACCAAGTCGGGGTGGCTTGGTAAGTCTTTCGGATATTATTGTTTCTTTATTACCTTTTCTATTCCTTTTGGTAAATTATTGTTGTATTTGGTAACATATTTTTTAACTTTTTAATATATTCATCAGTAAAGTTATTGTTATATATGTATAAATAAAATAGATTATCTTTTAATTCAATAATTTCATCAGGTAATCGTGTTAGTTTGTTATTGACTAAAACCAAGCACCATAATTTTTTTAATTTACTTATATCTTTAGATAATTCCTTTAAATTATTATAACTTATTGATAAATCCTCTAAATTTTCTAATAAAAATATTTCATTTGGTAGAGAACTAATATTATTGCTATCAAAAGCTAAACCTTTTAAATTTTTCATGTTACATAATTTTTTTAATATACTATCAGGTTCTTTAAATTTTTGGTTTCTAATTAATAAATATTTTAAATTATCTAAAGTATAAAAATACTCTGGTAAATTAATTAAGTTATCTCCCCTTAAATGCAACACTTCTAAATTCTTAAAATTAAGTAAAGTTGAGTCGATTTCATTTATACGATTAAAATCAAGTAAAAGTGTTTTTATTTGATTAAATATGCATAATGACTTTGGAATATAATCTAAATTGCAATTGATAATCATTAATGTTTCTAAATTTTTTGGTAATTTTATTAAACTATCTAAATATCTAATTTCAGAATTCTCAATTGTTAACATTTCTAAAATTTTACAACTGTATATTTTTTTTAATATTTCATTTATATTATTGCAGTTTATAATTTTAATAGTATTAATTCTCACCAAGTCAAAAAAATCATCAGGAAATATTAAATTATTATTTGGATTATTAATAATTAAGTTTGATATTTCAATAATTTCCTTATAATAACAAGGAAATTCTATAATAGTAGAATCAATAACAAAATTTTGAATATGAAATGATAATTTGTTTAATTCTTGATATTGAGCATCATTTCCTTTTGTGCTGTCACAATCAAAAGAAAATAAGTATAAACTTTTAAAAAATATCACAATTATTATTAGTTTCTTTATCATTTTAGTACCTTTTTCATTTTACAAAATCTCTTATTTGCTGCTTTGTTGCTTTTACATCATTACTTTCATTTTCTCTAAAAAAAATTACTTTTTCACCAAAAATTAAAAATCCAAAATTGAAATTTTGATATTTATTTCTAAGAGCTGACCTATCGTCTGAATTTGGTATACTTGTCCAAGGATGATCATGAACATAATAATCAATAGCTTCATTTGGATGTTTTTCCTTAAAAATATCAATAGCTTTTTTTACTTGTTTACTTGCATTAGGGCCCTCAGGTGGAAATGGATCCTGACGCCCGCCATCTTCCCAATGTTCATAATTACCTACACTACCACCTTCAGTTCGTAATAAAGGCTTTGATTCATGCGTACTTAAAATCCTATCAATTAATTTTGGAATTAAATAGGATACATTCCTTAATGTTTCATAACTTAGATTTCCACCATTAGATTTACATCTTTCAACAATATCACTGCTTGTTATATAATATAAACCATCATCAACTCCATCGTCAATTATATCTACTATTTGAGCATCAGCATTCATTACCATATATTGAGCAAAACCAGTAGGATCAATAAAGCTCACCGGGTTATTTCCTGCATACTGATATGGTGTGAGCGAATAATATTTCTCCCACAGCGGGTCTATGCTGGTAAACCTACCTATCTCATCATCATACTTTCTTACACCGTGGTCGGCGTAGTTGCTTTCTTTGTCTTTTTCCTTTCCGATGAATTTGGTGCGGTTTGTATAGCTTGAATAAAGAACTTTACCAAACGGAGCATAATCAAACTGCTTTACGATTTGCCAATCATCACGCACAACAGAACGAATGTTTCCCAAAAAAGATTTATTTTTAGTTTAAGGAATATGTTTAGAATATTTTATCTTTTTTTATATGCGTCTTTTCTTTGAGCAATTTCATATACAAAAACGTTACGTTCTTTATCATCAACAGTATAAAGTACCCTATAAAAAGTCCATCGAATCCTGTAAGCATTTTGAACCGACAACTTAACACAACCAGTAGGCCTTGGCTCCTTTTCTAAATCCAATATCTTGGACAATAAATTAGAATAAGCAAAGTTGTCTAATCCATTTAAAAATGCTCTGGAACGTTTGTTCAGTAAAACATTATACTTGTTGCTCTTTTCGTAATTTGTCATATTCTCTTACTTCCATAAAATCATTATCATTTTCCATCGCATCAAGAATTGTTTCAGAATCAAGAATATTTTGAATAAGTTCATCGAAATAATAGTCACTTCTTAATCTATCCCAAGTATTCCTTGAAAGTGTAACTTTTTCTTTTTCAACTTCAATCATTTTATTTCCTATTTGATTGTTTAATAATAATTTCTAAAATAAAGAAACATTAGCATATTTGCAAATATTTTTGAGGAACAATATTTTTCATCATCGTATTTGCGGACTCCGTGGTCAGCGTAGTTGCTTTCTTTGTCTTTTTCCTTTCCGATGAATTTGGTGCGGTTATTGTCTGAACCATGATTTTCTTGATTAACCGATTACTTGATTGTTCATTTGTTTATTTGTTTTTAATGTAAATGCTATTAATCAAGAAATCCTATAATCCTTCTAATCAAGGTTCAGACAACATCGTATTTGCGGACACCGTGGTCGGCATAGTTGCTTTCTTTGTCTTTTTCCTTCCCAATGAATTTGGTGCGGTTCACATTTCCCAATAATGGAATTACAGAACCAAACGGAGTATAGAAGAACTGTTTAACAACTGTTCCAGCAGTTCCATCTTTACGCAATACTGTTCTTACATTGCCAAGACGGTCATTGATATTGTAATATTTTTTCCACGTTCCATCAGAATTATACTTATAAGTCAGATTAATATTCGAACCATTCCCATACGTATTGTATTCTGCATTCCACATCAAAACCGTTCTTGGTCCATCGCTTGTTATATTTGCAGTCCCACCACCAACACAACCAATAGTTTGTGTAGCTGGTTCATATTCTGCACCGTAATATACGGCAAATTGTTCATTATTCCAACCTAAAAGATAATAAGCGCGCGGGAAAAATTGCAAAGAACAACAGCATCAACCATCGGGTTAACCCGATGGTTGATTGTGATTTGAAGTGAATAAAAGTAGGGAACGCAAATTTGCGTTCCCTACAGAAACCTTACTTTGCGAAAGTTTCTTAACCTTTCGTAAAGTTTGGAAAGCATCGTATTTGCGGACGCTGTGCATTTAAGAATGACTTACCAAGCCGGGGTGGCTTGGTAAGTCTAACAAAAAAAGTTATTGTTTATTCTTTTATTCAAACATCTAATCAGTTTTTATTTCGAATTTAAAATATTTTTCATCGTTATCTAAATATATTAAAAGCCATTCATAATCAATTGAAAATAATGATTTTTCTTTGCCTATGGTATATACTAAATCAGCATTTTTAAAATAATTCTTATTAGGTTCTCCTAACAGTGATATTATCTCAATTTTATTCCTTTGGGGAAGCCATTTATTTGTCAAATCATTAATCATTTCTTTTCTTTTATCAATATTATTTAGCCAAATATTTCTATTAAAATTTGAATTCTTGGGAATAACATTAATAATTAAAATTATAATTACTATTGATATCATTAAAAAGAATATTAATTTAATTTTAATTTTCATCATCGTTTCCCTGATAATATTGATTTGAATTACTATTTTCAAAATTAACTTCTGTTGGACTTAATTGTAGCTTACCATTATCCTCATTAATATATTCAAGTAGAATTTTTATAAAATCATCATCTGTTGCATTTGGATTCTCTCTTGCAATCTGCCTTCCTCTTGCGTTGTTTATTAAATCCATATTTTTTTCACTAACAGGATTTTCTTTATCATCTTCGTGGGCATCAGCAAATTCCTTTGCTATGATAAAGCCAACATCCCTTGTATTCATAGCATTCCACAGTGCATGTCTAAATGCATCTCCTTTCCCATTATGTATTCCATTGCTTCCAAAAAGTTCAACAGCTTTATCTAATGCTACTTGTGCATTCTGGTGTATTTTAATTGCTTGACCTGGAAATTTAAAGCTAGTTGATAATTCTTTTTTTGTTTGTTTCCCATCACTGTCTAAAAAACTCACAGGATTATTCAAAGAATAATGGTAAGGAGTCCAACTATAATACTTCTCCCACAGCGGGTCTATGCTGGCAAAACGACCTTTATTATAAAAGCAATCCAGTAATCCTATAATCCTTCTAATCAAGGTTCTGACAACAACACCGTGCCGTTAAGAATGACTTACCAAGTCGAGGTGGCTTGGTAAGTCGGGTACAACGCAATATATATTTCGTAAAAAATTGATAATTAATTTTTCTTATTATCTTTTAATTTAAAAAAAATCAACCATATCAATGCGATTCTAAAATTAGATTATTAATCATCTAATAAATCTGGATGCAAAACTATTGATTTATGTAACAATTTAACAAAACAATCTTTATGACAATACAATTCTTGCAATTCAGAAGAATTTATATAAGTAAATACTTGTATAATTATTGAATCTTCAATATCTAGTGTATTTCCACAGAAACAACATATTACTCTATTTTTATTTCCATCCATAATTTTTACTAAGCCTTTCTAATGATTTTTGGGAAATATTTTTAAAAGTTGTTATTAGACCTTTTTCACCTGTAATTGTTACGTTAAAACGATCATTAATTTTTAGTACTTTTACAACAGCACCATCAGATTGGGTTAATGATTGTCCATATTGATTAGTCATTCCTATTTCAGATTGATTTAATACCCCTCCTCTAGTTGCATTACCATCGGCAATTCTTGAAGCACCGTGTTTAGTTGTTTCAATTGTTTCTTTTGATTCTTTTGCACTATTTGTAACTGTTTTTACTGCTTCATTGGTTTCTTTTGCAGCTTTTGAAGCTACAAATGCATCTACAGCAACATTGAATAATCCCGTAACTCCAATTAAAAATAAATTGTCAATTAGTTTTTGATTTCCCGGTTTATCGCTATTATTAACAATATCCGGTATTGTTAAAGGTTGTGCGTTACTAGGATAATTGCTTTTATTAACAGGTTCAAATAATGTTGTAAAAGATGTTTCCCTACCATCTGCATCCTTTGCAATAACTGGGTTATTCCCTGCATACTGATACGGTGTGAGCGAATAATACTTCTCCCACAGCGGGTCTATGCTGGTAAAACGCCCAATTTCATCGTCGTATTTGCGGACACCGTGGTCGGCGTAGTTGCTTTCTTTGTCTTTTTCCTTTCCGATGAATTTGGTGCGGTTCACGTCTCCCAATAATGGAATTACAGAACCAAACGGAGTATAGAAGAACTGTTTAACCGGGGTTCCAGCAGTTCCATCTTTACGCAATACTGTTCTTACATTGCCAAGACGGTCAT
>CAZCLJ010000268.1:0-6117 GCA_964499465.1 uncultured Hyphomicrobiales bacterium
TTTGGGAGTTACTCTAATTATTAGAATAACTCCTAAATTTATTTAGGAGTTATATATTTGCAATTTTTTGAAATTACATTATTTTTAATATCAGAACTATATTAAATGCGCAATAGTAAACTACGAGGGGTCAGGAGTTCTGAAAGTAGCATCGAATACCAAGTTGCTTTTAAAGATAAAATATGATTGTCTGTCATTCCGAACCCCAAGATAAAAGAAGACTTTTATTTTAAATGGAAATGACATAACATAATCAGGACTTATGAAAAATAGAAAGTCAAAATCCCCCCTACCCCCCTTTTTCAAAGGGGGGAGAAGAATTTTCTTTTTAATTCCCCCCTTTGAAAAAGGGGGGTAGGGGAGATTTCTTAGTGCTGTTCTGTATTACATCGTTTTCATAAAAATGATGTAATTGGTAAACGAAGTG
Organism: uncultured Hyphomicrobiales bacterium; assembly: GCA_964499465.1. GTDB lineage: Bacteria > Bacteroidota > Ignavibacteria > Kapaibacteriales > UBA2268 > JAAYJM01. The sequence goes on from CAZCLJ010000268.1 coordinate 428, forward strand.
AGGAATCACAAATTTCGTGGTAACAATGACGTGAGATATCTCACTTCGTTTACCAATTACATCTTTACTTTTACTCTGCAAAACTTTGCAAAAGTTCTTGAACCAGATGTCCTACATCTGCAAGATGTAGGACATCTTTATTTTATGTCATCTCCTTTTAAATAAAACAGTTGCTTCATATTGGGGATCGAAATGACAATACTGCAGAATATCAAACTACGAGGCATCAGGAGTTCTAAAATTCAGAAATCAACTATTTACCACGTTTTGACAGTTCAATATTAAATTTCATTAGTTTTCCATCACGAAGCAATTCTACGACAACAACATCACCGGGGCTATGCTCACGAATAGCATAAGTTAAATCATAAAGATTGTTGATTATTTTTTCACCGAACTTAGTTAATATATCACCATTTTTCAATCCAGCTTTTTCAGCAGGACTACCAATACTTGTTCCGGAAATCTTGAAGCCATGATCATTCTCTTCAAAATTTGGTATAATTCCAAACCAGGCGCCTTTACCAGCACCTACCTGACCAGCCATTTCTTTAGTATCCATTTTTACCAGAATATATTCTGGTTTTATATCATTATTCCCTATAAAATCAATTACTTTATTCGAGAAATCGGCTACTTTAAGCATACCGTCAAAATTTATTTTCTCAAAATCATCACTTGGTTGATGATAATCTGAATGGAGACCTGTAAAAAAGAACATTACTGGAACGTTGTTAGAATAAAAAGATGTATGGTCGCTTGCGCCGTAGGGGTCAGCTGATTTAGAAAGTATCAGATTATCAATAGTAGAAATAGAATCAACAAGTTGGCTGAAATACGGAGAAGACCCAGTGCCAATAATATTCAATTTGCTATCCTGCATCCTGCCAACCATATCCAGATTTAGCATAAAAACTGTTTTCTCTAACGGAACTAATGGGTTACGTGCATAATAGTTTGAACCAAGCAATCCCATTTCTTCACAATTTATTGCGAAAAATATTACTGAACGTTTCAGCGGATTTTTTGCAATTCTATCCGCAAGTTCTAAAATCACCGATGTTCCAGAAGCATTATCATCTGCTCCATTATGTATTTGTAAAGTCTTTCCGCGGTATAATGAATTAGCACCTCCCCAGCCCAAATGGTCGAAATGAGCTCCAACAACAATATATTCATCAGACAATTTCTCATCGGTGCCTTTTACCATTCCAAGAACGTTTGGCACACTTGTTTCAATAATTTCAAGGTCAACGCTAATATTAACCGTGGTATTAGGAATAATAAAACTTTTGGGTTTTAAATCTTTTACAATTTGCTGTTCAACAACGTAAAGTTGCTTGTCTTTTGGAAAGAATTTAGAAATACTCGTCCTTGATGCCTGAACTACTGGAATATTATTACTTTTAAAGAATCGAACCATATTAAGTGGAATGAAAACATCAGCAGAATCACCCTGGTCTTTTACTAAAATAACAGCGGAGGCGCCTTTGGATTTTGCATTCGATACTTTATATTTTATTTCACTATATTCTTTAAATTTGTCAATTTTTGGACGCCCTTCAGCTGAATCAATTAGAATAATTACAGCTTTTCCTGAAACGTCAACATCTTTATAGTCATCATAATCGAAATTTTTGGCACTAATTCCATAGCCCACAAAAGCTATTTCACCAGAGAAATTTGCATTATCAGAAAAGCTTATTGGATAAAAATCTTCTTTAAGAATCCATTTCCTTTCAATAGGTTTAATTTTATCTAAAGGAACACCGGGTTTTTCGATTTTAACCCCAAAAGAAACGCTGTTTTTATTAGTAATTCTGACACCTGAAGATATAGAAAATTTTTGGAAATAATCACTTGCTAATGGTTTTAAACCAAATCTTTTAAAATTGTCAGCTATAAAATTAGCCGCATCAAAATTCCCTTTCTTCCCCGGCTCACGCCCTTCCAACTCATCAGAAGAAAGGTAGCGAATGTATTCCTTCATTTGCACTGCTGCGGGTTGTTCTTCCGCAGCAGTATAAAATATGTTCGATAAAAGAAATAATAAAAATAAAAACAGAAAGAATACTTTACTCTTATTTATATCTGTTGTTTTCATAATTTTTTATTTTACTAATACAATCTTTTTTATTGCAGAAATTTCTTCATTTGAAATTCTTATAAAGTAAACACCGGAAGGTATTTGAGCAAATGTTAAAAAGTAATTATAGTTGCCAATTTCTAAGTAACCATCAAAAATATTAAACTGAATATTGCCCAACTTGTCAATAATATCAATTTTATACTCTGTTGCATTCGGAATATTTAGTTCTAAATTTGCCTGGTCAGTTATTGGATTAGGTGTAATTTTTCCGGAAAAAATTCTATCAAAATTCTCCACAGAAGAGCCCTCTTTGCCAACACCTTTTAAGTTTATATCTAAGGTTTCAGGTGTGCCATCATTGGTAATTCTAAGTTTTGCAGTTCTCTGCCCTAAAATATCCGGAGTAAAACGAACTCTTAAAGTTGAAGTATTATCTGGTTCAATTGAAGTTGGAGCAGAATTTGATAATACAAATACTCCATTAGGAACTCCAGTATCAGGAATAATTTCAACATTAGAAATGTTAACAGCAATAGTTCCGGTATTTTTTATTTGAATACTTTTTGTTGAATTTGAATTGACCAGAACTGAATCATAGTTGATTATTTCACCGCTCATACTAGTAAGTTCTTTTTTAGCACTTGCAGGAGTGTAATCAAATTGTAAAGTAGAAATTATTGGTTTTCCTATCTGCCATAACCTAACTTTTCCATATTCATAAGCAACTCCAGTTGAACGGTGTATATCTGCCTGCATATTATTAAGAACTGGCTTCCATGTAACCCCATTATCACTTGTAGAAAAGACCTGCCCAAAAGAACCAATTACATAAATTTCTTTAGAATCCGGTGGAGCATAAACTGCTACAGGAGTAATTCCATTACTCGAAAAATTATAACGGTTTGGCACCCAAGTTAATCCACGGTTAGTAGAAGAAGCAACTAATGCATCAGTGCTATTTGTTTCGTTATAAATAGCAATACCGTTAAATTCATCTTTAAAACCGATAAGATAAACATTTTCAGCTTTCATTATCGAAACTACATCCCAATTTTTCCCCTTATTTGTAGTGTATAAAAGCCGCCCTTTATTTGTTCCGAACCATCCCTTATTTTCAAACCAGGCAGCACCATTTATAAAAACACTTTCATTTGGTAAGGGAGGAGGTGCATTTTCAACAAGTGACCAGCTTGCTCCGGCATTTGAAGTAGAACCAATACCAAATTTACCTGTTTTTTGGTCACCAATAAGGCAGCCGACATTTTCATCAAAGAACTTTATACTTGTTACAAAATTTGTGATTGCCTCAACGGAAACAGATGTCCAATTTGCACCTGCATCAGTTGTTTTAAATACTTCGCAAACTCCAGTTTGAACACCAGTACCGCAATATGCTGTTTGATTGTCCATTGCATAAATGCTATAAAAGTTTTTTGGTGTTCCCATAACTTTAAAATTGTTTTCATTTATCCAAAATAAACTAGAGCCATTGCTACCAGCATTTCCTACAGCCCACATATTATTTGCTGATGGTGCTATTGCTCCATAGCACGTGAAAGCTAATGCTTCAGGAATATTATAATAAACTGAATATTTATTTTTGGAATTTAAATGTATTGGAACCTGAATAATTTGATAGTCAACATATTCATCATTAGCAACTGTAAGGAATAATTCGGCAACTCCAACCATCCAAGGGTTGTTTTCCTTTAATTGTATTTCAACTTCAAAATCTTTGCTTTCTAATTCATTTAAACCACCTTGTAAGTCTTTTTCATATTCTGTAAAAGATACAAAATTTGAAATAGGAGTTATCCTTAAATATACATTATCAGCTTTACCAAGATAGTTCTTAATAGTTAATATTAACTTGGTTTTTTCATAGCTTGTAATAGCATCAGTATCGTAAAATTTAATACCAGAAATTACCAGACCAGCAATTTTGTTTGTAGAACCGGTTCTGTTGTAATCAACTGCTTTAAAGGCATTTGCTCTGCCATAGTAAAGATGTCTGTCATTTTTATTAACTCCGGGGATATTATCGCTTGTGCTTCTTATTTGATGTATTACCCTTTTCACTCTATCGGCTGGGGTAGGAGAATTAGTAATCCAATCCGGATGTGAACTGAGTACTAAACCTGCAATACCCGCAACAATTGGAGAAGCCATTGAAGTACCACTTTCTTTTCCGTATAAATTCCCGGGTAAAGTAGATAGAATTTGCTCACCAGGAGCATAAACAGTAACTAATCTACCTCTATTAGAAAAATCTGCAAGTGTATCTACAGGAGTAGTGGCTCCAACGCATAAAACGTTTTGATAGCAAGCAGGGAATGCAATACGGTTGTCAATATTATTACCGTCATTTCCAGCAGCAACAACAACAACCGAACCCTTATTAACAGCATAATTAATAACATCTTGTTCAACCGGACTTGAACCGGAACCACCCCAGCTACAATTAATAATATGGGCACCATTATCAGCAGCATAAACAATACCATCGTATCCACGCCAAATACCACCAACATTTTCCTTATCAGAAGCGCATTTAATCGACATTATTCTGCAATTATACCCTGTACCTGCTATTCCTTTTAAATTATTTGTTGAAGCCGAAGCACATCCTGCAACGTGAGTTCCGTGGTTTTGCTTAACATTATTCGGGTTATTATCCTCTTTCCATTGCTTGTTAAATGCTTCCATAATAGTTATATCACCAACAAAATCCCAGCCATATATATCATCAATATAACCATTTCCATCATCATCAATACCATTATTTGGAATTTCACCCGGATTAATCCAGTCATTTGAACCTATATCCTCGTGAAGATAATCAACTCCGGTATCAACAATACCAATAACTATATCGGTACTGCCTTTGGTTATATCCCAGGCATCTTTTGCATTAATATTTGTCATTGCATATTGATAAGGAAACTGGGTATCATCTGGAATATGAAATGGGTAACGTTTATAAATTGGCACGGCATATTCCACTTCAGGATTGTTTAGCAAATCGTAGCATACTTTATAAACATCTTCGCCAGAATTAAAAGTAATTTCATATATTTTACTTAATTCTTCAGCTTTTGAACCTTTTTGCTTGCTTCTAACAGGAATATTAATTGCCTGTTTGATATTTTCGATTTGCAAACCTTTAAGTGAACTCATTAAAGTAGAAGATGCTAAGGTAACATTTCCATCTCCAATATCCTCAACTTCTTTAGTTTTTAAGTGAAAAGCATTTGGAATGAATTCTGATTCCGGAACACGATAAACCTTATGAATAGTAGCAGCAGAAAAAGTACCGTCTGGAAGTTTTTTACCGGATACATAAATCTGATAAGCAACATCACCATAAGATTTTTCCTCCACCTGTTTCATATAAGGCGGTAAAATTGCATAAACATTTACTATGCAAATAAAGAAAAATACAGTTAATAAAAATAATTTTTTCATATCAATACCTTTTATATTATTTGTTTGTATATTAGTTATTTTTTTATGAAAAATGGTAATAAATATTTTTAACTCCATAACAAAATAAAGGAGTTATAAGATTTGCCTCGTAAATAAAAATTTCGCAAATTACCCT
>CAZCLJ010000269.1:0-6072 GCA_964499465.1 uncultured Hyphomicrobiales bacterium
TTCTTTTCTATATTATTTATATATTACAAACACTTATGTCAACTAGGAAAGTTGAATTATCAATTATCAATTATCAATTATCAATTACTTCTTTCCTGCTATTTTTGCCCAACTGTCTTTTAATGTAACTGTGCGGTTATAAACCGGCTTGCCTTTAATTGAATCAAATTCGTCGGCACAAAAATACCCGACGCGTTCAAATTGGAAGCGTTCAGTTGGTTTTGCGTTCATTAAAAATGGCTCTACGTAAGCATTAACTGCAATAAGCGATTTCGGATTTAAATTATCTCTAATATCTCCACCAAATGGGAAATCATAAGGGTCTTCCTTTATGAATAAATGGTCGTATAGCCGAACTTCAACTTTTTTTGAATGGCTTGCAGATACCCAATGAATTGTTCCCTGGACGCGTCTTCCGTCAGGTGAATTTCCCCCGCGGGAAGCAGGGTCATAAGTGCAATGCAGTTCAATGATTTCACCTTGTTCATTTTTAATAACTTCATTGCAGGTAATGAAATAAGCGTAGCGAAGGCGCACTTCTTTGCCCGGAGCAAGACGGTAGAATTTTTTTGGCGGGTCCTCCATAAAGTCGTCTTTTTCAATGAAGATTTCTTTTGTAAAAGGAACTTTGCGGGTGCCGGCTTCAAGATTTTCCGGATTGTTTATTGCATCCATTTCTTCAACTAAATCATCTGGATAGTTAGTAATTACAATCTTGAGCGGATTTATTACAGCCATTGCCCTTTGAACTGTTTTGTTCAAATCCTCTCTGATGCAGTACTCAAGCAATGAAAAATCGACTACGCTTTCTTTTTTAGAAACGCCGATTAGCTCAGCGAAGTTGCGAATAGCAATTGGAGTATAGCCGCGTCTTCTCAAGCCGGAAATGGTGGGCATACGCGGGTCGTTCCAACCACATACAACCTTATTTTGAACGAGTTCCAGCAGTTTGCGTTTGCTCATCATCGTATAAGTTAAGTTCAGACGGGCAAATTCAATTTGTTGAGGATGAAAGACGTTTAGCTCATCAAGCACCCAATCGTAAAGCGGACGATGGTCTTCAAATTCAAGAGTGCAAATTGAATGTGTTATTCGTTCAATAGAATCTGATAAGCAGTGAGTATAGTCATACATGGGGTAAATGCACCATTTGTCGCCTGTTCTGTGGTGATGGGCAAATTTTATTCTGTAAATGACCGGGTCTCGCATATTCAAATTGGGTGAAGCCATATCAATTTTTGCACGTAAAACGTGGCTTCCTTCTGGAAACTTTCCTTGACGCATCATCTCGAAAAGTTCCAAATTTTCTTCAATTGAACGGTAACGATAAGGACTTTCTTTTCCCGGCTCGGTTAGTGTGCCGCGATAATCCTTTATTTCCTGTGGAGATAAATCGCAAACGAATGCTTTACCATCTTTAATCAGTCGAACAGCATTTTCGTAAAGTTGGTCGAAGTAATCGGAAGCATAGTAGAGCCGGTCTGCCCAGTCGAATCCAAGCCATTTCACATCTTCTATTATTGAACGGACGTATTCATCACTTTCTTTTTCGGGGTTGGTATCATCGAAGCGAAGATTTGTTAGGCCATTATTTTCGAGTGCGAGCCCAAAATTCAGACAGATAGACTTTGCATGTCCGATGTGCAGATAGCCGTTGGGTTCGGGGGGAAAACGGGTATGAACCCTTCCACCCCATTTGTTTGTTTTGTAATCATCTGCAATAATTTGGCGAATAAAGTGCTGGGTCGGTGCAGATGCGCTTTCTGTTAGCTGTGTTTCAATTTCGTTATTCATCTTTGTTTTATTTATTTTATTGATTAATTTTCTTTTATTTTTACATTGCAACATTCTTTTGAACAGATTTTATTGTTTGATAAAAGTTATTGATTAACTTTGTCATTAAATCGTTTAAATCAATATTTTATTTTGTAAGCCACTGATTTATTTCTGTTTCAAGAGGAATTTGAGCAGTAACAAACCATTTTATTTTTCAAGATTCTATATCCTCATCAGTTATTTCGGGAATATCACTGTAATCTATTTTTTCATCATTATATTTAATTAATTGATGAGGAATATCAATAGAATATTTTCCAAACTTAATTCCATCAATTGCTTCTATTGGTGTATTATCGAATTCAACGACATAGCTTGAATCTAATTTATTTTGATTGATAAGTTCAATAGCTTGTTTTTGATTTATTTTTTTCATTCCATTCAAATTCAATAACTATAATAAGATATTCACAATTTAAAATTTTATTTTTGTTTATATATTACAATTCCGCACCTTTCGATATGCTCAATAAGTTCCTTATTTTTTATGCTATTAAAAATTAGCAAATCAAATTTATATGGCAAAATTGTTTCTTCATTTAAGAGATAGCTTAATTCTAATAAATCATCATTATAAAAATTTTCTCCTTTCAAAGCTAAATCAATGTCACTTCCATTTTTAAAATTACCTTTTGCTCTACTACCAAAAATAATAGCTTCATCAATTGAGAAATTCTTTTCCAATATCAGAATAATCTCAAAAAAATCTGTTTCACTCAAACCAATTCTTTGAGCAATATTATTTTGATTTAAAACATTCATAAAATTCATTTAAAATATTGAAATATTCATTTCTAATGGATTTTTCTATTATTTCAACAATCTCATCATCATAAATATGAGAAGTGAGATTTCTATCTTCTAACAATTTAAGCCATATATGACCATTTTTAATTAAATCAATTTCAAAAGATTTCTTAATAGCTGCTCTTGGACTTTTTATATCTTTAAATCCTTCATCTTCAAGAAAATCCTTTAAAGTATTCCAAGCCAATTCAAAGCACATCTCAAAAAACTGAATCATACCAGCTTTTTGATAAATATCGGCATTTTGTATTTTCAAAGCATTTGTTAAATGCTCAAATACTTTTACAAAATTACTGAATCTTTGTTTCCAACGAGTATCCTGTTCTAACATAATTGATTTATTATTAAATGAAAATATAAATTAAATATGAGTTATTTATTCCAGTTTCCAAAGCGTTTTTGGGAAAAATATTTATTGAATCAATTCCTTGCATTTATAAGTTTTATTGACCTATTCATTTGAAAAATTAACAAAGCTTTTATACCTTTTGGAGTAAGAAAAATAAAATTCTCAAAACGTTGAATAAACCCAAGTTCCTCAGCATAATTAACAAAATGATAAGTTCCAGTTAATTTTGCCTTTGATGTTTTCCAAGTTTTATCTTTTCCTAATGACCTAACAAAAAAATCTTGAAAATATTCATATTTAACAGGATAGTCTGCTTTTGATAGAATAAATACAGTATCTACAACAGATAAAATGCTAAAAGTAATTTGAGAGAAAAAAGGATTTTCTGTAACGAAATTTGATATAAGTTCAAATTGATCTGTATTGAATCTATCGTTTAATATTTTTCCTTCTGCTTTCATTATTTTTTTTCCTAAATCAGTAAATTCATATTCTTTATTATTTTTAACAATTAAACCCATTAATGAGGCAACTGCTAATCTGTTATGTATTGTATTCCTTGTTAAATTTTGTAATTTACATATATCATTGAAGGAATTTTTTTTACTTAATAAATCTAATGTTGATTTTATTAAATACAAACGGGTAACCCCTCTATTACTTGGCTGAATTTTAAGAAAAGCAGAAAGTTCTTTAAAATTATGATAATATTGAGTTAAAATATCTTCAATTTTAAATTCAATGAGTTTAATATTTTCGTTTTGACATAGAAGATAATTGTCTTTTGATGCAGAAGTTACTAGTATTATTCTGTTAATGTTCGCTTTTATTAATTTAGATTTTATCTGTAATTCTAAAAGTTCATTGTAATATTCATTTATTTGGGTAATAATTCCTTTATAAAATGGAACAGCTTTTAATTCTATTAGCAATAATTCATTTCTATGTAAATACAATAGGTCCATCTTTTTATCATTTTTAAACCTCATTTGTCTTGCAATAAAACTTATATCACTATTATTTAAAGATAAAGTTTTTGCTAAAATTGATTTGTCTGATGAAAAAATATCTTCAATGACTTTTTCTGTTATATTTAAAGAATTCATTTAATTTATTTTTATTATCAATTGGAAATACATTTATTATTTTTTTTAATGCTAACATTTTTATTACTTTTCTTTACATTGCAACATTCTTTTGAACAGATTTAATAGTTTGCTATGATATTTTTGTTTATTTCTAAGCATTTTTTAAATGCTAAAAACTTTTACAAAATTACTTAAATCTTTGTTTTCAACGAGTATCTTCTTAATTCATTTTTATAAAATCTTTTTTCTCACTTTGCACGTTAAATATTCTGCAAACGAACTTGCAAAGAAAAATCGCATAAGTAATTGATTTATAGTGCTTTTTTCTTTGCAAGTTTTAACTTCTGCAAACGAACTTGCAAACGAACTTGCAAACGAAAATTTTATCAATGGATTAATAATCATTGATATTGCATTCAAAAATGTCATTTTCCCACCCTTTTATACCATATTTTTCTATTGTTTCTTCTAGATTCAGTAATAAAATCATCTTCTTTAAGCTCTGAAAACAATCTGGAAACCAAAGAAATATCTTTATCAGGTAATTTAAGCAAACTGCGAGCTTCTTCATTATCTATCTCGTCAATATCGTCAAGATATCTAATTATTGCTTCTTTCTGCCTAGCTTTTTCCTGTTTTTTTAATTTAGAATAGCTAATTTTGTCATCTGTTGTTTTAAGTTTTGATTTATGAATTATATATTTCAAATCTGAAGTTTTACCTGTTGTTTCAATGAATTCAATTTCCTGAAGTTCAGTTAGAATTTTTTTCAACTGATATTTGTTTACAAACAAAGAATTTTCTAATTTCTTAAAATCAATTTTTTTCCCAGAATAAATATAATTCAAAACTAATAATTTATCCATATCCATATCTTTACCTGTAATTTGATTATAAAGCAATGATAGTTCAACAAGTTTTTCAGAATAAACATCTGCTTCCACTCTAATAATAACAGAACTTTCGGTTTGAACTGGTTTAGGAATTGATTTCCCTTTAGAAAGCAAGGCAGTAAATATTTTATCGAAGCCACTGCCAGCTTTTTCAGCATAATTGATTTCTCTTAAAATATCCATAATTGCAGGATTTCTGGGATTAGTTTTTCTTAAAAAATTAAATTCATCAATACCTTGAGGAAATCGCCCGGGGCTTTCAAATTCTAAGTAATTTGGATATTTTCTTATTTCAATTATCTGTTGACGGCTGTAATCACGGTGAGCAACTGCATTAACGAGTAGTTCTCTTAAAACGACCTCTGGGTAATCTTCGATATATTCCCTAAACAAACCTAAGTGAAATTCTTTTAATTTTATTTCTGATTTTAACTGATTAAAGCAATCATCAATCATTTTCAGGATATTTCCTTTAAACTCAAAAGGTGAATAAGTGCCATCTTCGTAATATCTAATATATTTTATTTGATTGAATGGAATTTCTTTGAGTGCTTTATCATTTCCAATAAACAAAAGACCTGTTGTTGTGGGATATGATTTTTCTTTTTCTTCCTTTGCTAAGCATAATGATTCGTTAAATTCTTCAATTGAGTTTTTAAGAAATGAACTTTTGGGTTTTATTTCTTTTATTCTGTGAAATAAATCTCTTGTTCGATTCAAATCCTGCCAGCCAGGAACCGGATTGCCATTAATGTCTTTATTTGTTGATTTATAATCTAATTTCCACACTTTAGAATCATAAATAATCATTCCTTTCTCAGCTTGAAATGAACTCATTTCGTGTGGTTCAATCGCCCTGTTACCATTATTGCACCTAACTAAATATTCACCTTTCGTAGTGCTATGTAATTGGTTTGAAAAGGGAATTTCAATAAGAAGTAATTCAACATTATTAACAATTAGTCTATGTGGAATTATTGAAATAGTTGGTCTGGTTCGGCTTTGAATTTGCTTAACCAGTTCAAATACTTTTTCTTCATTATATTTAAACTCTAACTCTCCCAAATTTACGTAATAGAGATTTTCAATTTTTTCAATA
>CAZCLJ010000270.1:0-6066 GCA_964499465.1 uncultured Hyphomicrobiales bacterium
TATCAATTATCAATTATCAATTATCAATTATCAATTATCAATTATCAATTATTAACTCTTCTCTAATGCACTCAGCACATTCTTCAAAGCTAATTTCTCTTCCGCAGATTTCTGAAATGGAGATGCTGTGGCTTTCAATTTCCTTACGCATAATTTCACGATTCTCTTCATTTTTGCAATTGAGCAAATCTGCAAGTAAATTATGCCCTTTCCCCAATAAAATAGAACCGTGCTGCAAAAGAACATCTCCAAAAACGCGCTGGGCGCTGCCAACTACCTTTTTCCCTTCAAATTCAATTTCGTATCTTGCTGAACTTGCAAAGCAAGAAGCAGCGCTAATGGACTTTTGATAGAAATCGCGGAAGTTCGGCTGTGACTTCACAAATTCTAAATTACAACCTAATCTGTTTAAACTATTGAGCAAAATTTGATGAACCTTTTGATAAACAAGTTGACTCGTTCTTTCATTTGTAAGTTTTAAAGCAACAGCGTAAGTCAGTTCATCTGCGTGGAGAACAGCTCTGCCACCAGTCGGGCGGCGAACAATATCAATATTATGCTTTTTTATACTGATTTCATCTAAATCACCAGTTTTTTGGTTTTTTCCAAGTGAGATGCACCAGGGCTTCCAAGCGTAAATCCTAAACATCGGCAAATTCCCGTGATTCGAAAGTCCGAGCGTCCTTGCAGTATCGAACTGCATATTTTCTTCGCCAGTCATCAAACCGCTGTTTATAAATTCTATTTCAGAACCAAATAGTTCTTCTGTTTTTTCATTGTAAATTTTTTCAATCATATCAAAGTTTTTCAAATAGTTTTAGCTTTTTGTCATAAATTTTTTTAATTTATAAAATTATAAATGAAAAATTAAGAAAAAAACTTTAATTATGGAAATAGAATCAGGAAACATCAATATAATAATTTTTTTCATTACGATAGCCATTAGCTTAATTGCGATTTATTTTAGGCCTGCGATTATTGAAAAATATTCTCTCAGCCCCTGGAAAGTGATTTACGAGAAGAAATGGTATCTGACAATAACGAGCGGTTTTTTGCATGCTGACATTTTCCATTTGCTTTTCAATATGTGGACTTTTTGGTTTTTCTGTCAGGCACTTGAAGTGTATGCAGGAACGTTTAGCTTTCTTGTTATTTATTTTGGGAGTATGATTTTAAGCGATATTACTACGATTATCAAGCAAAAAGATAACTATGCCTATAAATCGCTTGGTGCCTCCGGAGCTATTTCCGGTGCTTTATTCAGTTTAATTCTTTTTGAGCCATTCCAGCTTTACTACGTGATGTTTATTCCGTTTGGCATTCCGGCTGTTCTTTTTGCAATTCTTTATTTAGCATACTGCTACTATGCTGCACGCCATTCCAGAGATAATATAAACCACGAAGCACACTTTTGGGGCGCTCTCGCTGGTATTGTTCTGACTATCCTTTTAAAACCGAACATAATCGAATCATTTTTATATAAAATCTTTAATTAATTGAGGTAAATATGAAAAAAAACATATTTCATTTAATAATACTTTTATTTTTAATAAACATTTTCTCAATGAATACAAATTCTTCAAACTTAGCTGCCAAAGAGAATTTCACTCCAGAGCAGCTAAATTCACTGCACCGAATCAGCGAAGTGCAGCTTTCACCTGACGGGAAATGGATTCTTTACACTATTGCTTCTCCCAATATTGCAGAAAACCGCAGTTTTCGCGATTTGCACTTAATTTCTATTGACGGAAAAGAAAAAAAGCAGCTTACAAATAATCCAGAAAGCGAATATGATGCGGTTTGGATGCCAGACAGCAAGCACATTTTGTTTGTTGCAACGCGTGACGAAAAAAGCAATATTATAAAATTGAATATTGAAAATAAAAAAGAGGAAATTATTTATTCTGACGAACAGTCAATTTCCAATTTAAAAATATCTCCAGACGCAATGAATGTATCCTTTACAAAAGATGTGAAAACCCGCAAAACCTCTTCGGATATATATCCTGATTTAGCGAAAGCAAAAGTCAGAATGTATGACAAAATCCCTGTTCGCCACTGGGACCATTGGCTTGACGAAAACAACAGCCATCTTTTTGTTTATAACATTGAAAAGAAATCAATAAAAGATTTGAATGAAGGCGAGCAATTTGACGTTCCAGTGCAGCCCTTTGGTGGTAAAGAGCAAATATGCTGGTCGCCGGACAGCAAGGAAATAGCATATACTTCAAAAAAAGTTTACGAATACGCAGAAAGCACTAATAACGATATATTCATTTATAATTTCCAGGACGGCAGCATAAATAACATAACAGCCAAAATGTTCGGTGCTGATTTTGCTCCGCTTTATTCACCAGACGGGAAATGGGTCGCTTTCCAAAGTCAAAAACGTGCAGGATTTGAATCAGATAGAATCCGTCTAATGCTTTACGAAAGAAAAACCGGAAATATTACAGAGCTAAGCAGCACTTTAGACCAGTGGGTAGGGCATTTCGTTTGGGCACCAGACAGCAAAAGCATTTACCTTTCCGCAGAAGATGGACCAGTTGTTCAAGTTTATCAAATGGAAGTTCAAGGCGGGAAATGGAAAATTATTAGCGAAGGGCGTGTTAATTACGATGGCGATTTAAACATTAGCCCGGACGGAAAAACTATTGTTGTCGGAAGACGCGATATGCAGCATCCGTTTGACATATACACGGTGTCAGTAAAGGGCGGTGCTGCGACCCAGCTTACAGATGTAAACAGTGAATTTTACAAAAACCTTAAGCCAGTTGAAATTCGCGAGCGTTGGATTTCAAGCAGGGACAGAAAGAAAGTGCATTGCTGGGTTATTTACCCGCCAGATTTTGATTCTACAAAGAAATACCCAATGCTCACCTACTGCCAGGGCGGACCTCAATCTACAATCAGTCAGTATTTCAGTTATCGCTGGAATTTTTATTTAATGGCTTCGCAAGGATACGTAGTGCTTGCTCCAAACAGAAGGGGAATGCCCGGTTTCGGACAGGACTGGTGCGATGCAATTACAGGTGATTGGGGCGGTTTGCCGATGCAGGATATTTTGTATGCTACTGATGATATGCTGAAAGAGCCATATATTGACAAATCCAAAGTGGCTGCCGTAGGCGCAAGTGCTGGTGGTTATGCTGCTTTTTGGCTTGCCGGAAATCACAACAAACGTTTCGCCGCTTTCATTGCCCATAGCGGTGTTTTCAATATGACAAGCAAATATGGCTCTACTGAAGAGCTTTGGTTTCCTAACTGGGAATATGGCGGTCCATACTGGGAAAATGATGAGTTTTACAAGAAAAATTCCCCGCATATGTTCGTAGATAAATGGGATACTCCAATTTTGATTATTTCTGGTGAAAAAGATTTCCGCGTGCCATATTCTCAAGCTCTTGAAGCATTTACAGTTGCTCAGGTTAAACGCATTCCTTCAAAACTAATCACATTCCCGGAGGAAAACCACTGGATTTTGAAGCCACAAAATGCTGTTCATTGGCAAAGAGAATTTTTTGCTTTCCTTAAAAAATATTGCAAAAAAGAAGAATAGCTGTCAGTTGTCGGTTGTCAGTTGTCAGTTGTCAGTTGTCGGCAGTCGGTCATCAGTTGTCGGTTGTCGGTCATTCGTCATTTGTCATTGGTTATTAGTAAAAATACTAATGACTAATGACTAATGACTAATGACTAATGACCCAATAACCAATAACCGATAACCATAAACCAAAAACCATAAACCGATAACCATTAACCAAAAACCAAAAACCAAAAACCATAAACCATAAACCAAAAACCATAAACTATAAACCATAAACCATAAACTATAACCCAATAACCCAATAACCCAATAACTCAATAACCCAATAACCATAAACCAACCCGGAGTTGCTATGAAAAAAATAATTTTAATTCTACTTTTACTTTGCAATGTTACTTTTGCTTCAGATTACTGGAAGCAGCCAATGCATGGAATTAGCACTTTTGCTATTGCCATAAGTGGAGAAAACATTTTTATAGGTACGTATTACGGTGTTTATCTCTCCACTGATTATGGCGAAAGCTGGACTGCAAAAAACAACGGATTGACTTCATTAGACATTACCTGCCTTGCAATAAATGATAATGTTCTAATTGCAGGAACTTATGAAAGAGGATTATTCCGCTCAACAAACAATGGTGATAGCTGGACTGCAATAAACAATGGTTTGCCTGCTTTATATATTGAATTTCTTGTTGTTAATGAAAGGAAAATATTCACAAAAGTCGATGATTGGAACAAAGGTGGTTTATTTCAATCGACAAATAACGGAGAAAGCTGGTCGAGAGTTAATTTTAGCAATAATACAAATTTTGTAAATTGTCTTGAAGTTTATGATTCAATTATTTATTTAGGAACAAGTGAGAAGAATAAAGAAATTTTGTTCTCATCTGATAACGGAGAGAACTGGAATGTATTTAAAACAGATTTGCCTGTTGAAAGTTCAGTTAAAAATATAGCTTTCAAAGATTCAGTAATTTTTGTTGTTTTAGGCGATTTAGGGGTATATCGCTCTACAGATTTTGGAAATAGCTGGACAGAAGCTAATAATGGTATTGAATGTTACGATGAAATAACTAATATAGAAATTATAAATGATAAAGTATTTACCTGGAGTTGCTATTCTAATCGTTCTTATATGACCTCAAACAATGGTGAGAATTGGTCGCCTTTTGGTTTTAATAATCAGAATAGTTCGCTTGTTTGTTTCATAATACAAAACGGATTAGATGTTTTTGCAGGGACTTATAGCGGATTGTATTTATCAAAAGATAACTGCGAGAACTGGAAAGCACTGAATTCTGGTTTATCAAATTCACATATATTAAGTTTATATTTCAATGATTCTTTTCTTTATGCAGGCACTTCAAACGGACTCTATAAATCAATTAATTATGGAGATAACTGGTCTGAAATTCAAGGAAATCTTCCTTATTTTGGTTCAATAAGCAGCATTGTAAAAAAAGGTAATAAGTTTTTTGTAGGTTGTAGCAACAGTTCTGGTATCACGGGAGTTTTATGTTCTGAAGATAATGGCGAATCTTGGGTAAGTTTAAATAAAGGATTAACAGACACCAGTATTACAAGTTTAGTCTTAAATAATGGAAATTTATATGCAGGGACTTGGAATGGAAAAATATTCTTTTCTTCAAATGATGGCGAATCTTGGAAAAACATTACTGTTCTAAATTCATATTTTCCGACAAACCTAAATAATGTAACTATACTAATCAAAGATTCAGTTATTTACGCTGGAACGAGCTATGGAGTTTATAAATCAACAAATAATGGCGATTTTTGGCGACAAATTACTTATGAAATGTCTAATACAAATGTTTATTGTTTATCTTTTGTTGGTGATGAACTTTATCTGGGTACAGAAAACGGTGTTATTTACACATCTGATTATGGCGCTAATTGGATTGAATTAAATAAAGGAATGGAAGAATTAGAAGTATATAGTCTTAATTTCTTTGATTCTTATATATTCGCAGGCACTCATCAAAATGGAGTCTTTTTGTCAACTGACAAAGGAGAAAACTGGGTCGGGATTAATTCCGGCTTATATTGCAAAGACATTAGATGTTTGGAAATACTTGATTCTGTTCTCTATGCCGGAACTTATGGAGGGGGTACTTATTGTGCAAAAATTTCTGATATAATAATTTCAAATGTCCAAGAGCAAACTGTTCAAACTTACGAAATATCTGTCTTCCCCAACCCAGCATCAAACCAAATAACTCTTTCCATTCCAGAAGAACAAAATATAAATTCAATTTCAATCTTCAATTCTCTCGGAATGGAGGTAAAGCGAATCGAACAAAGCGAAATAATTGGAAATAACAAAATCACAATTTCAGTTGCAGATTTGCCAGTTGGTTTATATCATTGCTCTTTTGTAAACCAAACTGGAAGAGTAACGAAGAGTTTTGTTGTGGTAAGATAAAGAGGAAAGAACACACCCCTGCCCCTCTCAAGAGTAATGTCACTTGAATAGATAAAATAATAAAGAACGAGGATAA
>CAZCLJ010000271.1:0-6058 GCA_964499465.1 uncultured Hyphomicrobiales bacterium
CAGAATGACAACTTTTCAGGATAATTTGCGAAATTGTTATTTACGAGGCAAATCTCCTAACTCTTTTATTTTCGTTCTTTTAAAGCCATACGAACAACAAGTTGATAGTATGGCTATAAGTTCTAAGTATTTTATTTTTATAGAAATTATTAAATCAAATTCAATTAATAGAATGATTGAATAAGTAAAAATATTTTGCTTGTAACATCAAAAATTAAATTATTTTCTAAAAAGTAATAAGAAACTACCAAAAGCCATACGAACAACAGGTTGATAGTATGGCTGGAAAGAGTATTTTTAAGAACGTATCAGCCCTGGTCATGAGTTTTAAATCTATTTACTATTCCACCACAAACAAGCCGTTATACGAAAAACTTAAAATAAAAATTGCTATGCAGAACCAGCCAATTACTTTGCGAGTTGTATTTAGTGGCTGTTCATCGTAAACTTCAGGATGTTTGAATTTGAACAAAAATCTGCCTAACAATGCCCAAAGTAGCCAGCCATTCCATGATTGGAAAAACCAAGGGATAGCAACTTTCATTTTCGATAAAACCGGTAGGAGCAAATCCTGTAAAAATACATAGATGCTTGATGGGTCATCATATTGGAGTATGTCGTAAAGCATTCCCAAAATAGAACCAACGCTCAAAATTATTAAAATCCAAAAAAAGTATCGGGCAATTTTTTCCTGATGCTTACCAAATAAAGCATAGCAGATATGTCCGCCATCTAACTGCCCAATCGGTAGTAGATTAAGCGTAGTTACAAACAATCCGAACCAGCCCACGTTTAATAGTGGATAATGGTAAATTTCATTCGTTGGAGGCAGCCAACCATTAGGGTTCGCAAAAATAGATGCAAAAGCAGAATAAAGCAGCGTGTCGCCGAAGTGCATACCAGCTGAAGGAATTACTCCATTTGCGAGCATCCTGTATTCAGGGTGTATCGTATAAATAAATTCCTTTGGTGGAAGAGTAGCAAAGCCGATTATTAAAAAAACAATGCAAACGATAAAACCGGCGATTGGTCCAGCTGCTCCAATATCGAATAAAGCACGTTTAGAAAGAATTGGTGTGCGTGTCTTTATTACTGCTCCAAATGTGCCGAAAGTTGGCATATAGAGTAGCGGAGGAAACGGAATAAAGTAAGGCAGAGAAGCATCAACTTTATGAATTTTTGAGGCAAAATAATGTCCAAACTCGTGAGCTGCAAGAAAAAAAAGGATTAACGTTGCATAAGTTAAACCGTATTGAATATTTACTAAATTTGTATAATCTTTATTTGCCCACATTGCTCCGGCAAGGGCAGTAGTGAAAAAAGAAACTGCAAATAACAAAATATGTACGTAAAGTGGGCTTGGCTGTTTGAAAAATCTCATATTTTCATTTTCAAATTAAAAATGCAAAATTAACTTTTTTTTTTATATTTTTGTTAATTATGTTGAGTTTTTTCTGAAGAAATATGCTAAATATATTAACACCAAAAGAAATGTATGCTGTTGATAGCTATTCTATTAATCAGCATTGTATTCCATCAGCAATTTTAATGGAAAATGCTGCCCGCTCCTCTGCAATTTATATAAATCAAATTATTGAAGAACATTACATAAAAAATCCTAAAATTATAATTATTTGCGGAAATGGAAACAATGGTGGTGATGGTTTTGCCCTTGCACGCCACCTTTTTGAAAATTATAATGTAAAATGCTTTTGGCTTGGCGATATAGACAAGATGAGCAATGAAACAAAGGCGAATTTTCTCGCTGCGAAAAAAATAGGAATTAATTTAATAAAAATCGAAACTGAAGAGAGTTTGAATAATATTGATTTTTCCTGTGATGTGTTGATTGATTCTATGATTGGCGTAGGCGGCTCTGAAAATATTCGTGGAATTGCTCTTTCTGTTTTGCAAAAAATTAAAGAAATATCAGCGTTAAAAATCGCTATTGATGCTCCTACCGGACTTAATACCGAAACTGGAATAGCCAGTGAGTTCTGTTTTCAAGCAGATTACACTATAACAATGTATGCTGTGAAAACAGGTATGCTACTTAACAATGGAATGGAGGTTTGTGGAAAAATTAAAATTGCTAATCTCGGCTCTCCAACAAAAGTGGTTAAGGATTACAGCAAAATTTCTATTTTGGAAAAAGAAGATTTAGAGAAAATTTTACCAAAACGCAAAAAGAAAAGTTCTAAATTTGATTATGGTAGGGTGTTAATAATTGCTGGTTCAAAAAAATTTCCCGGTGCTGCTGCTCTTACTGCAAATGCTGCTATTAAGTCCGGTGCTGGTCTTGTTGAGCTTTGCACAAATTATCTCCACCCTGCAGTTTTGCCGGAGGTAATTCCAAATTTTCTTGATGAAAGCGAGTTTGGTTGTATTGACGATACGGGACATAATTTAGATTTAATTTTAGAAAAGGCAGAAAAATCAAATGCTATTGCTATTGGTCCCGGCATTTCTGACAACGAAGAAGCATTGAATCTATGTAATCAGGTGCTTAAACAAGTGAATAAGGAAATACCTGTAGTCATTGATGCTGATGCTTTAAGGATAATTAGCAAAGATACAATTTTAAGGAAAAATATAATTTTAACTCCGCATTGTGGCGAGTTTTCAAGAATAATCGGCATTGAAAGGAAAGAAGTTGAAATTTCTGCTTACAATTTAGCAAAAGAGTGGGCTGAAAAATTTGGCTGCATTGTGCATTTAAAAAATGTGCCTTCAATAACAAGCGATGGAAATTTTTCATACTGGAATATATACGGAAATCCTGGTATGGCTACAGGTGGCAGCGGGGACGTTTTAACAGGAATTATCGCTTCACTTTTATCTCAGGTATTTGAGCCGCTTTTAGCTACTGCAGCAGCGTCTTTCATTCATTCTCAAGCAGGAGATAAATATGCAGAAAAATATAGTGAAAGAACGCTGACTGCTTCTGGGCTGATTGAGATGATTAGCTGTTGAGAAGGATTATTTCCAAGTCATACGATGACTGGCAGTCATCGTTTGACTGAAGCACTACAAAAAAAACAACTTCGGCACCCGAAAATATGATGACGAAATTGGGTTTTTTACATGCATAGACCTAACTGTGGAAAATATTTAATACTATTCAAAAATATTTTATTTTCAAATTCTTCTATAATATTTTAAATTAATGGGATAAAAAATGCAAACTATTACAATTCCAATTGATGAGTATGGTGCTTTAAAAAATGAAATAAGCATCTTAAAAGAACAGGAACTGCTTCATAAAGTTAATAATTTAATTGACTTACTATATGAAAGCAAATATGGTTTGTATCTTGGTGATTTTACTGACGACCTTACTCAAGCAAACATTAATTCAATTGAAGAATGGAAAATAGCAGGAGATGCATGGAATGATGTTTAAACAGAAAGAGATTGTCCTTGTTCCTTTTCCTTATTCAGATTTATCGTCAATTAAAAACAGGCCTGTTCTGATATCATCGAATGATAACTTCAATTATTCTCATAACGATTTGTTAGTTGCTGTTATAACAAGTAGATTATTTATTGATGATTATTCAGTTGAAATTGATAATGATTCACTTGAGTATGGAATTTTACCAGAAAATTCTGTAATAAAAACATCAAAACTTTTCACTATCAGTAAAGATATAATTATAAAAAAATTCAGTATTTTAAAAGATGAAAAGTTTGAAGAAGTAGTTATTAGAATATCAGATTTAGTAAAGTTAAGAAAAAAGTAAATCTAAATAAACCCCAACAAATTCATCGAAAAAGAAAAAGATAAAGAAAGCAACTACACCGACCACGGCGTCCGCAAATACGATGATGAAATAGGGCGTTTCACCAGCATAGACAAGCTATTTTTCCCAAGTTATACGATGACTGGCTGTCATCGTATGACTGAATCGCTATAATAAACGCTTTCAAACTGGTATGTTTATTTTGATACTGTTTTAATAAATATTAATCCTGCTTGTTTTATGTTATATAATATTTTAATACATCTTGATATTCTTTTAGTTAATGATTAAAATCATCTATATAATATATATGAAACAATATCTAAATTATTGAACAGAATAAACATACCACTTTCAAACTTTACAAAAGTTAATAAACTTTCCCAAAGTTAGAAGAAAAGCAAAGTAGTTGCGTCCTGTTTGTAGAAAAATGATTAATGGTTTAAAGAAGATGTCCAATATTTTCGAGATGTTGGACTAACCTATATTATTCATAAATTAAAAAAATATTCAGTAATTATTGATTATAAAGGGTTTGCTTAAAATTCAGTAAAAATACTAAGTTTTTTCTCTAATTTTTATTAAATTCTAAAATCGTTACTGAGTCTATTCATCTGATGACTGGGAAGTCATCGGATGAATTATCCAGGCTAATGAATTTCTTTATTAATCATAAAATTTTTTAATTTTTTATTCGTTTTAAAACAAAAAAAGGAAATTCTATGGAAGCAATAAACTATATTTATAATGAAGTAGGCGAAAAAACAGCTTTTTTAATCAATTTAGAACCATTACAAAATTTTTCTATCGAAGAAATGGAAGACATTCAAGATATTATTGATTTTGAATTATCAAAGTTTGTTGAATCAGTTGATTATGATAAAGAAATTATAAGAATTCTAAATGGAAATATTAAATGAGTTATTCAATTTTAATAAAGAAGAATGTCATTAAAGTTTTAGAATCAATTCCAAGAAGAACACTATATAAACTAAATGATGTAATTCAATCCTTAAAAGAAGAACCACGTCCCTTCGGTGTAAAAAAACTTAAAACAAAAGAAGAATTAAACAGAATTAAAGTTGGTGATTACAGGATAATCTATACAATAAATGATTTAATTTTAATTATTGAAATAATCAAGATTGGACATAGAAAAGAAGTATATAGATAAAAGAAAAGCAATTACGCCGACCACGGAGTCCGAAAGTATGACGATGAGATAGGTAGCTTTACAAGCATAGCCCCTCTGTTGTTTTTCAAGTAATGCGATAACTGAAGCATTGTAGCCATTATCAGCCATAGGAAACAGATATGTCAGTTTCTCTACATTCTTTTAAACCGTAATTTCATTTTCTTTAAAATAATTTTAAAATAACAACATTTTTATTTATTTTGCATAAAAATAGAAAGGAATAATTATGTTAGCAGAAAATATTGTTAGTCAAATAAACTCCCTACCTGATGAAATACAATCACTTGCTTATGATTATATTAATAATCTAAAAATTAATATTGTAAGGTTTAAAGAGCAATCAGAAAAAAAGAAACCTTTAAAAGACGAAGAATTCTTTGGGATTTGGAAGAATAATGAGAAAATAATTGATTCAACTGCTTTTGTTAAAAATCTAAGAAAGTTCGAGTTCGAAAATGTATAAGCAAATCCTCATTGATACTGATATTCTTATTGATTTTGGAAGAGCCGATTTGAAAGCAGCAACCTATTTGCAGAATATGAGCTTAACTCACAATCTTTGCATTTCATCTATAACAGCAATGGAGTTGTTAATAGGTGCAGCAAATAAACAAGAATTAAATATTATCGAAAAATTTATAAATAGATTTACAATAATTCACATTGACAGATTAGTATCAGAAACAGCTTATAATTTATTAAAAGAATACAGATTAAGTTATGGTTTACTGCTTGCTGATGCACTAATAGCATCAACTTCAATTGTAAATAATATAGATTTCATTAGTAAGAATCGAAAAGATTACAGATTTATAAAAGATTTAAAATTGCTTCCTTATTAGAACATTGGACCAAATCCATCGGAAAGGAAAAAGATAAAGAAAACAAAACGCTGACTACGATGTCAGTAAATACGATGACGAAATCGGGAGTTTTACCAGCATAGAACTGTGATATTTTCCAAGTCAAACGATGACTGGTAATCATCATAAGACTAAAATTCGCTTTCAAACTTTCAGAACTCCAGACCTCTCGTAGTTTGCTATTTCGCAGTCTTGTCATTCTGAACGAAGTGAAGAATCTCACAAGTCATTGCTACCACAGACTTTGAGATTCTTCA
>CAZCLJ010000272.1:0-6052 GCA_964499465.1 uncultured Hyphomicrobiales bacterium
TTCTTTTCTTCCATGGCAATTTAAAACTCTTTTCACAAGAAAGCCAGTAGAACCCGTTTTCTTATGCAACTTATGAAATAGATTTATTTTAATTTTACTAGTCATTCAAATACAAAGTGATTAACCTCAAGTAATTTGGTAATAAGGATTTGTGAGATTTCTCGCTACGATTGGAATGACAAGAATAATTGAATTATTTTGAACTCAATATATGTAATTAATGCCAAACCGCTAACTAATAGTGCAAAATCATAATGTCATTTCGAACCCCCTTATAAAAGAAGACCTTTATTTTAATAGTGATGACATAATTCTAAACTTTTGCAAAGTTGGGAAACTTTACAAAAGTAGAAGAAATCTTCTTACTTTGCAAAAGTTTCTTAACTTTTGTAAAGTTTAAAACAAAGATGTCATTGGTAAACAAAGTGAGGAATCTCACAACTCATTGCTACTACGAAACTTGAGATTCCTCACTTCGTTACCAATGACATCGCTACTTTTGTCCCACAAAACTTTACGAAAGTTAAGAAACTTTCGCAAAGTGCAAGAAAAAGCAACGTAGTTGCTTACTGTTTGTAGAAAAAGTATTTTGAGTTTGCAAAACTCCGTAGGAGTGTTCTGTTTGTAGTAAAGATGGGTCGCAACTACGTTGCTTTTCTTTTTTTTCATCATTATTTCTACAAACAGGATACTCCTACGGAGTTGAAAGAAAACAAAACTCTGTCCTCAATGAATACAATTGCTTTTAACTGATATAAACTTTCGTAAAGTTTCCCAACTTTGCGAAAGTTAAAAACCTAAACTATCTAAACCTTCTAATCTTTCTAAACCTTATGTCATCTCCATTTAAATAAAGGTCTTGCTTTATAAGGGGGTTCGGAATGACAAGATATGTTTATCAGGTTTTCAATAAATTACTACACTATTTACATTACACTATTATTAAGTTGTTCTTAATACTAAATAAAATTCTTATCACACTTTCTGCAATTTCGCGAATTGAAGCATCAATTGTTTTTTCCCAACTAATTCAAAGCTTACAATAGCTTGTTTTGTAGAACCGAAGCCACTTATGCTTTCAATTTTTCCCTTACCAAAAATTGCGTGGCGGACAGTATCGCCAACAATTAAATTATCGTTTTTGTTAGTTGGTTTTGCATCAACAAATTTTGGTGCTGATTCCTTCTGAGAAGTTTTTGGTTTATTATGCACTGAAACATTGCTGCTCAAAGCACCGTTTCTTCTTTTATATGATATGGAATAATGATATTTAGAACTAATTTCATTAAGGAATTTAGAAGGAACCTGCATAGAAAGATTACCGAAAATCATTCGTTGGCAGGCATAACTTAAAAACAGCTTTTGCTCTGCACGCGTCATACCAACGTAGCATAAACGCCGTTCCTCTTCTATTTCGTCAGGGTGGGAATTTGATTTTGAAAGTGGAAAAAGCCCATCTTCAAGTCCGACTACAAAAACAGCAGGGAATTCCAATCCCTTTGCTGAGTGCAATGTCATCAGTTTGATTTGGTTATTTGTGATTTCCGCTTCGTCAATATCACTTAAAAGTGTGATTTGCTGCAAATATTCAGTAAAAGATGCCTCTGGATTTTCCTCAAAGAAATGAATGATATCGTTCATTAGTTGTTTAATGTTGTTTGCACGGTCAGCAGCGTCATCAGTTCCAATGTCTTCATACATTTTAATTGAGCCAATTTCATCTAAATAGTTTTTAATCAATTCCATCGGCTCACCATCAGCAAGGTAGCCCTGGTATTTGCTAATTAAACCGGCAAAAGAAGCAGCAGATTTTTTTGCCTGTGGCTTCAAACCTTCAATATTTTCAGCGTTTAAAAACGAAGAAAGCAAATCAATTCTGTTGGTTTTTGAATGGTGAATAATGTGGTCAATAGAAACCTTTCCCAAACCGCGTGGTGGCTCATTTACGATTCGAAGAAGTGCCTGCTCATCTTTTGGATTGACAAGTGCCTGCAAATATGCTATTGTATCTTTAATTTCCTTGCGTTTGAAAAATGAAGTGCCTCCTACAATTATATAAGGAATATTTTCCTTTCTCAAAGCATTTTCAAAAGTTAAAGATTGGGCATTTGTTCTGTATAAAATGGCAATGTCCTTTGGCTTCAGATCCTCATTTTTAAATAATGATTTTATTTCAGAAACCACAGCTTCGGCTTCAGTCAAATCGTCAGAACATTGTAGAACTTTAATTTTATCGCCTTCGGTGTTTTCTGTCCAAAGTGTTTTGGGTATTTGGTTTACGTTTCTCTTGATTAATGAATCTGCAGCGCCGAGTATGGTTTTGGTAGAGCGATAGTTTTGCTCTAATCGTATGATTTTTGTATCTTGAAAAATCTTCTGAAATTCTAAAATATTTTTGATTTCGGCACCACGCCAGCGGTAAATACTTTGAGCATCATCACCGACAACGCAGATGTTTTTGTTTGCACTTGCCAGCATATTAATTACTTCAAACTGCGGCTTGTTTGTATCCTGATATTCATCGACTAATATGTATTGGAAGCGATTTTGATACTTCTTTAAAATTTCATCTGAAGATTTCAGAAGTTTTATCATATTCAGTAGTAAATCGTCAAAATCCATTGCGTTATTAGCAATTAGCCGCTTTTCATATTCTGAATAAACATCTGAACATATTTTTTGGAGTGATGTATTTGCTGATTTATAAAAGGAATGAGTTGTAATCAAATGATTTTTTGCCCAGGTAATTTGGGAGCGGACAGATTGAGCGGATACT
Source organism: uncultured Hyphomicrobiales bacterium (assembly GCA_964499465.1). GTDB lineage: Bacteria > Bacteroidota > Ignavibacteria > Kapaibacteriales > UBA2268 > JAAYJM01. The sequence continues at coordinate 2,777 of CAZCLJ010000272.1, forward strand.
TGTTGATTTGAAATGTTTTGGTCGTTCAGAATTTTTTTTATTAATGAAAGCTGGTCTTCCGAATCGTATATAGAAAACGAACTTGAATAACCGATTATGTTAGCTTCATAACGCAGAATTCGGGCAAAAAGCGAATGGAAAGTGCCAGCCCAGATTTGAGATGAATAATCTTCCTGAACTAAGCTACCGAGGCGCTCTCGCATTTCACCAGCTGCCTTATTTGTAAATGTAAGTGCTAAAATGCTGTATGGAGGAATACCATTTTCAATCAAATATGCAATTCTATGCGTTAATACTCTTGTTTTTCCACTTCCAGCACCTGCCACGATTAGCACAGGGCCTTCTATAGTTTGCACTGCAAGTTTTTGATTTTCGTTTAAATTTGCTAATATCTTTGTGTTCTTCATCTGAATTTTTAAAAATTATAAACCAATAATACAAAATTAAGAAAAAATGTATTGACTTTTTATAAACTAATAAAAATTCTGATATATTTTTTCCAATGACATCATTACGTTTATTCTGCAAAAGTTCTTAAACCAGATGTCCTACATCTGCAAGATGTAGGACATCTCTATCTTTAAATTCAAATACTATGGTATTATTAACTTGTGAGATTCTTCACATCATTTCCAATACGCACTACGTTTTGTCATCTCCATTAAAATGAAGGTCTTGCTTTATAAGGGGGTTACCAATGACATTGCTTCTTTTGTTTTACAAAACATTAAGAAAGTTTTTTAAAGTAGATGTCCTACATCTCGAAGATGTAGGACATCTTCACAACGTTCATAAGCCCTTATAATTTATGTCATCTCCATTAAAATGAAGGTCTTGCTTTATAAGGGGGTTACCAATGACAAATAAACATATTTTATTATTAAAAGCAACTTGGTATAAAATCCAACCTTCTAAACTTTCTAATCTATTTAATTTCCTCTTAAAAAATTCACTTAAACTACTATCTCTTTGATTTTTCCGAGAAAAAATGATAATTTGCAGATATTGAATTATAATTAATTGATTTTTAAATAATTATTGTTATGTTGGAAACTATTCAAATAAAATCAAATGCTTTTAAGCGATTAAGTACTGGTCATCTCTGGGTTTACTCAAATGAATTGAATGAAATCCCTAAACTTAAGCCCGGAACAATTGTAGAAGCAGTATTAAATAAATCAAATGTAAAATCTTACGGTTTGGCTTTCTATAATCCTCATAGCTTGATTTCTCTTCGTTTGCTTTTGACAGATAAGGAAATTAATACAGATTTTTTTATTGAGCGAATAAAAAAGGCAAATTCAAAGAGGCAGGAAATTTACCCGACAAGCTATATGTATCGGCTCGTTTTTGGCGAATCTGATTTACTGCCCGGGCTTATTGTTGATAGATACGGCGATTATTTTGCAATTCAACTTCATTCTGCTGGAATGGAAAATTTAATTAATCAAATAATTGAAGCACTTCTTTATATTTTTCCAGAAACAAAAGGAATAATCCGCAAAGACAACTCCAATTTTAGAACAAACGAAGGACTTCCACTTATTGAAGAAGTCGTCTTTGGTGAAATTCCTGAAAGCATTGCTTGTGAAGAGTTTGGCATTAAATTGAGTATCTCACTGCTCGGACAGCAAAAAACCGGCTATTTCCTTGACCAAAGAGAAAACCGCTTGTCTATTAGAAATATTGTAAAAAATAAAGTTGTATTAGATTGCTATACAAATCAAGGTGGTTTTGCTTTAAATGCTGCAATCGCTGGAGCGAAAGAGCTTATAGGTCTTGATTCTTCTTCAACTGCTATTGAGAAAGCTAAACAAAATGCAATACTAAACCAGTTGCAAAATATAGATTTCATAGAATATGACGTTGAAAAATATTTTGAAAAAATGATTACTGAAAACAGGAAATTTGATGTAATAATTTTAGACCCACCAGCTTTTGCTAAAAATAAAAAAAGCATTTATTCTGCATTGAGTAAGTACTCTAAAATCAACAGAATGGCTCTGAAAATATTAGGAAAAGGTGGCTATCTGGTTACTTCAAGTTGTTCTTATCACATTAAAGAAAGTGAGTTTTATAACGTAATTTCAAATGAAGCAGCAAAGCAGGGGTTAAGATTAGCTTTAATACACAGGGGAAATCAAGCTCCAGACCACCCAATTTTAACCTGTATGGAAGAAACAAATTATCTTAAATTCTTTATTTTCAATTTATTATAAACAATTTACTTATGGAAATGTTAAAAACAAAAATTAAAAGGGCTGGAAAGAGCTATGATAACCGTGAATTTCTTCATAGCTCTGATGGTAGAGTGCTCAGAATAATTGCAGAATATCTTCATCCGCTTAGTCAGTTCAACTATTACAAAATTAATAAATTTGTTACTATGTTTGGTTCTGCTAGGTTTATCAGCAGTGAAGCATACGAAAACAGAATGAATGAAATAAAAGAAAAATTAAATCACTGCTCTGAAAATGAAAAAGATGCATTAGTTAAACAATATTTAATCTTAGAAAAAAAGCAGCCCACCTGCAAATACTACGATGAAGCTTACGAAACATCGAAACTAATAGCTGAGTGGTCTAAATCACTTCCACAGCGTTATCAGTTTCATATCTGTACTGGTGGTGGTGGCGGGATAATGGAAGCAGCAAACCGCGGTGCTTATGATGTCGGCATCCCATCTGTTGGCTTAAACATCAGCTTACCCTTTGAACAGCACCCTAACCAGTATATCCATCCAAATTTGAATTTTGAATTCCACTACTTTTTTATGAGAAAATTCTGGTTTGTTTATAATTCACTTGCTCTTTTTGCGTTTCCCGGCGGTTTTGGAACTTTAGACGAGTTAATGGAACTTTTGACTTTAACTCAAACTAACAAATTAAAGCATAAGCGTCCAATTATCCTGTATTCAAAAGATTTTTGGAATAACGTAATAAATTTCAACTATCTTGCCGAAATTGAAGTAATTTCTGAAAAAGACCTTGATTTGTTTAAATTTGCAAATTCACCCAAAGAAGCACTAGAAATCTTGAAAGCTGAAATATGCAAAAATGGTATAATTCCAGAGAAATATTGCAGCAACTAATATTTATCAATGTGAAAGTTCAGAACTCCAGTCGCCTCGTTATTCTTTATTTCGTAGTTTAACGAATTAAAACTCTTATTTTAAAAGTGAGACATCAATCCGTCATTAGTTATTGGTCATTTGTAGTTACAAATTCAGAACTCCAGATGCCACGTAGTTTTCTATTTCGCAGTCTTGTCATTCTG
>CAZCLJ010000273.1:0-6030 GCA_964499465.1 uncultured Hyphomicrobiales bacterium
ATTAGTCATTGGTCATTAGTCATTGGTCATTAGTCATTGGTCATTAGTCATTGGTTTGTAACTATTAATGACGAATAACTAATGACGAATAACTAATGACGAATAACTAATGCCCTATTGGAAATACTCATATTAAAATTTAACTTCTTATTATAAAAAATTCGAAACAACAAACTACGAGGCATCAGGAGTTCTGAACCTGTTATACTTAGTATTTAATTTCTACATCAAGCTGTCTTCCTTCTTCATAAGCTTTTTTGTCCATTTCATAACCGACTAAAAATCCAATTGCGAGTCCTATTGGCAATCCAATCCCTAAATAAGCCATATTCCCAAATATAGTTCCAAAAGCAACACCAATGGGAACACCAAACGAAGCCATTCCTATAGCTAACCATAAATTACTATAGTAGTTTTTTGGCACCAACTTAACTTCTTTTTCAAGTATTTTAATCATCTTTGTTTGGATTTTATTGATTATTTTTCGTAATTCATCACCTGAAGCAAAAGTTGAGTTTAGTTCTTCGATATCATTATTAATTGACATCACCAAACCGTCTGGCAAATCCTTTTTCCGCAATTCAAACAGAAGTTTTTCAAATTGAATATACACTTTTTTTAGTTTGACATTTTTCTCATTGTCTGTTTTTTGATTTAGTTCATTAATTTTCATTTGATTGTTTTTTATATTAAACATAATGTTTTGCGTTATTGGAAGTAGCAGATTGAAGTCAATTTCCAATCAATTAATGTGAAAGTATTGGCGAGCCATGACTTTCGAGAATCCCTGAAACCATTATTAGCTAAACCGCGTGTTCTGCGACATTCGGAATTTATATTTCTTTCTATTTCTAATCATTAATCCCTAAAATATCAATAGCATTTCTTATATCCTCAGCAATCATTTTTCTTTTAACTTTTTCAATATTAAAACTATCTCCGGTTTGTGTATATGATGGAAAAAATCTTATACCATTTAGTTCGTGTTTTTCTTTTCGTATTTTATAGGTCGAGCCAGATTTTATTGGTGCTGTTCCGGTCCTGCTTTTGTATATGTAATTAATTGCTTTAATTGCAAAATCTCCCATACACATAATTATTTTTATATTCGGAAATTGTAGCAATTCCAGTTCAAGTATTTTGCTGCAATTTTTAATCGTTTGAGAAGATACCAAATAATCCTTTTTACTGCATTTTATTGCAGTTGTCAGGTATATTCCCATTTCGGTCAGGTCTTCATAACATTTTATATCAATACCTGCATCTTGAAATGCGAGCATCGTAGTCTGAAAAAATTTTGCAGAAGTATCCTTATAAAAATAGTTCTCTTTATTTTCAGGTGCTGCCTCTGATATCATAATCAATTTAATTTTTTTAGTATCCATTGCAACTTGCGGATAAATCATATTTTTATTTGTATCCGCACATTGATAATCACAATGTAAACTTTCATTTATCATATTTTTACTCTTAATTAGTTGATTTCTTTATTATCGTTTTAAACATTTGCTGTTTGAAAATAGCAGGTTACTGGTGTTTCCTGTCAGATTACACAAAATTTAATGGGAACTGCAAATACCCTTAATCTTTTATTAACTTTACAATTTTTATAGTCATTTGTAATTCATTGATTATCAGATTTGGTATGTCTATCAAGCTAATATTATTAATGTCAATTTTAAAGTCTGCACGCTTATATGAATCTCTAAAAAAGTTATAATCAGCTTTAATTTCTTTCAAATACCTCTTTTTCTTTGAATCAATTATTTTTTCTGTGATAGGATTTGAATCTTTGTCGAAGAATGTTAATCTGCTCAAGACATTCTCAGACGCATCATTTATCTGAATTGAATATATTTCCTTGTCTTCTTTATGTTTTTTATAAACTTGAAGATATGAATATTTTAATCCTGAGGGTGTCCCTGAAATTACAGAATCAATGTTTTTTGAAAACAGGTAATCTAAAACTACACTGGCTTTTTTTCTGTATGCGTTCATTAAAAAACACTCATCTTGAATTCTTTCAATTGGTTTTTTATAATAATTCTGAATTTCCACATCTAAGTCAAAGAATGAAAAACCAATTTTTTCTGCCAACATTTTTCCTATTGTAGTTTTTCCAACACAGCTAATACCAACTAAATATAAAATCATAAAGCTACATTAATATTTAAAAATCATATTTTCTTTTTTCAATGGGAATGGATTTTACTTTCTCAATATTTTCTATAATCTTTTTACAAGTAAAAATCAAATGTTCTTTGTCGGGAGGATTTCCCCAAAATAAATCATCTAATTCCCAATCATCTAATTGCAATATTTCTCTGGTTAGTTTCTCTGCTTTATCAATGTATTCGGTCTCATTTTTACAATCACCTGATAATAAGCCATAATGCAAAGATAAATCATGAGTTAATTTCTCTGCTTCTATGAAAATTCCATTATATGCTTCACTTGATAAATCGTCTGTATCCATAATCTTTATATTTTTTTTTGTCTAACATAGATTGCATTTTTATTCATCAATGTCTTCAAATATCAATTCATTATAGGTTTTGCTGATTGATATTCGTCTAAAAGTCGGTGCATATCCTTCTTGTCCACTTGGCTCAAAATATTCTCTTACATAAGAATTCTCAGTTTCATAATTCTGGATTATTTTTTTAATAAAATTTCTACCTTTTGCTTGTTGATACAACAAAGACTCTATGCAACAATTGACAGGTTTATAATTTTCAGAAGTTACAATTTTTGAAATTGCTTCTTGTTTGTCTCTATAAGAAATTTTTAATGTAAAAGTGTGATAATAATCTCCAATATCAAAAGTAGATTCATTATGTATTAGCTCGAATTCGTATATGAGTTTAAAACCTTGTTCTTCGACTAATTCCCTTGCTTGGTGCATTGTAAAGAGTTGGTCTTTAAATTCAATAAAAAGTCCAATTGCTAAAACAACTATTCCGTATAAAATTGTCAAATATTTTGCAGTTTTAGGACAACCAAGTCTTTTAGGAGTAAAATAGAGCAGTAGCCCTATTCCAATAGGTATTCCAGCGAATATAAGTATTATAAGTCCAATTAATAAAAATGCATCCATTTGTTTGTTTCAGTCTTTATTGTTTAAGTTTTATAATGCAACTAAAGTCTTCCAGTTTTGAGTTCAGTCGGATTTAGGAACTAAAATGTTTATAATTAATGAACTTGATACAAAACGCTTGTTAAAGTCAGTGCTTATTTCTTCAGCGTTTTATTTCTTGAAATACGTTCCAGCTATTCCTGTAAATTCTTTTTAAGATAAATCATATCAACAAGTTGCATATCGCCTTCGAACATAGCATGGTCATAATTATCAGTAAAAAAATTCTTTAACCGATGTGAGTTTTCAAATCCGCAACTTTCATAAAAGGACAAAATTGATGGCACTTCGCCAGTCCCTACAAGCATTGTTTTGTAGTCATTTTTATAGTAATCAGAAATGAAATTTATCAATGCGCGACCGTATCCTTTGCCTTGATATTTTTCATAAGTTGCTATGTTTTTCAACTCGCAGGTATTGCTATTTATCTGCACTACAACGCAAACACTTTTCAAATCATCGTCATACAACGCAAACAAGTCGCCACCCGGCAAATACTTGTCAATCATATCTTCCTGCTCGTCTGCAAGCAGCAATAAGTCAAGGAACTGTTTCTTATTTTCGCTAATTTTTTCTATATTCACCATATTTCTTTTGTTTCCTAATTTCAGAACTCCTGTGCCTCGTAGTTTGTCATTTCGCATGCTTATCATTTCGAATCTCCTAATAAAGCAAGTGCTTTAATTAAATGGATATGACATCTGTTTACACTGTCATTCTGAACGAAGTGAAGAATCTCACAACTCCTTGCTACCACAGAACTTGAGATTCTTCACTTCGTTCAGAATGACAGACAAAAGTAAAGATGTCATTGGTAAGCGAAGTGAGAAATCTCACAACTCCTTGCTACCACAGAGTTTGAGATTCCTCACTTCGCTTCAGAATGACATCTTTTCTAGATAATTTGCGAAACGTTATTTACGAGCTTAATCTCCTCGCTCATTTATTTTCATTAAGGGGACTGTAGTTCTGAAATTTAATATTTAATCAATCGGTTTACTTTGATTTGTCCATTAATTTCTAATCTTAAAAAATATGCCCCATGAGAAATTCTTAATTTTTCTAATGATACCTGTTCTATATAAGTTCCATATTGTCTAATTTCATCTTTTATAATATCTTTAACAATTTCACCATTTATATCATATAAAGATAGATTTATTTTCGACATTCCACGAAGCTTAAATGAAACATATTCAATATCAGTAGTAGGATTGGGGTAATTTTGAAAATCTACGCTTTCGTTATAATTGGTTGATTCTATTCCATTAGATAAACCAAAATCACTTAATCGTGTGATATTAGTCCAAATGCTTAGTTCTCCATCATTTAACCTTGTCCAAACTGGCCGAATAACTCCATTATGAGCAGCTACGTTGGTATAATCACCAAAAAAAGCCCATTCATTAGGAAGAAATGGTGTTTCACTAATCTTTCGGTTTATGAAAGTATTTCCACCATCAATTGAAAGAGCCATATACACATCAGTAAAATTGTCAGAATGATTTCTTCTGTCATAAAAAATAAAATATAAATAGCCATTTGTTTGGTCAATTGCCATCCAATTGAAAAATTGATGTCTATTAGTATTATCATCATTAACCCGTATGGGAGAAGACCATTTTTGCCCGCCATCTGTGGATTTGACTAACCAAATGTCAGTATTCTTAGTGCCATTTCTTTGGTCAGACCAGTTAATATAGATAGTTCCCCTGTTATGTCCATTGCTTAAATCACAACAAGTTACAGGAAATCCATTTGCTCTGTATATACCAGGCACAGAAATATTCCACCCACGCGGAAAGGAGTCAATTACAATTTCATTACTTAGCCAGGTATCCCCTTGGTCTAATGATTTGTTAAACACTAAGCCATTAGGTCCCGCCCAAGACACATATATTTCACCGTTTGGTCCTACTGCAGGCACGGCACCTTCAACAGTTCCATCGCTATCAATGCAATCACCGGCAACACTATTTATTCTTTTCGGTTGAGACCATGAATCTCCGGCATCTGTGGATTTTGAAAACAAAATAATACTACTGTCAACAGGATTAGAACTACCGTAAGTATCAAACTGTGTCCATGTTATGTAAATATTGTTATTTGTTCTGTCAATAGCACACCATGGCTTGTCTTGTGCTTTAACACCATTTAATCCCGCAAAAGAACCATCAGACCATGAGGTTCCGTTGTTACTGGATTTTTGACAAACTATCCTGTCAATCCAATTACCTGTTGCGGGGTCAGATAAATGAAAATAGTAGAAATTACTTGATGTATCAACTGCAATAACCGGGTCACCCCAAACTCCAAAACTTGAAGAAATGTTGCCTTTTGACCAGGTATAACCTGTATCAATGCTTATATAATAATTATTTATATTGGCACCAACTATTAATACATTAGGATTTTTAGGGTCAATACTAATTGATGTCTCATTAGGATTGTTAATATTACTAATCATCACATTTTGGGCATTTAAAGAAAGTGCTGCAAAAAATACTATTGTTAGCAAAATCAAAGTTTTCATTTTTAGCATTTTTATATTATGTTTTAATTAAGTGTATATAAATTATTTATTTAAACTTCTACTTTTATTTAAAGAAATTCTTACTTTTTTGTAATCTCAGAACTCCAGACCGCATTACGGAAATAAAGGAGTTAGGAGATTTGCCTCGTAAAGAACAATTGCGCAAATTACCTAGAAAAGGTGTCATTTCGAAACGAAGTGAGAAATCTCAAGTTTCGTGTTAGCAGTGACTTGTGAGATTTCTCACTTCGTTTCGAAATGACACAATATAATAAGTCTTTTAACGAATTACAACACTAGAAAAGGTGTCATTCCGAAACGAAGTGAGGAATCTCAAGTTCTGTAGTAGCAGTGACTTGTG
>CAZCLJ010000274.1:0-6018 GCA_964499465.1 uncultured Hyphomicrobiales bacterium
TACTTTCGTAAAGTTTCCCAACTTTGCGAAAGTTAAAATTCTAAACTTTCTAAACCTTCTAATCTTTCTAAACCCTTTTTCATCTTCATTACCAATGACATCTTTGGTTCTACTCTACAAAACTTTACGAAAGTTAAGAAACTTTCGCAAAGTGTAAGAAAAAGCAACGTAGTTGCATACTGTTTGTAGAATAAGTATTTTGAGTTTACAAAACTCCGTAGGAGTGTTCTGTTTGTAGTAAAGATAGGTCGCAACTACGTTGCTTTTCTATTTTTTTATCATTTTTCTACAAACCGGACACTCCTACGGAGTAGAAAGAAAACAAAACTCTATCCACGGCGAGTACAAATGCTTTTAACTGATTTTAAACTTTCGCAAAGTTAGAAGAAAATACTTTCGTAAAGTTTCCCAACTTTGCGAAAGTTAAAATTCTAAACTTTCTAAACTTTCTAAACTTTCTAAACCTTATGTCATCTCCATTAAAATAAAACACTTGCTTTAACTTGGGGTTCGGAATAACAAAATATATCATCATATCCCTAATTTTACACTATCCAATTAATAAATTTTCTTTTGGCAGAGAATATCTGGCAAGAATCGGATGACGAGCAAAAGACAGAAGGAAAGTAAGAGTTCCGATTCTTCCAATAAACATAAGGAAAATCACTACGTATTTACTTGATGTATGTAAATAGAAAGTAAGATTGCGGGACAGCCCAACAGTTCCTAAAGCTGAAGTTGCTTCAAAAAGTAAATCAATCGGATTTTTGAATGGTTCTAAAAATAGTAGGAGCATAAAACCGATAAATAGGATTGATAAAGAAGTAAAAACGATTAGTAGTGATTTACGAATGGTTCCTTCGTCAATCTGGCGATTAAATATTTCTACTCTATCCTTACCTTTTAGTAAGTTCCATAAGGTAAGGAGAATAACGGAAAACGTTGCTGTTTTTATTCCGCCAGCAGTAGAACCGGAAGAACCGCCGACCCACATAAGTAAAATTAAAATAAAAACAGTTGATGATGCTAAAAGTTCAGTAGGAACTGAATTAAAACCAGCAGTCCTTGCTGTTATCGAAAGGAAAATAGAATGAATAAATCTCCCATAAAAATCTAAATTATGATTAGCAGCAAACGGCTCAGAAAAATAAAACATCATTGTCCCGAATAAAATCAGGCAAAAAGTAGTAATAATAACAACTTTGCTTGAAATTGTCATCTGGTAACGAAGTCGTTTAGTTTTTCTTTTAAAAGGATTTAGCGTTGCAATATTGTTCAAAACCGGAAAACCAAGCCCCCCCATAACAATAAGAAACATAATGACAGCAAGAAAATTATAGTTGTATTGAGTGGACGCATCCATTAAATTTAACTTGAAAAGTGAGAAGCCGGCATTGCAAAAAGCTGAAACAGAATGAAAAACAGAAGTGTAAATATAATTATAATTAGGAGAAGAAAAATTTCCTCCAAGAGAAAGATAAAGCAACACAGCTCCGATGCTTTCAATCGCCAGTGTAAAAACAGTAATGCGGATTAGCAATGTAGTAGCAGAACCAATGCTGTCTTGGTCTAGCAAATCCTGCATCATCAGTTTTAATTTATAGCTTACTCCTCCGGTCAGAAAAACTGCAAAAAATGTTGTTAAAGTCATTATTCCAAGTCCGCCGACTTGGATTAAAAGCATAATAATCAATTTGCCAAATGCAGTGTAGCTGCTTGATATATCAATAGTTGTTAAACCAGTTACGCAAACAGCACTTGTTGATGTAAAAAGAGCATCAACAAAGGATAGTGTCTTTCCATAAGGCACTGCTTTCGGGAGTAAAAGTAAAAGTGTTCCAGCAAATATAATTATAGCAAAACTCATTACAAAAACCGCTCCGGGATTAAGTTTTATTTTTGAGATGAATTCACTATGTCTAAGCACTTTAGTAATAACAGAAAATATAATACCGAGCGTCAATATTCCCAGATATATAAGGGATATTTGAGATAAGTTCAAATGAGGCAGAAGATTTGAGAATATATCAAGAAATAGCTCAGGAAATACTAAGTCAAGTATTAAAAAAATTGCCAAAAGATTTTCAAACCAGCGAGATATAAGGTATTCAAAAACATTTTTGTATAGAATAAGCCGAATAAGTTCTTGAGCAATAAAGATAATTATTATAATTTTAATTATTACTTTAAAAAAATTCAACTCGTCGGGTTCTAAGTAAAATCCAGTTACAGCAAGAATAGAAACTAAGGATGCTATACCTAAAAATGATAGTATATAATTGAGCCAACTTAATATTTTGTTGTGCATATTCGAGAGTAATATCACATTTTTTCTATTGTATAAGAATCTTTGCTGTCTTTTATGGAATAACCTAAATCTAATAACTTGTCCCTTAAAATATCAGATTCCTTAAAATTCTTTTCCCGCCTTGCTTTAAGACGTAATTCTGCAATTTCTAATATTTCCTGTGGAATAATGTTTTCTTTGATTTGTTTTTTTATATCCCAGGCAACAAAAATATTATTGATTTCACTAAAAAATTTGATTAAATCAGTTTTTTCGTCAGTTGATAAGCTTTCGGAAGTATGATTGTTGAGCCAACTAAAAAGAGAAGCCAGTGCTTTTGGAGTGTGCAGGTTATTTGCTAAATGACTAAATACTTCATTTCTAAGTAATTTAATTAATTCAGTTTTTAATGAAAAATCATTTTTTTCAGTAGCAAATTCCTGAACTTCAAATAAAGAATAAATATAGTCCTGAACACGTAATCTTGCTTTTCTTGAAGCAGCAATTCCATCAAAAGTAAAGTTGAAAACAGAACTATAATGAGCAGATAGTATTGCAAACCGAATGTCGATTGGGTCTATGCCTTTTTCCAATAAATCTCTTAAAGTAAAAAAGTTGCCAGCAGATTTACTCATTTTGGCGCCTTCAACTTCAAGAAATTCATTATGGCACCAAACTGCCGTTGGTTCTACTCCATATCCTGCTTTACTTTGAGCTATTTCATCTTCGTGATGAGGAAATTTCAGGTCAATTCCGCCAGTATGAATATCGAAAGGAAGTTCGAGTAAATCTGCTTCCATAGCGGAACATTCAATATGCCAGCCCGGTCGTCCATCGCAAATTTGTTCACCTATTCTAAATTCCCAGTATGGTTCATCTTCTTTTTTTGCTTTCCAAAGAGCGAAGTCATTTGCCTGCTCGCGTTCGTATTGGTCAGTGTCTATTCGGGTTCCTGCTTTGAAATTATCAAAATCTATATTGAATAATTTTCCGTATTTATCGGCATCGTTCCATTTCATTACGTTAAAATAAACAGAGCCATTTGAAATGTATGCAAAACCATTATCAATAATTTTTAGTATCAATTTTTGCATAGAATCAATATATTCAGTTGCCTTTGGCATTGCAAAAAAGTGATTTAAATCAATACCAAGGAGTGAAATATCTTTTAAAAATTCATTTTCATAATATTTTGTGAATTTCAATAAATTTTCAAGTGGAGAATTGCTCTGCTCACCCATTTCTTTTTTCCAAAGCTCACTACCGAGTTTGCTGTCGCGAATAGTCTTGTCGTCAATATTAGTTATGTTCATCACCCAATTGACTTCATATTTGCCAACTGTTCTGAGCACTCTTTGCAACAAATCTGCAAAAAGAAATGCACGCATATTTCCTATATGAGCATAATTATAAACCGTGGGTCCGCAGGAATACATACGGACTAAATTTTCTTTTATTGGTTCAAATTCTTCAATTGCTCTTGTAAGCGAATTATATAAATTTATTTGCATTTTAATTCTTTTTAATTAAACTCAAATTTTTTCAAAATTACGTAATTATTTGCATATTGAAAAAATTTATAGTTTGTTAGCAAATTATCTCAAAATTTCTTTTAAATTCTGAAATCCAGTTCATTCGTAGTATTTTATTTTGATTATTATTAACTCAACTTTCCTAGTTGTCATAAGTGCTTGTAATATATAAATAATATAAAAAAGAACAAAAGTGATAAAAAGACTATAAATACACCTCCCCTAACCCCTCCTTGTTAGGAGGGGAACGCTAAAACATAGAACAGTTCTTATTCCCCTCCTAATAAGGAGGGGCAGGGGAGGTGTAAAAAGGTTATATTAACAAATATAGTATTTCCTAAGAATAAAATATAATATCTTATTTGTAATGCACTACTACTCTATATTCACCTCATATTTTCAGATAGGAAAGTTGAGTTATTAAAAAAACAAAAAACCATCGGGCGCACCCGATGGTTTAATAATAGTCTAGAATAATTGTATTTAAAAAACTACTTCTTTAAAATAGTATCCAATACTTTTTGCTTGTCTAATTTTTTAGTGCAGAAGAACCAATCGTAGCAATGAACGTCCTCATCTTTTGATTCCATTCTTTCTTTAGCAACGCCGCAAGAGCCGGCTGTAGGAACAATGACATCATCACCGGGCTGCCAGTCTGCAGGTGTTGCTACTGAAAATGCATCTGCAGTCTGAAGAGCAATTAAAGCGCGGTAAAGTTCGCTGAAATTTCTTCCCAAACTTAACGGATAATAAATTACTGTTCTGATTATGCCTTTGGGGTCAATAATGAATACGGCACGCACAGCTTTTGTATTGCTTTCACCGGGCTGAATCATACCATATTTTTTTGCGACTTCCATCGTTATATCTTCAATCAAAGGAAATGTTACTTCAATATTTTTCATTCCTTTGTATTCAATCTTTTCTTTAATGGTGCGGAGCCATGCAATATGGCTGTAAAGTCCGTCAACGGAAAGACCTACGAGTTTGCAGTTTGCTTCGTTGAATTGTTTTTCCATATTTGCAAAAGTCATAAATTCAGATGTGCAAACGGGAGTGAAATCGGCTGGATGGCTGAATAAAATCACCCAACTTCCTTTATAATCTTCGGGAAAATTGATTGTTCCCTGTGTTGTTACAGCAGTGAATGCTGGTGCTGGTTCGTTAATTCTCGGAATGGAGAATACTTCCTGGTTTTCCATAGTTTTACCTTTATATATTTGTGAAAAAATTAATTAAATATTTTTAAATTCACCTATAATTTGAAGTTTTATATCTTTTATTTCAAAATTATTAATTTTCTTATTTTTAAAATAATTTTCTAAAAGTGAGTCTAACTCAATATCGTAATAATCTTCGATTTTGTTGCACTGAGAGCAATAAATGTGATGATGCTTATCCAAAACCGAATCGTATCTCATAACATCTTCATCAGTTTTCACTCTTTTAATTATACCTTTATTTACGTATAGTTCTAATATTTTATATACCGTTGCCGTAGGAACATCATCACTTAAACTTTTTATATAATCAAGAATTTGCTCTGCTGTTGGATGATTTTTCAAACTGAACATCGCATCTAGAACTAAAATCCGCTGTGGAGTTACTTTTAACTCGTGTTCTTTTAAAATCTCTTTGATTTCTTTTCTATTCATAATAATTATTAAATAATAATAATTCTCTTTTAACAATAATTAAGTCGTGCAAGTAATTATATTATTGTAGAAAATTTTTTAAATTTATACTTTGGTATAAATATGTTCAATTATTTGTCAATAAAATTGAATATTTTTATTATAAACTTATTCGTTGAGATAATAAAATAATAAAACAATATAAATGCTAAAAATACAGAACTCCTAAATCCATAACGAAAATAAAAGAGTTAGGAGATTTGCCCCGCAAAGAACAATTGCGCAAATTACCCAGAAAGGTGTCATTTCGAAACGAAGTGAGAAATCTCAAGTTTCGTGTTAGCAATTACTTGTGAGATTTTTCGCTGCGCTTACCAATGACATCACATTTTGGCGGTTATTCTGAGGCGAATATAAACGAAGACGTTTACTTTTGAGAAAATGAACTAAATAAGAAGCAAAAGTCATACTATCAGCAAGCTGATAGTATGACAAAAATATTGAAAAAAAAGTTACAAATCCTCCTTCCCAAGTTGCACTTGGGAAGGGTATTTTCACAAAAGTT
>CAZCLJ010000275.1:0-6003 GCA_964499465.1 uncultured Hyphomicrobiales bacterium
ATTATTTTATTTATAAATCACTACTACTCTATATTTACTTCATTTTATCTACTAGTGTAATAATTTATTGAAAACCTAATAAACATTTCTTGTCATTCCGAAACGAAGTGAGGAATCTCAAGTTCCGTAGTAGCAATGACTTGTGAGATTTCTCACTTCGTTTCGAAATGACACAATATAATAAGTCTTTTAACGAATTACAACACTAGGAAAGTTGAGTTATTAATTATTATTGGATTATTGGGGCGTGTCCTAAAAATTATAATTTTGAATCCCTTTGCACTACTTCTTGTTGGTTTTGTAAAAATAAAAATGCAATAATGTAACGTTTCATTTCCTTAAACGTTTAATTTTCAGAATAAGGGAAAAATATATGAACGTTGAAGAATTTAAAATTAAGGTATTAATACACAAAGATAAGTGTTATCGTTTTGCTTTAAGAATTTTAAACGACAATGAAGAAGCAAAAGATACCTTACAGGAAGTTTTTCTACGGCTATGGAACAAAAGGGATAAATTAGAAAACCATTCAAATATTGAAGCATTTGCTATGCTAACGACAAAGAACTTATGCATAGATAAGTTAAGAAGTTCAAAAAAGTTTATAAAGGAATATAAATTTGAAAATCTTATTGACAATAATCTTATAGATAAAATCGCAGAACAATACGATTCAGTAGAAAAGGTAAAAAAAATCATAGATAGTTTGCCACTGCAACAAAAGATGGTAATTCAACTATGTGATATTGAAGGATTTTCTATTGATGAAACCTCTAAGCAATTAGATATGCAGAATTTAAATGTTCGGGTCGCTCTTTCAAGAGCGAGGAAAAAAGTTAAAGAAATACTAATAAAGGAGTATAATTATGAAAGATATTAATCAAATAATAAATAATTATTTAGATGGTAATACTACTAAAGAAGAAGAATTGTTCTTAAAGGAATTTCTTTTAAAGTATGACCTTACAAATGAATATTCATATCTCAAAGATTTGTTTGAATATTATGATAATGAGAAACAAATCAAAGCTCCGATAGATTTTGATGAAAATCTCATTGAAAAGATTAATGAAAATGAACTCAAGAGAAAGAAGATTAAACGAATAATAAATTATGCTGTTTCGGGTTTAGCTGCAACTTTTATAATTTTTATTGGAATATCTTACTATTTCAATACAGCAAGCAGGAACAATTTAGAAGATGGATTAAACCTAACGTATTTCAGAGATGACAAGCTAAATGCCACACAGCATGCATTTTCAATAATGAATTATTACATTGATAAAGGACTTAGTCCAATTCAAGAGATTGAAAAACTAAATTCTGCTTCTGAAGAAGTAATAAAATTTGAAAAGTTTTATGATTATAAATCAAAAGTTTTTAAAAATAACTAAAGGAAATTATTATGAAAAAGTATCTTATTATAGGCATACTATTATTCGTCCCAATTATTTCATTATCGCAAAATCCAGCGGTTGAAAAATTATTTCAGAAGTATAATAACACTCAAGGTGCCACTTTGGTTGACGTAACACCAGATATGTTTTCTTTGCTAACTGGAAGTATGAACGATAGCAAGGAATTTAATGAACTAATGGAAAGCATTAAAAGTGTTAAAGTCTTAACTATTGAAAGTAAAGAATCAAAAGGAGGGGCTGATACAAAAACTCTAAATGAGTTTAAAAAAGATATTGAAAAGAACGTCAATATTTCAGAATATACTAAACTTATGGAAGTGAAAGAAGACGGAAACCACGTCCAGTTCCTGACAAAAAAAAGTACAAAGAACCCCAAAAATATATCTGAGTTTCTTATGATTGCACTTGAAAACGATGGTGCTACAATAATATATATTTTGGGCGATATTGAAGCAAAAAAACTTTTAAAACTCTCTAGATCATTAGGTATTAAAGGTTTTGATGAAATTGAAAGATTACGGAAGTAATTCTATTTGATTATTGGTTTTTAATATCACTCTTAATACCAAGTTGCTTTCATAAATACAATTAAAGTGTCATTTCGAAACGAAGTGAGAAATCTCACAACTCCTTGCTACCACAGACATTGAGATTCCTCACTTCGTTTCGGAATGACACAATATAATAAGTCTTTTAACGAATTACAAACTAATGACCGATGACCGATGACCGATGACCAATAACTAATAAAACGATATTTGCTAACTTCGCAATTATTCTTTACGAGGCAAATCTCCTAACTCCTTTATTTTCGTAATAGGGTTAGGAGTTCTGAATCTACCTTTCTTTTTTTAGCATTACAATTTCATTTTATTTAATTTTGAATTATGATATTTTGTAAATAAATTTGTTAAATTTTATTTTTCAAAAGGAAAAAAAATGAGAATATTTGGAATAATTGCAATAGTTTTTTTACTGATAACAAACTGCAGTTCACAATATAGCAATCCGATTTTTGTAACAACCAATTACCCAACTCAATATATTCTAGAACACATAGTTGGGACAAAAGGAAAAGTAATAAATATAGTTCCGCAAGGTGCATCGCCGCATACTTATTCACCGAAGCCGACAGACATCAGCAGAGTGCAGGTTGCTAACTGCCTTTTCTATGTATCTCCCCTGTTAGACGCTTGGGCAGAAAAGCTACCTGCCAAATCTTTTATAAAAATAATTGATTTTATTCCCAAAGAAAATCTTTTATATTATGATGAAGAGTTACATTCAGGGCATACACACAGCGAAGAATGTGAGCATAATTCCGGCGATATTGACCCGCACTTCTGGACTGACCCACTCACAGTAAAAGCAATGCTTCCAAAATTAGTTGATACAATTTGCAGCTTAGACCCTGAAAACAGCAATACATACAGAGTAAACGCTGCTGCATTTGAAAAGCGGCTTGATTTGCTTAACAGGCAAGTTGAAGTAATGCTAAAAAATGTTGTTGGGGAAAATGTTCTCCTTTTCCACCCTTCTTTTAGGTATATGCTAAAACGGTATAATCTGAATTATGCCGGAGCTATTGAACTTTCTCCCGGAAAAGAAGCAAGCCCGCGCTATCTTGCAAATTTAATCGAAAAAATCAAAAGCTCCGGAACAAAGGCAATTTTTTCTGAACCACAGCTACCAGACAAACCAGCCAAAGTCATTTCAGAAGCAACTGGTTTAAATATTTTCATTCTTGACCCAACTGGCGGAATTGAAGGAAGAAATTCATACTGGGACTTGATTCTTTATAATGCACGCACTTTAAAACAAGCACTTGAAAAATAATGAAAAATATTGCTGTTAGCGTTGATAATATAAGTTTAAAATTTGGTTCGCACAAGGCACTATGCAATGTTTCTTTTCAAATTGAAGAAGGCAGTTTCATTACTGTTGTTGGTCCCAATGGTGGTGGCAAATCAACTTTGTTAAAGGCAATTCTTGGATTGATTCAGGTTGATTCAGGAAGCATAAGCATTTTTGGACAAGAGCCGAAATCAGTAAAAAGAACAGATATTGGATACGTTCCGCAAATAAAGACATTGGATAGAAGTTTTCCTGCACTGCCAATTGAGTTGGTTGCAACAGGTATTCTGGGTTTCTGGCCCCAAAAAATAAATAAGGAATTAAAAGAAAAGTCGATGCTGGCATTGGAAAAAGTCGGTGCTTCTCATCTTTCCGAAAGGCCACTTAGCAAACTTTCCGGCGGCGAGTTGCAAAGAATTTATCTTGCCCGAAGCATTGCAAGACATCCAAAATTATTGATTTTAGATGAGCCGGCAACTGGTATTGATTTTGCAAGTGAAAACGATTTAAACCGCTTGATTGACAAATACAAAATCGAAAATAATGCTACAATAATTATGGTTACTCACGACTGGGAAGCAGCATTTCATCACGCAGATTTTGTGCTAATGCTCAACTGCACCCAAATTTGCTATGCACCGCCAAAAATTGCATTTGAAGAAAAGACTCTAAGACGTGCTTTTGGACATATTGGACACGAACATGAAATGATTTTTGGAGTAAAAGAAAATGATTGAAATTTTTAGCTTGCCCTTCATCCAACGAGCTGCCATTGCCGGTATTTTAATTGGTTTTGTTACAAGCTACTATGGCGTCTTTATCGTTCAAAGGAAATTAAGTTTTCTCGGTAGCGGTCTTGCCCATTCTGCTTTTGGTGGCGCTGCTTTAGGGCTGCTTCTCGAAACTGAACCACTTTGGGTCGCACTCCCTTTCACTGTAATCATTTCAATTCTAATTGTTTATTTAAAAGAAAAATCAAAATTAAGTGGCGATACTTCAGTTGGTATTCTTTTTTCTGTTGCTGTAGCACTGGGCATAATATTTTTATCGCTAAAAAAAGGATATACCAATGACGCATTTACTTACCTGTTCGGTTCAATTCTTTCAGTGCAAAAAATTGACCTGATTTTCAGTTCTCTGCTTGCTTTACTTTCAGTCGGAACTTTCTTTTCACAATGGAAAAAATGGGCTTATGCTACTTTTGATGTGGAACTGGCACAAGCTGACAAAATTTCAGTCCTTAAAGGTGAATATATTCTTTCAGTTCTAATCTCAGTTACAATAGTAATTTCAATAAAAGTTGTTGGAATTGTATTGCTTACTGCATTTCTTGTAATACCTGCTGCAACGGCGCGGCTTATTTCCTCTACTTTTTTCCAAATGACAATTTATTCAATAATAATTGGAATAGTAAGTTCCTTTGTAGGATTAGTTGCATCAATTCAATTGGATTTGCCTACTGGTGCCGTGATTATTTTAATTCAGGCAATATTTTTTACAATCAGCTTGTTTTTTAGCAAGAAGTAGGATTTTTCTAATAATATTTTATGCTGATTTGATTGATTTTATAATATTATAATATACCAAGTAGCTGATTACCACAATATAGGAAAGCATATTAGGAATATCAGAAAGAAATATTATCTCATTGTGATTATTATTCCTTCCACGAGCTAAAAATTCAAATAAAGAAACATAGCCATTAAACATTAAACTATAAAAAAGAATTACGGTTATTATTATCTGAACAAAAATATTTGTAGTGAAGATTTTCTTCTTTTTCCAAAGAAATATTATTGATATTATGCAAGTTAATAAGATAATAAGATTAGGCAAATGATAATGCATAATATTTGTATTATCATATTTTAAAAAATTTAAATAAAAAACTGAAGTATATGTTTTACCTATCAGAGTATAAACAAGAATCAAAGTTAAAAATACCTTTAAAAATGTTTTCATATTAAATTGCTTTAAATATAGTTCTAATCAGCATTTGTTACCTGTTTTATTAGATACCATATTGAATTTATTTTAGAAAAAAACCATTTACTACTTAAACTGGTATTCGTCAAAAAACTTTCTAAAACAATCGTATCCTGCTCAATTACATCATTTTCATTACGACTATTCATTCCAAATAAAAATAAGCAAGAATATGATAACAAAACAAATAGTCCAAGTTTTTTCATAATTTAATTATTTTCGATTTTTAAAATTCATTATTTAATTATCATAAATTACAAAATTTTATGTTAATAAGAAATCTCATACAATACTTTTTTGTTTTCAAGCTATCAAAATATTATTAACTCACATAACACATAGGCAATTTAATATTAAAATCTCTTTTTAATATTTAAAACATAATTCTTTGTGTTCTTCGTTAAATCATTGTGTTCTTTGTGGTTTTTCTTTTAACACAAAGGGCACAAAGTATTTCACTAAGAACACAAAAAAGAATATTTCAAAAGCAATACTTCTCAACTCAGAACTCCTTACCCCATAACTAAAATAAAGGAGTTAGAAGAATTGCCTCGTAAAGAATAATTTCGCAGTTAGCAAATATCGTTCAATGAGTTATTGGTCATTAGTCATTAGTCATTAGTTTATAACTACTAATGTAATAATTTATTGAAAACCTAATAAACATTTCTTGTCATTCCGAAACGAAGCGAGGAATCTCAAACTCTGTGGTAGCAATGAGTTGTGAGATTCTTCACTTCGTTTC